>NC_022359.1:1506085-1812170 GCF_000354175.2 Vibrio alginolyticus NBRC 15630 = ATCC 17749
AACGAAGGTCCAACTGGTAACAACGGAGCACAAGGCTTTATCCGCATGCAGGATAAAACCGGTGATGTGTCACAGCTTGTGATGAACTACGGTCAACACGGCATGGGACATGGTAACTTCGATACGCTTGGCATTACCTTCTTCAACCGTGGTCAAGAAGTGCTGCGTGAATACGGCTTCTGTCGCTGGGTAAACGTTGAGCCTAAATTCGGCGGGCGTTACCTAGACGAAAACAAATCGTACGCACGTCAAACTATCGCGCACAACGCGGTAACGATTGATGAGCAATGTCAGAATGGTTTCGATGTAGAGCGCGCTGATTCGGTACACGGTTTGCCTCACTTCTTCAAAGTAGAAGGCACTGAAATCAATGGTATGAGCGCGTTTGCGAACGACCATTACCCAAATACAGACATGCAGCGCAGTGTGTTCATGCTTAGCCTAGATGAGCTTGAAGCACCGCTACTGCTAGACCTTTACCGCATCGAAGGTGAAGGCGAACATCAGTACGACTACTCTCATCAATACGATGGTCAAATCGTACGTACTAACTTTGATTACCAAAGCTTTGGTGAACTGAGCACGCTTGGCGATGACTTCGGTTACCAACACCTTTGGAAAGTAGCAAGCGGCAAAGTGCAAGATACGGCGCTGGTTAGCTGGCTACAAAACAACACCTACTACACTTGGTTAGGCACAAGCAGCAGCGCGAAACAGAACGGCGATAATGAAGTGATCTTCACTCGCACTGGCGCCAATGACCCAAGCTTTAACCTACGTAGCGAGCCAGCATTCATTCTGCGCAGCAAGGGCGAATCGACACTATTTGCTTCTGTGCTAGAAACACACGGCTACTTCAACGAAGAGTTTGAGCAATCGGTGAATGCACGTGGTCAGGTGAAAGATATCCGCGTCGTGGGTTACAACGCCGTTGGCAGCATCGTAGAAATCACGACTGAAAAATCACTGGTTACTGTGATGATCAGCAATGTGCTAGGCGCTGACGACCAAACCCCACACCAAGTAGAATTGAACGGTAAAACCTACAGCTGGAATGGCTTCTACTCTCTAGAAGTGAACGCATTCGGGCAGGAGAAATAATAATGAGCTACCAAACCCAGTCTTACCAACCGCTATTAATGAACTTTGAAGAAGCGGCAGAACTAAGCAAAGCACTTGGCACGGATAGCCTATTAGGAAATGCACTAGCACGTGACATCAAACAAACTGACGCTTACATGGCCGAGGTCGGCATTGAAGTTCCAGGTCACGGCGAAGGCGGCGGTTACGAGCACAACCGCCACAAGCAAAACTACATCCACATTGATCTAGCGGGTCGCCTATTCCTTATCACTGGCGAACAGAAATACCGCGATTACATCGTGGACATGCTAACGGCTTACGCGAAGGTTTACCCGACGCTAGAAAGCAACACCAGCCGTGACTCTAACCCTCCGGGTAAGATCTTCCACCAAACTCTGAACGAGAACATGTGGATGCTATACGCCTCTTGTGCGTACAGCTGCATTTACCACACATTGGAAGAAGAGCAAAAAACACTGATTGAAAACGATCTGTTCAAACAAATGATTGAGCTGTTCGTAGTCACTTACGGTCACGACTTTGACATCGTACACAACCACGGTCTGTGGGCTGTAGCAGCAGTCGGTATATGTGGTTACGCAATTAACGATCAAGATGCAGTAGACAAAGCGCTTTACGGCTTGAAACTGGACAAAGTGAGCGGCGGCTTCCTAGCTCAGCTAGACCAACTGTTCTCACCAGATGGCTACTACATGGAAGGTCCTTACTACCACCGTTTCTCGCTGCGTCCAATCTACCTATTCGCAGAAGCGATTGAACGTCGTCAGCCTGAGCTTGGTATTTACGAGTTCAACGACTCGGTCATCAAGACCACGTCTTACGCGGTATTTAAGACGGCATTCCCAGATGGTACTTTGCCGGCATTGAACGATTCATCGAAGACGATTTCGATTAACGATGAAGGCGTAATCATGGCAACGTCAGTATGCTTCCACCGTTACGAGCAGTCTGAAACGCTACTTGGCATGGCAGACCACCAACAAGACGTTTGGGTTCATATCTCAGGCAAAACATTGTCTGATGCGGTTGCAGCCGCAGATAACATCAAACCATTCAACTGGGGTAGCCCATTCGTTACTGACGGCCCTGAAGGCGAAAAAGGTGGCGTAAGCATTCTTCGTCACCGTGATGAACAAGACGACGACACCATGGCGCTTATCTGGTTTGGTCAACACGGCAGCGATCACCAATACCACTCAGCGCTAGACCACGGTCACTACGATGGTCTGCACCTGAGCGTATTTAACCGCGGTCATGAAGTGCTGCACGATTACGGCTTTGGTCGCTGGGTAAACGTTGAGCCTAAATTTGGCGGTCGTTACATCCCAGAGAACAAGTCTTACTGTAAGCAGACGGTCGCTCACAACACAGTAACGGTTGACCAAAAGACACAAAACAACTTCGACACAGCGCTAGCAGAAACCAAGTTCGGTTCTAAGCACTTCTTCAAAGCTGATGACGAAAAACTGCAAGGCATGAGCGGTCGCATCTCTGGTTACTACAATGGCGTAGACATGCAACGCAGCATTATTCTTGCTGAATTGCCAGAATTCGAAAAACCACTTGTGATTGATGTTTACCGCATCGAAGCAGATCAAGAGCACCAATACGACCTGCCAGTGCACTACTCTGGTCAAATCATCCGTACGGATTTTGAATACGATGTAGAAAGCACGCTGCGCCCAATGGGTGAAGACAACGGCTACCAACATCTATGGAATGTAGGTTCAGGCCAAGTTCAAGGCAGCTCGCTTGTTAGTTGGTTGCACGACAACAGCTACTACTCGCTAATCACAAGCGCAACAAACGGCGGCAAAGTGTTCTTCACTCGCACAGGCGCAAATGATCCAGACTTCAACTTGAAGAGCGAACCAGCACTGATCTTACGTCAATCTGGTCAGAACCACGTGTTTGCTTCTGTTCTAGAGACACACGGTTACTTCAACGAGTCTATCGAAGCATCGGTTGGCGCTCGTGGTCTAGTAGAGTCAGTAACCGTCGTTGGCAACAACGAAGTGGGTACCGTGATTCGTCTGCAAACTACCACAGGCAACGCTTACCACTTCGCTATCTGCAATCTAGATGAAGACAAGCAGAACGCCGCACATCGCGTTGAGTTCGACGGTGTGACTTACACTTGGGAAGGCGCATTCGCACAAATTTAATCTTTAGCTAGTCACTAAAAATTAATGTAAAAATCGGGAACTAATTCAAAGCCGGACGTCATGTTCGGCTTTTTTTGATTGTTTACATGACTCTACATGAGCTTATCAATTAGCGTTTAATCATAGTAAAACCGTTAATAACTCTTAGGAAAAACAGACATAACTTAACCTTACGCCTTATCAAAGACACCACTTATAGATATAGAACTCTTCTGAGATTTAATTAACACTTTTACTATTTAACTTATGACTAAACTACTCCCCAATAACACTAAAATGATATTGTATTACAAATATTAAATGGTGTAAGAGACGTACTACTGTGTTTATAAAATCAACTAAATTGCTTCTAATAAGCTTCTCTGGGCTTGGATTAATAGGGTGTGGAGGAAATACCTCCCCTACAAGCCAAGATGATAAACCAAATATTCCACACCAAGAGCATGTAGCACCATACTCAATAGCAAAATTTCAAAACATATTGAGTAATTCAGATTTACAAGTATCAGATCCCAATGGGGAGGAGGGAAACAAAAACAGTGACGTCAAAAATGGAGCATTCTCGGATTATAAGAGTGACCACTTTTACGCAGAAAAGGATTCCAATTACCTTGTCTTTAAAATGTCGAACTACAAAATGCGCTCAGAAGTTCGTGAGCGAGAAAACTTTAACATTTCAGAACAAGGCGTCTTTAGAACTTTGTATGCAGATGTTCGATTACCAGAGATTAACCTTGCAATGGCTAGCTCCCCTGCAAACCACGATGAAGTCACTTTCCTGCAAATTCATAACAAAGGCACAGATACTTCTGGTATAGGTGCTATCCCACACCCTTTGTTACGGATCGTTTGGGAACAAGAGCGAAACAGTATCACTGGTCATTACTGGGCGGTAGTAAAGAACAATGCCATAGATTGCAGTCTACCTTCTAGCGCATCAGATTGTTATGCAACATCATATGATCGTTATGATTTAGGAAAAGCCGATCTCAACGCATTCACGCGATTCGAAGTAAAAATCGGAGAAAACACATTAACCATTAAAGAGAACGATGAGCAAAAGGTAAATGTAGATGTATCCTACTGGCAGCACCTCCTGAGCTACTTTAAAGCCGGAGTTTACAACCAGTTTGAAAACGGTGAAGCAAAGGTACAATTTAAGCAGCTAGGACTAACCAAAACTGACCATACTGATTCAATAGCCTGGAATATTGACGATTGGAAATTAACCATTCCTGCAAGCAAAAATGATTGGTATGGTTTTGGCGGTGACAGCGCGGCTGAATTAGAGCCTGAGCGTTGTAATTCAAGTAAAGATCCTCTGTCTAACGAAGAGAGCGTTTACCAACGCGAGATTGATTTATCATACTTCAATGTTATTGACGGTAGCATGCATTTCCGTGCCGATATGGGTTACGGCACGTCAACGGCCAACTCCAGTTACATCCGTTCAGAGTTGCGAGAGCTCTACATCAGTACTAACTCCCCGGATTGCAGCACCAGCGATGAAGAGACAAGTTGGTATATTGAAGATAGTCGTACCGGTGCAACTTCGCATACGCTAAACGCAACACTAAGAATCAACGAATACCCTAAAATCGACGGTCAATTACCAAAAGTCGTGGTAGGCCAGATACATGGTTGGAAAATCAGCCAAGCACTCGTGAAGCTACTTTGGGAAGGTGACAATAAGCCAGTCCGAGTTATTCTGAACGATAACTACAAACTTGATAACAACAAAGACTGTACTGATTGCAACGCATTCAGTGTTAAGCTTGGTACCTACGCGGTAAACGAAGACTGGCAATATACGATCCGTGCCGATAAGGAAGGACTGTTTTTAGCCACCTACGATGCAGATGGCAGTAATATGGCCTCGCACACACTGAAGTGGGGAGAAGCATACTCAGACACCGCTAACAACAAGTCCTATACTCTTACTGAAAGATGGGCGTCGCCTGATATTGCGTTTTACTTCAAAGCCGGAATTTACCCTCAGTTTAAACCTGATAATGCATATCGAGGAGAAATCTTTGATGTGAGCTTTAGTGCTTTGAGCACTCTTCATCAATAGTCATTTCAATCTCTTAGCAATAGGCTTGCTACTTTGCTCTAAAGCAACGAACAAAGCTCATACTGCCGCCACGGGAAATTTTTAGAACACCACAATTCAACTCGCTTCACGCATAGTGTTTCCTTCTACGATAATTATATAAATCAACCTCCACTTAGGCAGCTTAAAAACAGCTTCTATAGTTTCATGAGATATTTATCTACCCTAACGCTGAGTTATTTTAAATTTAACCAATTAAACTACTCTAATATACATTCGCACTTAAAAATAAACATTGTCAGAAGATAAAAGCAATCAATAATTATTACCTATCTATGGTGATAAATTTTTAAATTAATTTATCTATGTCAATTAAAATAATATTTGAGCTGTTTTATTCTTCTATAGAAAAAAAAGCCCTCAGCTACAAAGCTGAGGGCAAAGGACTTCAATCAACTAAAAGTGATAGAACTAGCCTTGGTACTTACCAAAAGATTGTTTTAATTTATAGAAAGTAGCTTGTGCGTAATCATCTGGATTACCGTACATATTCTGGTTATAGACACCGGCTTTAAAGTACATATATCTGCCACCTTCGTCATAGCCACTGTCACTCATATCTACGACTTGAACAACATCATCTTTACCATCACGTTTTACCGTAACTGTCATTGTGTTGCCTTTCACATCAATGATGTAGCTGAATTTTTCACCTAGCGCGATGCCATCGTCACCGATTTCACCAGTCATATCACCCACTAAGCTGTAGTAATCCTCTGTTCCAGTTTTGGTTTTTTCGTGAGCAAAGTAAACTGTACCTGTTGGTTGGTCTGGTAGCTTACGATAATAAAGACGAATTGGCTCATCATCTTTGTCATGAATCTGGCCGATAATAAAGCGGCCAACTTCATGCGACTGACCAGTTGTGGTTGCGTGGTCAATCTTCAGAGTCGCTTCAAGCGTACCGTCTACACCACCCGCTTCTTTTTGATCTTCAACTGGTGCAGAACTGAATACCCAGTTATTAGGATTTACACCTTTTGTGCTGTAAGACTTATCACCAGCACGAAGCATGGTACGTAACTCAGTTCGCGCGTATTTAGTGTTTTCAGAAGTTCGAGCGCCTTTCACATAGCTCTTGAATACCATTCCGCCATCATCTGCTGTGTAGAATATATCAGAGTGTTGGAAGCCGTTAGCCAAGTCCCACTCATCAATATCATCAGCACGACCATCTTTGTCATGGTCGAAAGGTGTCGTCAGTTTCCAACGTGTTAAGTCAAAGTTTTCACCCGGTGCATTTGTAGCGAGTGGCTCTTTCGGTAACGTAGGGTAAGGCATCGCTTTAGAAAGATCACACGTCACAGTCGTTTCACAAGGACGGACGATTGGTGCTCCAAAGTCTCCTTTACGATTCTTTTTGAGTAAATCCTTTTGTGCCTTTTGCTCCGCTTTCATTTGCGCAATCATAGCCGCTTCAGCGTTAACGACGTCATCAGTAATGATGTGACTTGCCGGACAGGCATTAATTCCGCAATTAACTGCAGCTAACTCAGTAACTGAGTTCCATTGGTTTTTGCTATTACCGTGGCCAACGTAACGAACATAACGTGCTTTTACTGCAGGCTCAAACTGGAAGCGCTCTAAGCCAAGTGCGCGACCAGAGCTTTGCGCACCCTCAATAACCGTCACCCAGTTTTCACCATCAGTACTAAACTGAACATCAAATTTGCTGACGCGTTCGTTACCTTTGCTGAACGAGGCTTGAATTGCGTCGAACTCATAAACCGAGCCGTAATCCAACATCGCCCACTCACCATCACCATTTGCTGACCAACGTGTCATAATATCTTGGTCAAACAACTGCTCTGGAACATTACCATCATGACTACTCGCCGTTATCGTAACGGGAGTCAGAATATCAGCACCAGTTTCTTGGTTGTTTGGAAATGGATCTACCATGGTCGCCGTACTATTACAGCCCACAGCAAGTAAAATAGAAGAAGCTAACAAGCTTTTGAAGAAAATATGCTTCATGTAATCTAACACCTACAATATAAAAATGAATTAACAGCTCTTTTGCTGTAACAACAATTAGGCAATAACACTCGGGTTAAAAGCTGTATTTAAGGCCAAGGCGTGTTCTCAATTGGCGGTCATCCGTGGTTGAACCATCCTTACCTTTGACATTCCACAATTCAAAGTAAGGACGGAAATCTCCCATTTGGTAACCAACAATTAAGCCAGCATCCCACTCAGAATCTTTCCAATCAGATAAACGCACTTCGTCATAGTTTTTGTTGTAGTTGATCTCATAGCTCAGCTTGACGTTATCAAGGTACTCGTTATCAAACTGACGCATATCGTAAGAGCCTGTCAGTGTCCACTTACCTTGTTCAACTGTTTTCCCAGCAACGCTTACCGAAGTACCATCCGTTAGTGTTTTGTTACCTGCACCATCTGAATAAACTTGAAATTCGTGTCGGTAACGTAAAGCGGTACTTAAGCCAAAAGAGGATTTGTAACCAACACGAACTTGTGGTTTATAAGTGGTTTTTTCGTCATCATCACCAAAAGTAATAGGCATCCCTGGTTGGATAAACCATTGTTTATTTATTTGGTAGCGAACTCCCCAATCAAACTCAGAATCACCAGCAACGAGTTGATCCCAAAAATGCGAGTTGTCGTAACTATGGAATTTTTGTTCTACACCAAAGTTCAGTTTGGTCTGATCGTTAATTTTAGAACTACCACTAATTTTGATACGTTGGGCATAAGTTTCACTCTCATGCTTATATTCTGCGCGATAGTCTAAAGTTGCTGCGGAAACCGCTCCCGCCATTAATGTGGAAGCAACGAATAGGGACATTGTTGTAACTGCTTTCATGATTATATCTCTCTGTATATATTTTTTGGGATACCACTTAAATCCCTGGATTTGATTCAACACTATTGAATTAATGTATGACAAATACTAGTTAATTCATCATGAGAGTTCTGTGATATTAATCATGTAAGTGCCCCTCAACTGACAATTTGTATTATTATATATTCAAAAGTGTTAGCTATGTCTGATTCTAAAACGACCTTTGTATACATCACTTACAGAGAAATGTTTTAACTCGTTTCATATGATAAAGAAGAAGATTAAAAAAACATAAAAAACAATAAATTCAATAACTTAAAGCCAAAAATCTTGACATAAAATCAAAATTCCCTTGCTAAATCACCTTTAGTTTTTGCTGTTCCTCTATAAAGAAAGCTGTCAACCTCATAAAGGTTCAGCTCTTATTGATGTTGATATTCAACTATTTTGTGTGACTTATTCATCACTTCAGTGAGCAATCATTGTATCTAGTGTGAGTCGGATCATTCTATTGATAAAACCATCTAGATGACAGAAATTATTTGTCTAACAATATTACATAAATAAAAACACATAGAAGTGAGTACCTACCATGCAAGTAACAAAAATTGCAGCAGCAATTGCTATTTCCACAGGTTTGTTAACCGGATGTAACACTGATTTAAGGGATGCACCATCGGCTCCCCCACCAACAGAAACTGAGTCTGAGTTGAGCCAAGGTATGTGGGATATTTCAACACCAGCCACTGTGGCGAAATCCGATGATGAGCACGACCTGCCAAACGTCTATGTCTTTGAAGACGGTACGCAAAAGTATTATAACGATGATGATAACTTCGGTACTTACACAATCTACACTTCAACTTATACCGAAGATAAAGATACAGAGACGCTTACATTCAACCTTTATGACGAGAGCGATCTAAGTAACCCTACCGAGTTAACAGGGACTTATGAAGTTTCAAACGGCATGTTAACCATCTCAGGAACAAATGACGGAAACTTCACCGGTAACGATGAATCAGAAAACGATGCGGTGAAAGATGCAGTTGCAGCGGCAAATAATGACGCTGGCGATAACAACGTCGTACAAATTTTGGATACCAATAAAGGTGGAACAGAAGAAGACACCGGTGAGTTACGAATCAAGCTGTCTGATTCAACGAGTGTTTCAGAAATTTCAACAGGCCGACTAACTGTAGATCTAACTTACCAGCATCATGAAGAAACAGAACAGGAAGCCGACGGTTCTGGTGACAATGCTTACATCTCATTTTATGCAGCAAAAACCTCGAATTCCAACTTGCATGGCGAAGTGGCATTTGAAAACGGCAAAATCAAATACCGCGATGCAAGTGGAAACTTGACGGAAACAGGCGACACGTTTGAGTTAGGTGAAAACCTCGCGATAGAAGTCAGTTGGGTAGAAAACTTCTTCTCTTTTTCGGTTAACGGTAAACAAATAGGTGAAATGTTACCTGTCGCTGATGGCACCGCTGTAACTTATGTATCACTGAGACTAGGTGATAATGGCAACACTACAAACTTTGAATTAAATGCAGACAACTTGAAGATTTACTCTAGTGATTCGGGCTCTGAAGTGTTGGTTCTAGAAGAGGATTTTGACAACTACATTCCAGGCTTAGACCTCGCGACAATTTACAACAGTGCATCAAGCGAAGCGGTTGTCATTTCAGACGGAAGTTCTAATCCTGATAAACCGTCAGAAGACGTGAGTGAAAACTTTGACTCATACCCAGTAGGAACAAATATCAGTTCAGCAAACTCTAGTTGGAAAGAATACAATACGGTTGCTGATGACTCCTCCACCTTGACGTCCGTGGCTGTAGTAAGTGATGATGTATCAAAGAGCGGCGCTAACTCTCTGCTAATATCCGACACAGATACGACCAACAAACCATACGTTACGCGCGAGTTTTCAAACGGAGCAACATCAAACGGTAGCGTGTCATTCGATGTTTACATTCCGTCAGACAACGAAAAAACTACATACATTAATGTTGGCTCAGGTAAAAACAACTCAGATCGTTACTACGAATTGAGAATTTCGGGCAGTGGTAAAGTTGAAGCCGAAGCAGGATCAGATGACGTAGAAATAGGCACTATTACGACTGACGCTTGGAACTCAATGTCCCTAGCTTGGGATGGTGATGAGATTAACGTTTCTATTAATGGAAAAACGGTTGATGCGCCAAGCCAGTCCGAAACAGGCTTAGACGCAACGAATACACCATCACAACTGACTATTTATGTAGGGGACACAAGTGGTGCTTCAACAAAAGCATATTTCGATAACATCGATTCAAAGCAACTCTAGTGTTATTTTGTAGCACTTGATACTAGGCCAGGCTTTCGAGCCTGGCTTTATTTTTTACCTCTTCAGAAGAACAAAATTCAACACAATACTCTAAATTCAAGCCAGTCCCAGTGATTGCTTGCTCTATCTTGTTTCTTACCTTTTAAAGAATTCCACTGAAAACAAAAGCCTCATCAAATCGATGAGGCTTAAGTAGAAATCGAGTAGCTCTTAGTTTTCTATTAGTTTCAATTTTGATTTAGCTTGAGCTTAGAAAATGTCACGCTGTTATAGTCACCGTTTTTCTTGTCGACTGAAAAATCACCGGTGCCCGCACATCCTGTACCCCACACAGGGTGAGACTCACTGACGCTACATTGACCATAAGCTCCTGCTTTAAAATAGAACATGTCTTCTGCGTAGCCATGCTCAAAGTCCTTACTATCAATCCCCTTACTGAGATCTATGGAATAATTCACTGTCTCGTGGCGTTCTGTTTCAAACGTCAAGTTCATCATAGTTCCTTGAACTTCTATCTTGTAGCTGAACTCTTCACCAAGAGCGATACCAGCTTGGCCTGGTTCTTCAAGGTTATCCCAAGTATTTCCCCATACTGGATATGCAATATCAATACGATTTGGATCTTCCTTCGCTAGGTTACGCTCGTAGTTCCAAAATACAGAGCCCATTTTGTGTTCTGGGAATTTTTTATAGAAGATTTTAATGGGTTCATTTCCATGTCCATAACCTTTACCCTCTTTTATTCTTGCATCAATTTTTTTCGCGTGGATTTGACCGACAACAACAGAATGAGCAGGCCCTTTTTCTGGAAATTTGGCGTGTTCAGAAACATGGTTCACTTTCAAGGTCGCTTCCAACGTTCCACCTACGCGACTGTGTTTAGCAGCCTGAGGGTGGCTCGATAAAGCCCAATGGTTTGCTAAATCATCGGTTTGAATAGAAAAGTCAGCGCCACGAGGCATTTCACGTAGTTCAGAGCGAGCATTCTTCGAGTTTTTTGTCGTTACCGCTTTATTCTGCACTTCAAACACCAAGTTGCCTTCTTCGTTCAAGAAGAAGAAGTCTTTGTGTGAATAACTCAGCATCGCCACACCCTCGATTTCGTCCACTTTTCCGTCTTCATTGATATCGGAAGGAATAGTGATCTTCCAGTTTCGCATATCAAATTTATCGGCAGGGACTGGATAATCAACGCCATTATTTAAATCAGAAGCGATAGCAAGAGTTGGTAAGGTAACAGCCATTGCGGCTACGAGTAGATTGAGTTTCATGTTCAAACCTTATTATATGTAATATTGTCATACATATAATAAGGTTTGCAAAGGAATGATTCGAGGAAAGAAGTTATGATGTGCTCTATTGATCACAATTTATAAACTCGATAAACCCCAAAATGATAAGCTATACATACTCCTCTTTAGTCCATACCATCTACGAATCTTTTCGACCTAATCCGAAAGTCATAGGATCAATCGTACATTAGCTTGTCTGCCTTATTAATATCGAAATCTTTCAGAGACTTACGTGCTAAATGCCTAAATGGCCATGCCTTAACAATTTCTTCAAACGGCATGATTGCAAACACCCAAAACACTGAAAGGTCCAAGTATAAAATCATCAAAGCACATAACGGTATTGAGATTACCCACTGACCGGTAAAGTTAATCTTAAACACCTCCGTTGTTTTACCTAACGCTCTCAAAATATGACCATGAACGGTGTTATAGCCACGTACTATCGGTAGCAGTATGTAAAGTGGAGCAATCGCGGATAACGCTTTGTAAGTACTCGGGTCTAAGTCGGGATACAAATCAGGAAGAACGAAACTAAGTGCAAAAAAGAAAAATGCTGAAACGAACGAGATCATCACGGCCATATCAATACTAATATCGACATTGTTACGCAGCTCATCCATTTTTCTTGATCCAATTGCTTGGCTAATCGTGATTGCCGATGAATGCGCCCAAGCAGTAATGAACTGAGTACCCGCTTTGATCCAAGGCATCACGATAGTCATAGCGACATAAGCATTTAAGGTCAGTTGCGAGTACAGCAACATGTATATCGTTGCGCCAGTTTGTAACATTGTGACGTTCGCCGCGACGGGGAAAATCTCTTTAAAATGCTTATGTATATTGCTTTTCAATGACGCATCAAGCTTCTTAATAGACAAGATGATAGAATCATCAAGCTTAATGCACATGGTTAAATATAACAGCCGAATACTAATAGCAACCAAACTACCCGCCGCGGCGCCTTGAACGCCAATACCTTCAAAATTAGTCAGGCCGTGAATCAGAACATAAGACATCGCCACGTTGACTGGCAATTCAATCAAATAGCCTTTAAATGGAACTTTGGTCCGTCCAAGCGCATTGAACACCGCAATCATAACCTGAGTAATGGCATTGAATATGACGATGAACTTAGCAATTGCAAGGTAGCATTTTGTCTCCGCATAGAGATCAACGTTATCCGTCAACTTACTGATTAACGCTTCATCAAAGACAGTAATCAACAGCCAGAATAAGGATGCGACTAGAACGTTGATAACTAAAGCTGCCCAGAAACCTTTATTTAACGATAGATAATGACCAGAGCCTACGGCACGGCTAAGTACCAATTGAGACCCATTTGCTAGAGCCATTTGGATGCCTAAAACGAAAGAAACTATTGTTGTAGCAATCCCCATAGCAGCAAGTGAAACTTCACCTAATGGCGTAACAAGCAGCGTATCAATCATAAGCATTGATTGCATCAACAAAGCATTAAGAGCGAGCGGCCAAGCAAGAGATAAATTTTTCTTTATATATGGTTGGGAAAACATTAGTAAACCTTTGTAATGAGGTTAAACGTTTAAACTAAAGAGCTCGGTCATTAGGCAAAGTTCATGACAAAAAGAAACGACAGAAAAATCTTTTTAGTCAATAAAGGTGTACGCAAGCTCTTAACTATTCACGGCGTCGGAAAGCCTCTGATTCTCATCATTTAACAGCGTTTGAGAGGCTAAACGAGCTTGAAATGAGTTTCCGACCATAATTGCATCATAAATTGCACGGTGCTCATTAAGGCAGAACCTCCCTCCTTCAACTGACTTGTCAATAAACACCTTAAATATGGTCGAAAGTATATTGCTGAAGGGAACGTAGAATTGATTATCGGTACAAAGGAATATCGTTTGATGAAACAAATGATCGTTAGCAATCCACTCGTCATAATCGTGACATCGTGCTGCCATCGTCATTCTTTGAAATACAATTGACAACAGCTTTCTTTGCTCAGCATTGGCATTTTGGGCTGCCAGCGCACACGCCTCTGGTTCTATGGCTTTACGCAATCCTAAAAACTGAGATAGAAACGGCTTAGTATCTTCTAAATCTTGGATCCACTCTAAGAGTTGAGGATCAAGAAAATGCCAATAGTTTCTTGGTAGTACCGTAGTTCCAACTTTTGGTTTAGAGATAATTAAGCCTTTAGCAGACAGCAACTTCGTCGACTCTCGTAGTGCTGTCCGACTAACACCAAACAACTTACACAGTTCTATTTCACTCGGGAGCTTCTCATTTTGACTTAATTCTCCTGACAATATTTTGCGAGAAATCTGTCTTGCTACTTGTACATGTATCTTGTGATTTGAATTCCCGAGAAGTGAAAACTCTGCCATCTATATTCCTCATTGCCAGCAGCCTAAACGACTTGTTTAGCTAATAATTAGAAAAGGCCAAATGAAACACGCTTTGAAGGCGGAGACTTTCTGTGTAAATGTAAAGCACTGTTATTTAGCGTCTAAAATCTAACGATCTTATGAATATGATTTTTACTCGCGAGGTATATTGGCCAAACTCAATATTGAATGGTCGAGTAGTAACATCATGCACACCGATCTTTAGTATATAATAATACAATATCACTTTATTTAACAAGAAACCTGATCTTCTATTCAAATTGTGTGCTGTGTATTGAAAATCAGTGAGTACAATAAGTAGGCGCGACTAGAGTTAACTAACATATTGAGCTAACAAATAAATAAGGAATGATGTAAGAATCGGTGGCCTCATCTGTTATACGCTAAGTATCATAATCATGAAGGCTTCATAAAGCAGTCGGAGACTCAAAATGGATTTGTGAAGACAGCTGTTATTACGTAAACATCTTCTTGGTGAGCTACACTTTGGATGATATAGTCCAAGCTTAAATAATACAATTTTAACGATAAGTGATTTTATGTCTGGTGAATTTCATTCTATCTCCGGTTCCAAGCGCAGCTTACATGTACAAGTAGCTCGCGAAATTGCTCGTAGCATTTTGTCAGGCAAGATCCCTCAAGGGTCCATTCTTCCAGGAGAAATGTCCCTGTGTGAACAGTTTGGTATCAGTCGCACAGCTTTGCGTGAAGCCGTAAAACTTTTAACATCAAAAGGTTTACTCGAGTCACGTCCAAAAGTTGGTACTCGAGTCATCAACCGAGCGTACTGGAACTTTTTAGACCCACAATTAATTGAATGGATGGACGGTCTAACAGAGATAGATCAGTTCTGTCATCAATTTTTGGGGTTACGACGCGCGATAGAGCCTGAAGCTTGTGCACTAGCAGCGAAAAATGCCACTGCGGAACAGCGAATTCAGCTATCAGAAGCATTCCAAGATATGTTGGAAGTCGCTAAAGCAGACGAACTGGACAAAGCGCGCTGGATGGATGTAGATATTCGTTTCCATAGCATTATTTTTAACTCAACCGGAAACGACTTTTTCTTACCGTTTGGGCATGTTCTGACTACAATGTTCATTAACTTTATTGCTCACTCATCTGAGGAAGGCAATACGTGCATCGAAGAACATCGTGAGATTTATGAAGCAATAATGGCAGGCAATGCTGAAAAAGCACGTCAAGCTTCGGCTAACCACTTGTTGGAGTCAAAACATCGCTTACCCGAAGCCAGTTAAGCTTAGGGCTTGGGCGATCTAATAACTAGGCAAAAGCACGCATCTCGCGTGCTTTTTTAATTTCGTTTCCTCCAATTCTTTATGGCACACCATCAATATTTTGATATATAGTAATACAAATGTATTTTGAGAATGTTGTGTTATGACCGACTCGCTACTGCCAAATATCATACAGTTTATCAGCCAGATTGATCCGTTTGACAAGGTACCTAAAGGTGCACTTCGCGAGCTTGCTTCATCTGTTAAGATCACTTATTTAAGCAAGGGGGATGTTGTTGATCAATGTTCTTCTAAGAACGAAAAGTCACTTTATATTATTAGAACTGGCTCTATCGAACAGCGTAAATCTGATGGCATATTGAGAGCTAAACTTGGTCCGGAAGATTTGTTTGGCTTCACTTTTCTTGGTAACGAAGTCGAAAGCGGGAAAGAATACAAAGCAATTGCAATCGAAAATTCATTAGTTTATGTAATTCCAAATGCTGCGCTGAAAAAGTTGTGCACTTCTCATCCTGAATGTGCTGAACATTTTGCATCACAAGCTCAGGTACGGCTAAAGTCAGCATTAGATGTCGTGTGGTCTAACAAAGAAAAAGGGTTGTTTATTCGGCGTGTAGAGGAAGTTGCTAGTGGTCGAGTTGCAATTGTAACCGCTGAGCAATCCATTCAGTCAGTCGCCAACGAGATGATCGATAAGTGCTCTCCCTGCGCTGTCGTTTATCGTGATAAAAAAATAGTTGGACTGATTACCGACCGAGATATGACAAAGCGAGTCATCGCCAAAGGATTAAGCATCTCAACACCAGTCGTCGAAGTCATGTCGCCTGATCCTAAAACAATTCATCCTGACGATTTAGTTCTGCACGCAGCCTCCATTATGATGCAGCACAACATAAGAAATTTACCCCTAGTCAGAGACAATAACGTCGTTGGCGTTTTGACAACAACGCACTTGGTTCAAAACCATCGAGTCCAAGCAATATTTTTAATTGAAAAGATCAAATATGCTGGCAGTGTCAAAGCTTTGTCTAGTTTTACGTCTGAGCGCCAAGCTATTTTTGAAGCATTAGTCGAAGGACGGGTTTCACCAGAAATCATTGGTAAAGTGATGACCATGATTATGGATGCGTACACTCGTAGGTTAATACAAATAGCCATTGATAAGTTGGGAACACCTCCCTGTGACTTCTCTTGGATTGTGGCAGGCTCTCATGCTCGCCAAGAAGTACATATGCTGTCAGATCAAGATAGCGCCATCGTATTAGATGATTCGGCAACAGATAACGACCGTATCTACTTCAAACATTTAGCAATGATAGTAAGTAATGGCCTGAATAAATGTAACTATCCATTGTGTCCAGGGAAGTTTATGGCAGCGACCCCTAAATGGTGCCAGCCTCTCTCTGTTTGGAAAAAGTACTATAAGAAATGGGTGGCAAATCCTGAATACGAGCGCCTCCTCAATATCAGTGTCTTTTTAGAAATCCGAACCGTTTATGGAAACAAAGACTTTGAACAGATACTTCGCGATGAGCTTCACTCTAACATCAACGCTAATAGAGAATTCCTTACGATGTTAGTTAACGATGCGGTGAAAACAAACCCACCGTTAGGAATATTCAATAGCCTAGTATTACAAAAATCGGGAGAGAACAAGAAAACGCTCGACGTAAAAAAACACGCGATTAATCTAATCATTGATCTTGCAAGGATTTATGGTCTGGCAGTTGAATGTGACCTCACTGCAACTGATGAGCGTTTTAAAGCAGCTAACGAAAAAGGACTGCTCAGCCATGACGCGTACAAAAATATAATAAACGCATATCAATTCATCTTGTCGTTTCGATTTGCCCATCAATTAGAAGCACTAAAAAGTGGAGATGAGCCAAATAACCACATTGACCCCAATACGTTCGGTAGTTTTGAACGTCAACATTTAAAAGACGCGTTCCGCATCATTGCAGATCTACAAGAAGTCGCCAAACTCCGTTTTGGGAGCCGATAATGAAGCGCTTACTTGAGTACTTTCATCCATTGACACGAAAAAATCGTCAGAGACAAAAGCACTATAAAAAGAAGCACATCCCTCTTTATCTTAAAAAGCTGCTTCGCTCGCCAAATCTGGACGTAAATCAACGAGCTTTTGACACTGAGTTCATCGTTCTAGATCTTGAAACAACTGGCTTAGACAGTGAGGAAGAAGTCATTCTTTCCATGGGCTGGGTAGAGATTCGACAAGGCCATATTGACTTAGCAACAAGCCAACACCTTTATGTACATAGCGACTCAAAAATTAAGCCCGAAACCATAGTTGTTAACCATATTACCCAACAAATGCTGACTGATGGAATCTCTATTCATGAAGCAATGCGGACATTCTTTAAAGCAGCAGAAAACAAAGTTATTGTTGCGCACGGATGTATAGTCGAAACTAGCTTTATTAATCAATATTTACAGCGAGTTTTCAACATAAAAGAGTTGCCGCTCATTTGGATAGACACCTTGCGAATAGAAAAAAGGTTACAAAGAGCTATCAATGCTTCCGATGAATCAGATGTGACTCTAGCAGCGACAAGGGAACGTTACGGGTTACCCGCTTACAACGGCCATAATGCACTTGCAGATGCAATTGCAACTGCAGAGTTACTATTAGTTCAACAAACCCGTATCGCACCTCAGACAAACGCGACAGTCGGGCCCCTTTATCGGCTTAGCCTGTAATCATCCAGATCACAGGCCTATTTGCTAAACATGTTCTCTGTCACAATTTGGTATCATCAGCATTTACCTTAATTAATAATACAATATCATTAATGGAGCGACGTTAGCAAAATGCAGCGAATAGCCATTGTCACTTGCCAACATCAGAGCGAGTGTAAACTGATTAGTTGCTCCATATCATAACTACATTTTAGAGAGCTTAGCATTGCATGTGCGCAATGATTGTCGAAGATCTAGCAGTGTTACATAAACAACCGAATTCAGGTGATGTCCCCTCGAACGTCATCTTCAGTGGTTAGTAATCATGTAAAGCCGCTGTTGCGAACTTCAGCCGACAGCTCGCGGTACTAGTACCGTTTGGCCCATGCAGTACAGGCTTGCATGGGCTTTTTTTTAACAATCCTACATCAATCGATGTTAAATCCCTCTGCCAGATATGCATAAATCCGCGTCCATTCTTATTAGAGGACTTAAGATTCTTTATAAGTATATTCATAGAACCCATACCTAAACTCTACACTTTTAGCAGCTTCAGAGAAAAGCAATATCTGACACCGATCACTTGTATGATTAATTAAAGGGTTTATTACGCCTTACTGGTCACGGTTTTGAGTTATTGTACTACAAATAAGAGGGGCGAACGTTACTATTACTTGGGACAATAAACTACTTCAAAGGTCTAAAGATGGAACTCAATACTCTCATTGTGGGCATCTATTTTCTATTCTTAATCGCAATAGGTTGGATGTTCAGAACTTTTACTAGTACTACAAGCGACTACTTCCGAGGTGGCGGCAACATGCTTTGGTGGATGGTTGGAGCAACGGCATTTATGACTCAATTCTCTGCTTGGACATTTACTGGCGCCGCTGGTAAAGCCTACAATGATGGTTTTGCTGTCGCTATTATTTTCCTTGCAAACGCGTTTGGTTACTTCATGAACTTCGCTTACTTTGCACCGAAATTTCGTCAGTTACGCGTCGTAACTGTCATAGAAGCCATTCGTATGCGTTTTGGTACAACAAACGAACAAGTATTTACATGGTCTTCGATGCCAAACAGTGTTGTCTCTGCAGGTGTATGGCTTAACGCTCTTGCTATTATAGCTTCAGGTATTTTTGGTTTTGATATGACAGCAACCATCTGGATTACCGGTTTAGTTGTACTTGCGATGTCGGTAACTGGCGGCTCTTGGGCGGTTATCGCCTCCGATTTCATGCAAATGGTCATCATCATGGCGGTAACGATCACATGTGCAGCCGTTGCTATTGTTCAAGGTGGTGGCGTTACTGAAATTATCTCTAACTTCCCAGTCGCAGAAAGTGGCAGCTTTGTTGCAGGTAACAACCTGAACTACTTAAGCATCTTTAGTATTTGGGCGTTCTTTATCTTCGTTAAGCAGTTCTCTATTACAAACAATATGTTGAACTCTTACCGTTACCTAGCTGCAAAAGACTCTAAAAATGCAAAAAAAGCAGCTTTGCTAGCATGTGTATTGATGCTGGGTGGGGTTTTCATTTGGTTCATGCCTTCTTGGTATATTGCAGGCCAAGGGGTTGATTTAGCGGCAGCTTATCCAGATGCTGGTAACAAAGCAGGCGACTTCGCGTACCTATACTTCGTTCAAGAGTACATGCCAGCAGGTATGGTTGGACTTCTGGTCGCTGCAATGTTTGCTGCTACGATGTCCTCTATGGACTCTGGTCTTAACCGCAATTCAGGTATTTTCGTAAAGAACTTTTATGAACCGATCGTTCGTAAAGGCCAAGCATCAGAGAAAGAGCTAGTCGCAGTTTCTAAAGCAACATCGGCGGTATTTGGCGTTGCAATTATTCTAATCGCGCAGTTTATAAACTCTCTAAAAGGTCTGAGTCTATTCGACACTATGATGTACGTTGGTGCGCTCATCGGATTCCCAATGACAATTCCAGCGTTTTTAGGCTTCTTTATCAAGAAAACTCCAGACTGGGCAGGTTGGGGAACTCTAGTCGTGGGTGGCATCGTTTCCTACCTTGTTGGGTTTGTTATCACAGCTGATATGGTGTCATCGGCGTTTGGCCTTGAGGAGTTGACTAGCCGAGAATGGTCTGATGTGAAAGTAGCAATAGGTCTAATCGGACACATGACGCTAACTGGTGGCTTCTTCATGTTGTCGACTCTATTCTACAAGCCTCTAACTGACAAACGTCAAGCAGATGTCGATAAGTTCTTTGAAAACCTATCAACGCCTCTTGTAGCGGAATCAGTGGCACAGAAAAAACTCGATAACAAGCAACGTCAAATGCTGGGTAAACTTATCGCGGTCGCAGGTATAGGTGTCATGTTTATGGCTCTGCTACCTAACCCAGTATGGGGGCGCTTAGTGTTTATTCTATGTGGTGCCATCGTCGGAGGTGTTGGTCTACTACTCGTAAAAGCTGTGGATTCAAGCGCTGAACAAGCCTCTGAACCTGTGACAGAAAGTTAAATCTCTTATTCTAATAAACGCGGCTATTCTTTGGCCGCGTTTTTTAATTCTAAGTTCCCAGTACGAACACTTCACCCTTTTACGAAGACATATCATCTTGTCTAGGGTTATCGAATTGCAGCTTTATTTTGTCATTCGATAAGGCTAAACCAGAACGTGATAATCTGATCGAGTTAAAAGTGCAGCCTACCTTGCTTAAGTAAACGCCCCAAAGCCATCCAAATACCTGATGAAGTAAAGATCTCGGCTCGTATACTTTGTTGCCGCTTCGTGATTTAGACTGGCTAGACCTTTACATCACTACCTAGTCTACAAGCCAAACTATTCCCTCTGAACAAACCATCTCGGGATTACTTAGGTACACTATTTTCTCTTTTTGCAGATGGCACAACAACCGCTACCAATAAAGCTAACAGCAGGAACACAGGGCTAAGCATTAATCCATGCCAGATTGAATACCCATCATGGAACAGCCAGAATATACCAAGCGTCAGTAGGTACGAAAAGTAGCTGCAAAACACCAAGCTAATCGCGACAAAGCGCTTTTGATTAATAATAAGAATCCGCACTAGATACTGGCTAAGAATACCAGAGCAGCGCATGGCAAGTTGCCAATTAATGATAAAGAAAGCAAGCGCAATAAACCCAGCTACGACCAGTGCATCATGCGTGCTTAAAATGAAGTAGCTACCAAATCGGCTTATGATGACCGGATAATCGCCTTCGTATATCGTTGACCAAGATATTGCGTTCGCTGCTGCTACGTAATTGGCAAAATAAGCAATAGCGTAGAAAGTCGTTTGAGAACTGAACGGCTGAAATACATCCCTACAAAATCCTCGCCATTCTTCTTTGTTGGCGGTAGGCCCTACCCAGTCACGTTTTTTTGGGGCGGTACGCCCGGCAAACGCAGGCCCGTTGCGAAACAACAGCCAAAATATATAGAGTGCAAGTATAACCAAGAGTATTGAAAACATACCCTTCCCCCTCATAAATTATCGGCGCCACTGCCAATGGCGTTGGGGTCGTAAACTGCACTTCCCTGCTATACCTATTTGATTTATCAAAGACTTATTATTTTATTACCACCAAAATTCATTTAATGGCATGCTAAACAGCAACATTTTCACGCTTTGTGCGTGAAGTTCGAAAGCCTACTTTTAGGTTTAGCACAAAAATAACTACAGCAAAGCGTAAGAGAGGGATTCCTCACCCATCAATGAAGATGAGGCGTTAAGCAGAAGCTGCGACCGCAATGAGAAGAGAAGGATTCAAAGCGGTCATGCATGGGCGAGAAGAGCAACTATTTCTCTAACTTTTCTTCAAATACACCAATCTCTCTGCCCAACCAAATCGCGCGTTCTGTGTGATCGAGCAACTCTTCTTCGCTTACTGGGTGAATAAGCACAGAAAAATCGCCTCGAATCGTATCAAGCCACGCCAAGAACTCTTCACTCAATGATTCTAGGTGAATTTCAAACATCGGCATCTTGTGTGGGCCAACTAACCTTCCAACTAATGGAAACACACGCAGCACATCTTGACGCTCTTGACGGATGATCTCGTTCAAGGCTTGCGCTTTATCTTGTTCTCTTAGGGGAAAATAAACATGAGCGTGGTACATAACTTCTCCATAATCACTTCCACTTGAGCACCACCTACTTTGGATAAGCTCAAGGACTGCCGAGGGTATACATTTGTAATGCCGTCACCCTACCTTGATTCCACTCAGTTGGGAAGAAGTTATGCATTCTCATAAGGTCGAGGCTTCGAGCACAACAAAAATTTGCAATTCATCATATAGCAACTGTTTGAGTTGATTCATTAATAATGACTCACTTTGTCAAATTTTACAGCCAAATTTTGTTGCAAATATGTTTCATTAACCAGTAATTAAATTCGAGTTTAAAAATACCACCAACAAAATGGCAGCATATTACTCTGCAAAATCAGGGTGTAAGCAAAACTTTACTACTGAGCGAAAGTCAAAATGAAGCATAATTTAACAATTTGTTTACACTTATTGTATCTGGCTATACCACGATTTAGTTAGAGGGTTAGATACAGAAAAGCCTTTCTCTGTATCTTGCGGTGAAATAGTCGCAGCGATGTTATCGACAAATAGTTTAAGGGACGAACAGATGCCTACCGCTATCGAAAGCACACGCAACCTTAGGTATGGCCTTTGCGCTGATATCAGAGTTTGAGTACCCATACAAACTCTGGTTTTGTATGAACAGCTGCAGTCCAAAAGACCCGCAGCGTCAAAAGGAGCTTGAGATGAACGTTCAGGCATTACCCATGCATCGGTTTATCGACCATCGTGGGGACCTAGTCGGCCAACTACCCAACTGGGCTGACACTGAAACATTGGTCGGGTTTTACCGAGATATGGTATTAACTCGCACTTACGACAACAAAGCAGTTGCCTTGCAACGCACCGGTAAGCTAGGGACCTATCCCTCACACTTAGGCGCGGAAGCCATAGGCATTGCGGTCGGCAGAGCACTTAAAGCCGATGATGTGTTTGTCCCTTACTACCGCGATATGCCTGCGATGTGGTGTCGTGGCATTGGCATGGAAAAGAACCTTCAATACTGGGGTGGCGATGAGCGCGGGAGTGATTTTGCTCCTGAAGGCAGTCCGGTTCCTAGCCGAGACCTTCCCTACTGTGTACCCATAGCGACGCAATGTACGCATGCTGTCGGGGTGGCTTCCGCGCTAAAAATTCAAGGTAACCATGAAGCTGCGCTAGTCATGTGCGGCGATGGTGGTACATCCAAAGGGGACTTTCTTGAGTCAATAAACTGCGCAGGTACTTGGAATATTCCACTTGTTTTCGTCGTAAACAATAACCAATGGGCAATTTCAGTGCCGCGTAGTCTCCAATGTGCCGCCGATTTCTTATCAGAAAAAGCGCAAGGTGCAGGTATACCGGGTATTACTGTCGATGGTAACGATGTCGTCGCCGTTTATGATGCAACTAAAACCGCCCTTGAGAGAGCAAGAAAAGGGAAAGGCGCAACACTCATCGAAGCGGTGAGTTACCGACTGAGTGACCACACTACGGCCGATGATGCGACTCGTTATCGTAAAGAAGATGATGTTCAAACTGCATGGCAATACGAACCTATCGCACGTCTTAAAACGTACCTCCTTAATCAAGACGCTTGGAGCGACGAACAAGAACAGCAATGGCTAGATTACTGTAAAGAGCAAGTAGAGTTAGCTGTTGAACGCTATCTGAGCTTACCGCCACAAGCACCAGAAACCGGTTTCGATTATTTGTATGAATCGCTACCTCAAGAGCTTCATGCACAAAGAGATGAACTCATCAACAAGGCAATGAGAATGCAGGGAGGCAGACATGGCTGAGCTAACGTTGGTTGAAGCAGTAAACCTTGCCCTGCACCACGAAATGCAACAAGACCCCAATGTTGTCGTACTAGGTGAAGACGTGGGCGATAATGGTGGTGTATTTCGTGCCACTGTTGGACTCAAGCAAGAGTTTGGTCTTAAACGAGTCATCGATACGCCACTCGCTGAAGCCTTAATCGGCGGGGTTGCGGTCGGTATGGCAACGCAAGGATTACGACCTGTCGCCGAATTTCAGTTTCAAGGTTTCGTTTTTCCTGCGATGGAGCACTTAATGTGCCACGCGGCTCGAATGCGTAACAGAACTCGCGGTCGGCTCACTTGTCCCGCGGTTTTTCGTGCGCCATTTGGCGGCGGTATCCACGCTCCGGAACACCACTCAGAAAGCGTGGAAGCGCTATTTGCTCACACTGCTGGATTTAAAGTGGTGATTCCTTCTTCTCCACAACGCGCATACGGCTTACTTCTCGCTGCAATTAGAAGCAATGATCCCGTCATGTTCTTCGAACCGAAGCGCATATATCGCACCGTTAAATCTGAAGTCGTCGATAACGGCGAAGCACTCCCACTCGACACCTGCTTCACCTTACGTAAGGGGCGAGATATCACGCTCGTTACTTGGGGCGCATGCGTCGTAGAGTCACTTCAGGCCGCGCAAACCTTGTCTAGTCAGGGAATTGAAGTCGAGGTGATTGATTTGGCGAGTATTAAGCCAATTGATACCGCGACGATTTTCAGCTCACTAGAAAAAACTGGACGTTTACTCGTTGTTCATGAAGCGAGTAAAACTTGTGGTGTGGGCTCTGAGCTATTAGCTCGAACCGCTGAACATGCCATGTGCTTACTTAAAGCCCCACCTAAACGAGTAACTGGAATGGACACCATTATGCCTTATTACCGTAACGAAGATTATTTCATGGTTCAGGAAGAAGACATTGTGACCGCGGCGCGCGAACTCGTGGAGGATTGGAAATGAAGACGTTTAATTTACCCGATCTCGGTGAAGGTCTCGCTGAGTCAGAAATTGTCAAATGGCACGTTAATGTCGGAGACATGGTTAAATTAGATCAAGTGATCTTAACCGTAGAGACAGCAAAAGCGACGGTAGACGTCCCTGCCCCCTATTCGGGCCGTGTGGTCAGCCGTCATGGTGAGGAAGGTGAAATCGTCAATATTGGTGCATTACTGCTAGAGATTGATGAAACAGGTGCCGGGAGAGAAGTAACGGCAGAGAAAAAAGCCACTGCTGACGCCGCAACCGTCGTCGGTAGCGTTTCTCACCAAGCGCATCATGTTAACGTTGATGATTTCTGGATTGGTGGCAACCACAACACGACAGAAAGTAACCTCGTTACCGCCCTGCCTTCGGCTCGCTTGTTGGCACAAAAACTTGGGGTAGATCTTAACCTCGTGTCAGGTAGTGGCCCGAACGGACTTATCGTAGATGCCGATATTTACGACGAAGCCGGAAAACAGCGTCCAGGCACCGAAGTTTTGAAAGGCGCTCGACGTACCATGGTATCGTCTATGACCGAGTCGCACGAACATGTTGCCGCCGTAACCATTACGGAAGAAGCGTTGTTGGAAGATTGGCTGCCAAACGAAGATATCAGTATCCGCCTTGTTCAAGCGATTGTTCATGCGTGTCAAGAAGAGCCTGCTTTAAACGCTTGGTTTGATGCCGAAACCATGACACGCTGTGTACACACAACGGTCAATGTAGGAATTGCAGTAGATAGCCGTCATGGATTGTACGTACCAGTTTTGCGCCACGCAGATGAATACGAGCCACAAGATGTCCGTCGTTGGCTCGATCAAACCGTTGAAGGGATCAGAGAGAGAAAAATCGGTCGTGAGCAATTGCAGCACGCGACGATTACGCTTTCCAACTTCGGCGCGATTGCCGGTATTTACGCAACACCTGTCGTCACACCGCCACAAGTCGCTATTGTAGGCGCGGGCCGAATACTCGACCGAGTTGTGATAAGAAATGGTCAGGCAATTTCGGTGAAAGCAATGCCGCTATCCGTAACGTTTGATCATCGCGCTTGTACTGGTGGTGAAGCTGCAAGGTTTACGAAAGTACTTGCAGAGCACCTGCAACGTCCGAGCGAAAAGTAACTTATAAAAATCACATGATAAAGGCTTCCAGTCCGGAAGCCTTTTGTTTTAGGAAGCAAGACTATATCTACAGCTTCTCTAACAGCTCAGGCATTACCACAAACAAATCGTCGACCAATCCATAATCTGCAATGTCAAAAATAGGCGCATCAGGATCGCTATTAATTGCAACAATCACCTTGGAATCTTTCATTCCCGCCAAATGCTGGATCGCGCCAGAAATTCCGACGGCAATGTATAACTCCGGTGCAACAATTTTGCCGGTTTGCCCGACTTGATGGTCATTAGACACATAGCCCGCATCGACCGCCGCTCGTGACGCCCCTACCGCTCCACCTAGCTTGTCAGCCAATTGTTCTACTAAAACAAACTTCTCTTTACTCCCGAATGCACGACCACCCGACACTACTACTCTAGCCGCTGGCAATTCTGGTCGTTCACTTTCTGGCGTTTGTTGCGAAACAAACTCACTAAGTTTATTGATAATCACCGTGTCGACTTGAGTAAGCTTAGGGACAACTGGTGTGTCAGATAGCTCTGCGGCATCAAAAGCCGTACTTCTTATGGTCATCACTTTATAGGGATCATTCGACGTGACTCTCGCCAATGCATTTCCAGCATAAATTGGACGAATCACCGTATCGATAGACTCGATTGTCATCACGTCAGAAAGTTGACCAACATTAAGCAACGCCGCCACACGAGGCATCACATTCTTACCAAATGTACTGGCAGGAGAAAGAATGTGTGAGTAGTTTTTGGCTACTTGTGAGATCAAAGGTGCGATATTTTCCGCTAATCCATGTTCATATCCCTTCGCATCAACCCAGATAATTTCTGCAACACCCTGAACGCAATTCAACTCATCCAAAACTGATTGGCACTGATAACCAATAAGCAACACAGAAACAGGAAGAGATTTATCATCATCCTTAATCTCAAATGCCGCTTTAATTGCACACAGCGTCCCTACAGCCAACGATTGGTTGTCATGCTCTGCGAGCACAAGTGTTGCTAATGGTCGGTCTTCCATGGTCATGCCTCATATAACACGTCAGATCCATTACTTGAGCTTAGTCCACTTCACGTTAACGTCAACTGAGCTATAGTTTTCTGTATAGAAACCAAAACCTGTCACGCAGATGACGATAATAGAAAGGAAGCATAAAGATGGAACGAGAATGCATGGAGTTTGATGTCGTGATCGTGGGGGCCGGACCTGCAGGCTTAAGCGCCGCTTGTCGGCTAGCTCAACTCAGCCAAGACAGTGAAGGTGACGCACTTTCAATTTGCGTTGTAGAAAAAGGCTCAGAAGTGGGCGCACATATTTTATCTGGCGCTGTTTTTGAAACTAGTGCCTTAGATGAGCTTTTCCCCAATTGGAAAGAAATGGAGGCCCCGCTAGCAGCCTCGGTTCAACGAGATAATTTCCTTTATCTTACTACTGAACAAAACCATATTCGCGTTCCCCACTTCCTTACACCGCGTCCAATGATAAATGGCGAGAATAATTACGTAATTAGCCTTGCCAACCTTTGCCGTTGGCTCGCTAACCAAGCAGAAAATCTTGGGGTGGAAGTTTTTCCGGGCTTTGCCGCTGCAAGCATCAATTATGATCAGACTGGCGCCGTGACAGGCATTAACACGAGCGATATGGGACTAGATAAGAACGGCCAGGCCAAACCTAACTTTGAACCAGGTATCGAGCTAAGGGCAAAATACACCCTTTTTGCTGAAGGTTGTCGCGGACATCTGGGTAAAGAACTTATTCAAAGGTTCGACCTAGACGCAGGAAAGCAACCACAGCACTACGCGCTTGGCCTAAAAGAGATATGGGAGTTACCCACTGACAGTAAGGATGTATCTGGCAGTGTTATCCACTCCGCTGGCTGGCCCTTGAGTGAAACAAATACTACAGGCGGCGGTTTTCTCTATCACATGGAGAACAACCAAATCGCCGTCGGGCTTATTGTCGACTTGAATTACAGCAATCCTTACTTGAGTCCGTTTGACGAATTTCAACGCTTTAAGCACCATCCTGCTATTGAACCACATTTGAAAGGTGCTCAGCGCATCGCTTACGGCGCAAGAGCCATTGCGAAAGGTGGGCTTTCCTCTCTGCCGAGACAGCAATTCCCTGGCGGTTTATTGATTGGTTGTGATGCGGGGACTTTGAACGTCGCAAAAATTAAAGGCAGCCACACAGCAATGAAGTCCGGAATCATTGCAGCAGAAGCGGTACATACGGCCCGACAAACTGGAGCTTCTGAGCCAGACTACCAGTCGTTGTTTGAATCATCATGGTTGTATGACGAACTCGCCGAAACGCGTAACTTTGGCGCGAACATTCATAAGTTTGGCAGCATACTTGGCGGTGCTCTTTCGACTTTTGAACACAACCTGTGGCAACCACTGGTTAAGAAGCCGTTACCTTGGTCTATCAAGGACTATTCGCACGATCATGAGCAGTTAAAGCCTAAACAAGAGTGCCACCCAATTGCATACCCAAAACCAGATGGTGAAATCAGTTTTGATAAGCCTTCGTCGGTATTTTTGTCGGGAACACAGCACGAAGAGAATCAACCTTGTCACCTGGTTCTGACTTACCCTCACATTCCAATTGATGTGAATTTAGGTATGTATGACGAACCAAGTCAGCGCTATTGCCCCGCTGGGGTTTACGAAGTGGTGGAAGTGAACAATAAGTTGAAGTTTCAGATAAATGCCGCCAACTGTGTGCATTGCAAAACCTGTGACATCAAAGATCCTTCGCAAAACATCACGTGGAAAGCACCAGAAGGTGGCGGCGGACCAAGCTATCAAAACATGTAGATACGTTAGTATGTTGACGATCTAACAAATGGATAAACAAACCGATTGGCAGAGCCTCATTACTCCTGCCAATCGACAAAATGATCAAGCAAGAAGTCGATAGCCAATCGCGCTCGTAGTGGTAGAAAGTGACGATTCTGATAAACAATCCAGCTGCTGTTGCCGATTCCCCAATACGGCTCTAGTATTGGCACCAAACGACCAGACGAAATAGCATCGTTGAAACTACTCTTCGGTAAGTACGCCACACCTAATCCTTCTGCACAGGCTTGCAAGACCGTGTGTGCGTTATTGCTCTTCCATCTGCCCTGCACTTTTACGCCATCTAAAGGCTTGCCGTCTTTTTCAAACAACCAAACGTCCTTATTGGCAATAATGCAGCTATGACGCTTGAGTTGCTCTGGGTGCGTTGGTAAACCATGTTCATCGAGATAACGCTGACTGGCTGCCGCTGCCATGGGACGATCCACCAGCTTTCTCGCAACCAAGCCTGAATCACTCAACCTGCCGTAACGAATGGCAAAATCGAAACCATCTTCAATAAAGTTGACCATGCTGGTGTTGAAGTTAATTTCAACCGTGAGATTAGGATGTTGCTTGGCAAACGCCATCAAGGCAGGCGCTACATGGTTCTCAGAAAACGCACCAGCGGCACTCACGCGTAACGTACCACTCAACTGAGTTTGCTGCGTGGTGAGCTGTTCATTGGCTTGCTGAAGCCCAATCACCAATTCTTTACACTGCTGATAATACGCTTGCCCCGCTTCCGTTAGACTCACCATTCTTGTCGAACGGGCTAACAAAGCGACACCTAATCGCTCTTCTAATCTTGTGACTTGGCGACTGACATGACTGGTACTGCAACCTAACTGTTTTGCCGCTGCAGAAAACCCTAAGCTCTCAGCAACCGTAACAAACTCATTGATGCCTTCAAAACTGTCCATACTTACCTTTGCTATATAGCAATAATGTTTTGCCAATTAATCGTATTATCACTTATTTATTTAGCAATTAGTATGAAGGTGTTCAACAAATACACGTAAGCCAAAAAGGAAACCATCATGAAGAAAGTACTCATCATTGTGACGAACCATGCGACTCTTGGTGAAACTGACCAAGCAAACGGAACTTACGCGCCAGAGCTCACTCATGCCCTTAGCGAGCTACTAGGTGCAGGCTTCGATTACGACATTGCCTCTATCAAAGGTGGACAAGCACCACTGTACGGAACCGACATCGAAGGCGACGCAGTCAACGAGAAAATTTTGGCGGATGATGATTTCCAGAACCGCATCAACAACACGATTCCAGTATCACAAATCAACGGTGACAACTATGATGCGATCTTCTATCCGGGTGGCTTTGGTCTTCTTTCAGACCTAGCGAGCAACGAAGATTTTGCCAAGATTTCCGCAAAACACTATGAAGATGGCGGTATTGTGGCAGCAGTTTGTCATGGTCCGGGCGCTCTTCTTCCTATCACGCTTAGCAATGGCGAGAAGCTACTTGCGTCTAAATCAGTGACAGGTTTCACTCGCGAAGAAGAGATCGACTTCGGCACTATCAACGACATCCCATTCCTGTTGGAAGAGTCTCTTGCTCGTGGCGCAGCGCGATACTCTAAAGTGCAACCATGGCAAGAGCTTGTGATTGTGGACGACCGAGTCATCACAGGTCAAAACCCAACGAGCGCACACGGCGTAGGCAGAGCGATTGTTGAACACCTAGCTTAAACGCGCCGGAAACTACAACCATCCTAGAAGAGGAAAGCGTGCTTTGTCATGCTTTCCCTTGCTACAGGCGATCGCAAGATGCGCTTATACTTCTTCCCCTGCCTCGTCCTCTTTTACGATATCTGTTTCTTGGTTCGCCTCTTCCAACCATTGCTGTAAAGATTCACTTGCTAGCACCTTCTGTTGGTAAGCTTTGGCACCTTCGGATAACTCGATACCGTAAGTTTGGAAACGCAATGCCACAGGTGCATACATAGCATCCGCTATCGACCATTCTCCAAATAGCCAACCGTTTGGATGCAGTTCTGCTTGCCCTGCCCAAATGGCGTCAATACGAGCAATATCTTTAAGCGCACCCTTCGTTAAGTCGACTTTTCTGTGTGCGCGGATGTTCATTGGGAGTTCGTTTCTTAAATCAAAGAAACCCGAATGCATTTCTGATGCAATGGCGCGTGCTTTAGCTCGTTCTGCGGAGTTGCTTGGCCAAGCTTTACCTTGTAAGTATTGCTCGTTAACGTATTCCAAAATCGCTAATGAATCCCACACGGTTGCGTCACCATCCACCAAGGTAGGTACTTTCGCGGTTGGTGTAATACCTTCCAAGGTCTTATAAAAGTCTTCTGTGAATAATTTGAGCTTGGTGACTTCGACATCTAGTTTGAATTGAGAAAAGATCAGCCATGCGCGAAGTGACCAGCTTGAGTAGTTTTGATTAGCAATAAACAGTTTCATGACGCCTCCATGCGGTTTGTGTTTTGAGTACCCATTCACAATATCTGATTGTATTTAAGGGGACTAACGGATAGTTTTGATGGAACACTTCAACAAAAACGATGGATGAGTTTTAGATATGGATATCGATGCGTTACGCAGCTTTCTGGCTTTTGCCGAAACGGGAAGTTTCACTCGTGCAGCCAAGCAGATCAATCGCACCCAATCCGCGTTCAGTGCGCAAATGCGTAAGCTAGAAGACGAACTCAGCGTCAGTTTGTTTGAAAAAGAAGGTCGCAATCTTGTCTTAAGTGAAGCGGGATTAGCACTACGCTCTCACGCAGAGCAATTGGTTAGCTTGCACAATCAAGCACTGAAACAAGTGAAACGTTATGAAAATAAGCGTCCTCTTCGCTTAGGTTGCCCAGAAGATTACAACGACAATATCTTGCCTAAAGTCATCCGCGTATTACAGCAATCTGAGCCCACATGTTCGATTCAGGTCTTTAGTGAGCCGAGCATCACCTTGAGAGAAAAACTTGATGAAGGAAAGCTAGACGCCGCTATTGTGACAAGAGCACCGGACAGTGAGGAAGGTTACTGGCTAGCAAGCGACAAAGGCGTGTGGATTGCTCATCCTGATTTTGACATTGAGAGCGCCCAACCTCTCCCTCTCGCCCTATTCCAAACCGACTGTAAATACCATGCGGCAGCAGTAGACGGATTAACCAAACGTGGCACTCCTTATCAACTACTGGCATGTTGCAATACGGCTTCTGCACAACGAGCAATTGTACGTTCAGGCATGGCTATCGGTGCGATGGGGAGTATTAGCGTTAGCGATGATCTCGAGATCTTAGACGATATGCCATCACTGCCTTCCGTGGATATAGTGCTGGTCACGGGTGTTGAGCCTCATCCAATACTGGACAAAGAATGCTTGGCGCAATTGGTTGAGTTAGTAGCTTAACCGGATTCGCTAGCCAATCACAAAGTTAAATTCTCCCGTTAACCGCCCGTCGATTCGCATGGTTTCAAACTGCAGATAATCACGGGCTTTGCCACCCCACCATTCATCACCAGTATTGCCTTTTAAGTACAACTGAGTGGTCAGAAGCTCTTGGTTATCCCGCCACAACTTAACGTGAATGTGCGGCGGACGAGAAGCATAAGGCACAGGATACAAAGTCTGGAACAAGTAACGACCATCCGATTGAGTTTCGACTGCGCCAAAGCCTGCAAAGTGAGCATCAAACTTATCATTATTTGGCTGGTTAGGATGATCGTAAATCCCCTGCCCATCACATTGCCAGATTTCTACTTTGATGCCTGAAACTGGGTTTCCTGTTGTATCTACAACTTTGCCTTGCAGCACAATAGGTTCACCAAGCAAGCCCTCCGATTGCAGAATCAAGTTTTGACGAAGAGGAATGTCCACCACTGGATAAAATGGCCCTTCTGTTTGTGCTGGCGTTGGCCGCATTGGTGCTTTCGCTTTTAAAGAGGGTGCGAGCAACAATGTCCACAGCGCTAAAAAGTGTCTTCTTTCCATGATGCCACCAATGCAATTGCGTTGAATTAAGTTTGGTGGAACTTGAGGAATTTGCCATGACGAATATAAAAAATGCCCCTGCAAGAGAGTCATTCGCAGAGGCACTGTGGAACTAAATGATGAGTGTTGATTTAAAGTTTATGTGGCTTCGAACGCCAATGCTTTCTTCTCTACCTGACGGAAAATGAGAGTTAGCACACCATTTACCGTTAAATAAAATGCGCCTGCAATACCAAATACTGTCAACGTATCGTAAGTTTGTGCGTTAATGCGCTGCGCGTAACCCATCAGATCCATGATCGTAATCGTGCTTGCTAGTGACGTACCTTTGAAGACCAAAATCACTTCGTTCGAGTAAGCCGGAACAGCACGACGAATAGCGTATGGCAACAACACTTTCAGTGTGGCGGTTTTGTTCATGCCTAATGCACGACACGCTTGCCATTGACCGGAAGGAATCGCGTTAAACGCCCCTTTGAACAATTGAGTACTGTACGCCGCGGTATTCAACGCTAACGCCAACATCGCACAGAACCAAGGTTGGCTTAACCATGTCCAGAATACGCTTTCTCTCACAGCATCAAACTGACCCGGACCGTAGTACACCAAGAAGATCTGTACCAACAAAGGCGTACCTGTGAACAAGGTGATGATGCCACGACTTACCCAATGCAAACCCGGAGTACGTAGGATCAGAGTCAGCGTCATCATCAGAGCTAAGAGACAGCCGACAACCAAGGAAGCGGCGGTCAATTGAAGGCTAGTGCCTAAGCCATCCAGCATTTGCCAAACGTGTTGTTCGTTCATGCAGTTGCCTCCTGTCCCATGCTCATGCCTTGAATTGAGAACTTCTTATCAATCAGTTTGACGGCACGTTGTGTAATCAAAGTAATGCCTAGGTAAATCGCCGCAGCAGTTGCGTACCATGTAAACGCTTCATGCGTCGCTGCAGATGTTAGCTGCGCTTGCTTCAACAAATCCGTTACACCAATCAGTGATACAAGCGCGGTATCTTTCAGCAAAACCAACCATTGGTTCGTTAAGCCTGGTAGTGCGTGTCTTACTGCTTGTGGCAAAACAATGCGAACGAAAGCGTGTGCTTGACTGATGCCGAGTGCACTTGCTGCTTCTCTCTGCCCTCTTCCAACGGCTTTTAATGCGCCACGTAGAGTTTGAGAAGCATAAGAAGCGAAGATCAATGACAACGCCACCACGCCAGACAAGAACGGGCTAACTTCAATAAAGTCGCCGGTGATTAAAAACAGAACCTGCGTCGAACCAAAATAGATAAACAACACGACAAGGATTTCTGGCAAACCACGTACAATCGTCACAAACGCCGTCATTGGCCATTTAACGAAAACGCGGCGAGACATTTCACCACTGGCGAATACCACTGCCAGAATCAAACCGACTAAAAGGCTTGTGAAGGCCAGCTGGACAGTCATCCAACTAGCTTGAACAAGCGATAAAGAGTAACCCGTTAGTGCCATATTACTTACCGAAGTACTTGTTGTAGATTACGTCGTATTCGCCGTTCGCTTTCACTGTTTTCAGTGCCGTGTTCAGCTTGTTCACTAGCTCGTCGTTACCTTTGTTTACTGCGATACCGAAACCGTTACCGAAGTATTTAGGGTTAGTAACGTGCTCACCAACGTACGCTAGGTTATCTTCTTTCTTGAACCATTCTGCTACGACTGCTGTGTCACCGAATACAGAATCAATACGGCCATTCTTCATATCGATGAATGCGTCTTGGTAGCTTGAGTAAGGAACCGCTGTTACACCTGGCATTTGCTCAATTAGGTAACTTTGGTGTGTTGAACCGTTTTGAACACCAACACGCTTACCTTCTAGTGCTTTTTGATCAGCCACTTTTTCTTTGATAGAAACAAACGCTGCTGAGTTGTCGTAGTAAGGGTCAGAAAAGTTCACTTGCTCCAAACGCGCATCAGTAATATCCATTGCAGAAATAGCCGCATCGTAACGCTTGAATTTTAATGCAGGGATCAGGCTGTCAAAAGATTGGTTGTGGAAGGTACATTTTGCTTCCATTTCTTTACATAGTGCGTTCGCCAGATCCACATCAAAACCTTGGATTTGGTTGTTTTCATCCATGTATTCGAACGGTGCGTAAGTTGCTTCCATCGCGAATTTGATCTCTTCTTGTGCTGCTGCATTTGCTGAGACAAGACCGATTAGTGAAGCTAGTAAAATCTTTTTCATTGCAATACTCCGTGTGTACTTAGTGGGCTGACACTCGCAATGACAGCCGAGCTTATCTGTTAAATAGACTGAACTTTAAAAACGTAATTTAGTGATTTAGGTAATCGGCAAACTGAGTGGTTTGCGGATTAACAAATGCGTCGTGCGTGCCGTGTTCTACGATGTGTCCTTGTTCTAGGTATAGAACATGGCTAGCGATTTTCTTGGCGAAATCCACTTCGTGTGTCACAACTACTTGTGTAATTCCGGTTTCGCTTAAATCATTAATGATTTTGACCACTTGGTTCGTGATTTCAGGGTCAAGCGCCGCGGTAGGCTCATCAAAAAGCAAGACTTCTGGTTTCATCATCAGCGCGCGGGCAATCGCCACACGTTGTTGCTGACCGCCAGAAAGTTGCATCGGCCATGCATCCGCTTTGTCTGCCAAATGCAGCGTCGCGAGAATTTGCATTGCCTGCTTCTTCGCTTCTTCTTTATCCATGCCAGAGACTTTTACCGGAGCCTCAATCAGGTTCTCCATCACTGTCATGTGTGGCCATAGGTTGTACTGTTGGAACACCATGCCCACTTTACGACGAAGCGCTAAACCTTGCTTCTCTTTGATTTCAGTTGAAAAGTCGAATGCGTCATTAGCGATGTTTAACTGGCCGTTATCCGCCCCTTCAAGAAGGTTAAGAACACGTAGTAGAGAGCTCTTCCCTGCCCCACTTGGACCGAGTAACACCAACGTTTCACCGCTTTCACAATTAAAACTGACATCGTGTAGAACTTGGGTATCGCCGTAAGACTTATTGATACTTTTAACTTGAATACTCATGCTGCCATACTGCATTAATTGTCACTTGGCATTTATATTACTCAAAAGGATTTTTTATGCAATAAAAATGTATAAAAATTAATTTTGTTAAATTTTTGTATGATGAGCAATCAATACAACAGAGAATATGACTGGTTTAATCAGTTGGTTTTAACTGAAATTGTTGATGAAAATCCAACAATATGATGGCAATCGAAACAAGGTTAAAATTCTGGTTACTTTTGTGCTTGTGTAGACGGAATTTTGAGTCTTTGAACGTACTACACCCGACGCAGACCTTCTCATTTTTGCCGGGCTTCTCCCCTCGGTTTCCGGTAAAGCCTTCTATCGGCGGGTTCCTGATTAGGACTTTGTGAATGGACTATAATTTCTCTTTGTATTCTGGCCCTTAATTTGAGTCATCTAAGTATGAGTGAGATAACTCCATGTTGAAGTCGCATTGTTTTTCTCTCATTGCACTTGCTTCTCTGAGCTTACTTTCTATACCCAACGTTTGGAGTAGAACAGCAATCGTGTTACCTGGATTGCATGAACAGGGTATTGATCTTCAAGATAAGCCTATCTCTGCTGCGGCTACACGTGAATGGGAACTGGATTATGCTGATATCTTATTCGGTGCTTACGAAAGTAAAAGTCATAATGAGCGTGTACAAGCACTTGGTTACATGTACAACCAAAAGCTGGAACTTAACTCAGGTTGGCTGGAAAACGATATACGTAACCAAGCAGAACTGAATGGAATTGACTACGAAGATTTCTTTCTCCACTTTTCTGAAGACACTATCCTAGCTGAAGTCGACTCAAGCCATGGCGAGAATACTCTGCTCAATCGAAAACCGATGATTGTTGGTTATACGGCTAGTGCTGACCACGCCGGTTTTTGGCTATATCAACCACCGCCATGGGATGCTGATGTATTCGGTCAGGCGAATAATGGTGGTGCCCTCTATGTTTATCACTCAGAGAAGTTCGACCGCTTAACCCTTACGTTTTCCCAGTTTGCTCAAGGTGGCAACTTCATAATTGAATACCCTTCTGCTATCGACTCGTTTGGTCAGGTATCGGAGTGGAAGCCCTTTGATATTAAGAAAGATAGAACACAGGGCATGACCAAAGACCAAACAGTAAACTGGTCTGTTCCTTCGGATTGGGTTCGCGCTACAACGCATGATGGTAGCGGAAAAACTTATGGTGGCGGTCAGTACTTTGGCTCCACCTTTTTACGCGACGGCGGCCGCCTTTACTTTGCGAAAATTACTTGGCATGACGACAACATAGAAAACCGCCCACGTCTCGAAAACATTCGACTCAAAAATAGCTTCCCTGCCGTCAACATCTCAGGAGCACCAACGGAGACACCTGAAGGTCAAACCATTCAACGCTGGCGTAAAATTCGTGGCTTCGACAAATCTGCAGATCGAAACCAAGACAATTATCTTTCTTGGAATGAATACAAAAACCGTTCGAATAAGAATGCAACGGCACGATTTCGTTGGGAGTCACGGGTTATTCCACTTGGTCGTATGTGGAATCAAACCTCTTCTTGGGCATTGACCAATCTCGGCAATCCCGTTTTTACCAATACAATGCGCCACTATTACCAAGCTGAATGGGCGAAACAAGGTTTAAATGGTGCGTACAACGACGACACGAATAAGTTACTCGGTGCAAATCAGTTCTACATATATTCCGGAGGCACAGTGGGTGAGCTTGGTTTGGTGGCGGGTAGCCAAGCTGCTGACGATGCGTACAAAGCGCAATTCTCGGCGTTCTTGAATAAACTGGCAACGCAGGATGAAGATGCGTTAATTGGCCTCAACATAGGTACGGCAAACTTATTCGGTCGTAATGGGCAAAACCACTTGGTTGACGCTGGCTCCTTGTACTTGCGCGAGCACTACCTTTTCCCTTCTACCGGCTTTAGTGGCTATGCTGGGTTAGCTAAGTTTTGGGATAACTCTGCACTCGCCAAAGCTGGCCAGAAAGTGATTTATCAAGCGACAACGCGTTATGGTCGCGTTCAATACTTTGGGAACACAGAAGACAATTGGAAACAGGACCAATACTCTGCACTAGCAGTGTTCTACTTAAACTATCACCCTGAGCGCAGTTACTTTAATCAGTGGAACAATGGCTACTTATATGGAAGTAATAACACAACAAGTGACAACTTCTGGAAGGCAGGCGTACCAAAGAATATTGCTTATCAACCTAGCACCTTGCTTGCCGTTGATTTGGGAGAGCCTGCCAATCAAATACCAGAGGGGTATCAGGCGACTCCGGTAATGATGTCCACCAGCACGCCCTATCCTGCCGATTACACGGTGATTGGAGATGCTTCTATGAGCAAAGTGGCTCATCCTGACTTGCCCAATGGCGCTATCGATTTGTTACCAACCCATACGTACTTTGCGTATCACTCAGACGATACGGTGGTGGTGCATGGTCCTACGGAGATGGTGTTAGCCCGCGAATTCACTAAAGGCCGAGTGCTGTATCGGACTGATTTTTTGGCAAAAATATCGGTTACTTCTCCTCACCGAGGATAACTATCGCACTTCCAGAGCCTATGCGACCTGTAGATCAAGACGGTAACATCGGCGACTATGTTTCTCATATTGAGATTGGCGGCTACGAAGGAGTGTTCTTGCTGTATTAACGCCCTTTAAACCCCTCTCACCAAACGCTTCATAAATCGCCGTTTTTATGCTCAACGTCACTGAAAAAAACTTGTTCACTGAATCTTTATAAACCGATGTATATACTGAAGTAAATGACAACGACAAGGAAATTCAGTCACATGAAGACGACACCTTCAATGCTCTCTGTTATGCTGCTCTCAGCATTATCAACTCATGCAAATGCGGATGAATGTGGAAAAATAACCATCGCGGATATGAATTGGAATTCGGCCAGCTTAATGGCGCACATCGACCAATTTGTCTTAAATGAAGGCTACCAGTGCGATGCGGAATTGATCCCTGGTGATAGCGTTCCTACGGGCACCTCTATGATTGAAAAGGGGCAGCCTGACGTTGCGCCAGAGTTATGGACAAACGGCATTAAAGAAGCACTTGATAAAGGAATTGCGGATAAACGCTTGCGCATCGCTAGTGAATCGCTTGTCAATGGTGGTGAAGAAGGGTTTTGGGTTCCCGCCTATCTGGTAAAACAGTATCCAGAACTCGCGACGATAGAAGGCGTCATCAAGCACGCCAAACTATTTGAACACCCAGAAGATGATGACAAGTTCGCGTTTTATAGCTGCCCTGCTGGTTGGACATGCCAAATCACCTCCGGTCACTTGTTTAATGCATTAGGGTTAAGTGAGCACGGCTTTGAGATGGTTGACCCAGGCTCTGGCGCTGCACTAGCTGGTACCATCGCCAAAGCCTATGATCGCAAAATGCCTTGGTTTGGTTACTACTGGTCACCAACACCCGTATTGGGCAAGTATGATATGGTCAAAGTGGATTTTGGTAGCGGAACGGATCTGGAAGAGTATCGCAACTGTACCACCCAGCCTGATTGTACTTCTCCCAAAGTAACAATGTACCCACCTTCTCCAGTTCGCACAGTAACAACTGAGGCATTTGCGAACAAAGAACCCCAAGCATTCGCGTACTTGCAGAAACGCGGATTTACCAACGAGCAAATGAGTGAAATGCTGGCCTGGATGGAAGATAACTACGCGGACGGTGAAGAAGCGATGTTTTACTTCTTTAATACCTACCCTGACTTGTGGAAAGGCTGGGTATCTGAAGACGTCGCGGTGAGAATCGAAAAAGCGCTTTGATGATTAATACTTCGAGTGCCACAAATCATTTAACCTCCCATACCGTTTGAATAAACGGCATGGGAGGCTAATCAACGACTCGTTAATACATGGTGTGACCATTCAATGTTTCTTTGGGTATCTCTTGCAGAGCGTCCCAATGTTCAACGATCTTCCCATTGTGATCAAAACGAAAGAAATCCATCGTCACGTATTCAATATCATTAGGCCATGTTTGGTGAGTGTGTAGTGCCACCAAATTCCCTTCAGCAATGGCTCGCACAAACGTAATATCTTTATCGGGATACTCATTTTGCATCCGCTCAAAATACTCGATAAAAGCCTCGGGGCCATTTCCAACTAATGGATTGTGCTGGATGTACTCATCACCTACGTAGTCTTCAACTGCCTTTCTTGGGTTACCTCTATAGGCGGTTTCGTAAAACGCAATGGCATTTCTTTTATTCTCTTGCAGATCCATTTTTCTTACCTGTGTTGCTCCATCTTGCGGATAACGGTAATCATAGTCTTTGAACTTCAGAAGTGACTGAACATCGCGCACAAAAAAGGCCGCTAAACAGCAGCCTTCATCACTTCTACTTGGAATCATCGCCTTTCATAGCTTAAACCACACCACCAGCACCGAGCATAGAACGCTCACTGTTCTCCACCAGCAACGCGGTTGCGGTTTGTTTCAGTGTTTCCCATTCTTGGTCTTCGACAAAGATACCATTTTGCCAAGAAGCTTGTTGCGTACGGCTTAACTCATCGCCTTCAATGTGGGTGGTATATCCTTGTGCACTTTTCTCGATATCGAAATCGTTCACGGAGAGCTCGATAACCATACTATGCAAATCCGTATCATGCCCATCAAACTGATCCGAGAAAAAGACTTCTGGCGCGATTCGTCCACGGTTTAACACATAAAGCGTTCGCTTGGGACTAGAGCCATTGACCCATTGTGCACGGCACGCAATGCCTTTTGCAGAGAGCTTCAACAACTCACTAAAACCTAGCCAACGGTTATGACACTGTTTCAACGTAACGGTAATCGACTTACGGTTGATCATTTTCTCGAGCGCGAAATCCAACACCGCGGGTAAATGACACGCTACACTCCCGTTGTGCAGTTCTACCTCTATGCTTGACGGCGTACTGTTGGTCACCGATACGGCGCAGTCTGAATCTAACCCAAGAAACAGACTGGCGTTATTAAAATGACGAACTCCATGTAAGCCAACCATTTGCAAGTCCGCCACCATGTTCGCAATGACATCCGCCTCACCACAGTGACGGCGCATGCCAAGAAATGCCTTATTAACCGCGGCCACCAATTCGTTGTGAGAGACGATCATAATGCAAATCCTCCACTGATTTTTTGATTGTCACTTTGCGCAATTTCGTCACGTGGCGGCATGCTAGGGAAAATCCATGTGTCTGCCAGTTTAGGGTCGTGAATTTCATCTAACAACGGCGCACCTTGGAAGAAAGTTACTCGAACCCAACGATCCGAGCGCGGATCAAACTTAGTCGCGCCAAAGATCGCCAATTTACAGCGCAGTAAGTGCATTGGTAACGCATCTTTACGCAGCACATTCATTTGAATATCCCCCATCGCACGGTTGCCTAGCGTCCATACGCGACGTGTGATCGAACGATAAGCCGGTTTTTGCAATAGAAACTCTGCTACGGACATTTCTACATCACAGTCAAGCAAGGCCTGGTACAAGCGATTCACTTGTCTGCCGATATCAAGCGGCAGTTCTTTTTCTTCTCCAGCCTCTTCCCCGCGAACACCAAGCCTTGGCTCTTCTTTATCTTGTGAGCGATACCAGAACCAGTAGTTGTTCTCGGCTAGTGAGTAATCCGCATCAATCGCCCAGCGGTACTTGCTTTGCAACACTTCCAGTAAATCTTGGATCTTTTTCCCGCCCGGAATAGATAACGTTTCATCCGTATTCATTTGGCTAGCAAATTCATCCACTAAAGATGGGTAGAGTTCGATCAAGCAAGAGGTGAGGATTTCTTGGGCCTCCACACTCATTGTTTTCTTATGCTCGACCAAACTCGCCCAATTCGGATGTGATGCCATTAACGTTGTTAGCTCTGATAGCAGTTGTTTGATGTCTGCTATCGCTTGATGATTGAGCCTGTCTTGATGTTCATTGATGGTGATGACTTGCTCTAAATGACGCTGTGCTTTTTGCAGCAATCCTTGCAAAGGAGCATGGAATGAAGCTTCACATGGCATCGCAAAGACTCGCGCTACCGCACGTTCGCGAGAGGTCATCCATTGGTCAACGATGCACGGGTGATGAATCAAGTATGGAGCCATGCCTAAGCCAGTCGCATTGCCGACACCAAGGTAGCGCTGCAAGCCACGATGCAAAGCCACCGCCTTGTCGCCACCTTGTTGAAGTGCCAGATAGTGCACCCAATCTAGGCTGAATTCACGCAACATATATACGGCACACATTTGCGCACTAAAAGACTGGCTGAAATCTGAGTTGTTCTCTAACAGTTTGAAATCGGCGATACCAAACTTTCCGTTACCATAAACAGCTGTGGTACGCAGGATATAACCCACTTCCGCTAACTCTTTCGGCTCAGGCTGCTCGCCTTGAGAAAGCGCGCTAACAATGTGCTCAAACACGCGCACACTTTTGTTTGCGCGAGCAAGAACAAGTACGTTGTTTGGATTACGTCCCGCTTCTTGCAGCGGTACATTTTCTCGCAATCTTTCCAACAAAGTAACATCAACATCGCCTTGAAACAGTGCAAATGTGACGTCCCACTTTTCAGCAATTACGCGATCATTACGCTCGTCGTCGGCAATTTCATCACAGAATACCACCAAATGATAAACGTGCTCTGGCGTGGTCAATTTGTAAATCACATGACCATAACCACGAGGACAAAGCTGCCACTCATGCTTGGTTACTTGCCAGTTTTGGCTTGCCATATTACGAATCAGACTGCGAACAAAGCTGATTCGGTTTTGGTGCATTGCGCCAAGCCTTTCGGCTGCCATGACAATCGCTGCATCGCGCATAGTTGCTTCCGTATAAGTAGAACGATGTGCATCCATTTTGCTCACCACCTATTTGTTATTGTAAGAATACTAGGGTTTGTGCGGATGCAGGAGGAAAACACCCGCACAAGCTCCACGTTGTTTGAATTAGATAATTGTTATAGCCCTTGCTCTTTCGCCATTTTGATTGCGATTTGCGGCGCATTCCAAAGTGACGGTAACAGAATCAACGAAACCGGAACCGCGGTAATCACAATGAAAGATTGCAGTGCAGAGATGCCACCAGAGCCAAGAGAAATCAGGATCAATGCCGTCACACCCATCATTACTCCCCAGAAGGTACGGATGATCGCATTCGGCTCCGTTTCACCACTGATCACGACACTGATTGTGTAGGTCATTGAGTCGCCCGTCGTGACGATGAAGATCGTGGTTAAAATCAGAAATAGAATTGAAGTCAGCATTGGCATTGGTAGTTGCTGAGTCACCGCAAGCAAAGCACCTGGCAGGTTAAAGCCTTCGAACGCCGCACTCACGCTACCCGGTTCAGCAATTTCAAACGCAAGACCTGAGCCGCCCACAATCGTGAACCAAAAACAGGTGGTTAACGGAGCCACAATACTGATGGTGGAAATAACTTGGCGAATAGTTCGACCACGGGAAATACGCGCAATAAAGATTGCCATCATCGGACCATAACCCAGGAACCAGCCCCAGAAAAATACTGTCCACCAACTTAGCCAACCTTCGTCACCGCGATAAGTCGCCATTGGGATAAAGTTATCCAACATGCTTCCTACACCTTGAATGTATCCGTTAAAGATAAAATTCGTAGGGCCAAAAAACAGGATGTAAACCATCAATGCCATTGCCAGAATCACGTTGTAACGACTAAGCAGTTGCATGCCTCGGCTTAATCCACTGAGTGCTGACAAGGTGTAAAGAGCAATCGCAAACAAGATGATGATAAGCTGAGTGGTAAAGCCATCAGGAATATCAAACAGCGCATTTAACGCGTAGCTAACCTGCAAGCCTAGAAACCCAATTGGCCCGATGGTGCCTGCGGCTACCGCGATAATGCAGCACGCGTCAATCAATGCACCGAGTTGGCCTTTAAGTGCTCGTTCGCCCAAGACTGGGTAAAGCAAAATACGGGGTTTTAGTGGTAAACCTTTGTCGTAATGCAGGTGCATCACCACGATCGAAGTTAAGCTACCTACAATCGCCCAAGCCAGAAAGCCCCAGTGCATAAAGGATTGCGACAACGCATTCACCGCACCTTGCTGCGGGTTATCTTGCGCGCCGTATAAAGGGGGTGGGCTAACATAGTGTGCGATAGGCTCAGCCGCGGCCCAGAAAACGCCACCACCAGCCAATAAGGTACAGAAAATAATCGCCATCCAGCGGAAAGAATCCATTTCTGGTTTTGCAATCCCGCCCAACATCACCTTGCCTGTTCGCCCTGCAGCCAAGCCAAGACCAATAAGAAAAGTGAGAAGCAGCAGTAACTGCCAGTATGGACCAAACACCTGAACTGCCCAGCTAAAACCGGCGTTAACGATCGTAGATAACAGCTCGCCGTCATAAAGTGCAATAGCAACGAACAACGCGATGAAACCACCGCTATACCAAAAGGCCGGGTTATTCAGTCCTAATTTGTCCATCGTGTTTTCTGTTGTTGATGTGTTGTGTTTTACTTTTGACTTGCCCGATGACACGCTCATCGTGGAAGCTTTCATGCTATTGGTTAAATCAGACATACTCTGGCTCCAGAGGTTCTTTGCAGCAGCCAAAGACTGGCTACAAATGTGAGTTTTACGCCTGCCGTATTGTTATTATGTGGGCAGGCGGTTCCTACTTTGGGGAATGCTATGAAATAGGCTCTAATCCTTCTTTAAGGAAGTTGAACCAGTTTTCACCCAATATTTTTCCAGCCTCAGATTCACTGAATCCGTGATCCATTAATCCGTTGTAGATGTTCTCCATCCCTGCGCTGCCGCAGAACCATGGCAGCGCATCTGGCCATCCCGAGTTACTTGCTGAACCTTCGCCGTAATCCATCGCTTTTGACCAACGCCCGTTGCGCATCCACTCCAACACTTGTTGCGGCTGATTTAGGCACAAATCGCTACCGATACCTAAATGCTCAACGCCAAACATGTCTGCGGTTTTCGCAACCATCTGGCAGAAATCATCCAACGTGCACTGGCTGCCATTTGGCAAATGGAACGGATATAAACTGAATCCAATCAAACCACCGCGCTCCGTCAGTGCTTTGATCACGGTGTTAGACTTGTTGCGCAGTGCGTCATGCGCAAACGTCGGGTTAGCATGGCTGATACAAATTGGACGCGAAGAAAGATCGATGGCTTCCAACGTCGAACGCTCTGCACTGTGGGACATATCAATGATCATCCCGACTCGGTTCATCTCTTCAATCGCTTGCTTACCAAAGCGAGTTACGCCGGAATCGTTTTGTTCGTAACAACCTGTCGCCAGTAAGCTTTGGTTGTTGTAGGTCAGTTGCATGATCAGCAGACCTTGGCGGCGCATCACTTCAATCAGACCAATTTCATCATCGATAGGTGAGCAATTTTGCGCGCCGAAGAAGATGCCGACTTTGCCTTCTGCTTTGGCTTTTTCTACATCTGCCATTGAATAAATAGGCATGATGAGGTCCGCATTTTGCTCGAAGCGCAAGTTCCATTCAGCAAAACGCGTTAAGGTTTCGCGCGCAGTTTCGTGGTAGACGATGGTGGCATGAACGGCGGTAATGCCACTCGCCTTAAGCGTTTGGAAATACTCTCGATCCCAATTGCAGTACTGCAATCCGTCAATCACAATCCGTTGTTGGTACATAACCACTCCTTAAACAATTTCTTAGCCTTTCAGTGCGGGTAACTGACACCATCAGCTACCCTGCTGTTCTTAGTAAGGGCGCTGATAAGCGGTTTTCACCACGGTGTAGAACTCTTTGGCGTACTGCCCTTGCTCACGAGGGCCAAAGCTAGATTCTTTACGGCCACCAAATGGGACGTGATAATCTGTACCCGCAGTTGGCAAGTTAACCATGACGCAGCCCGTTTGGACTTGCTGTTTGAAGATCGCGCTATTGCGCAGACTTTGCGTGATAATGCCGCCTGTCAGGCCAAAGCGCGTATCGTTCGCGACTGCAATTGCCTCATCCAGATCAGAAACGCGAATCACGCTTGCCATTGGTGCAAAGACTTCTTCTTGGTTCACTTCCCAGCTGTTTTGTGTGTTCAAGAACAGGGTTGGTGACATATAGTAACCGTCATGCTCTAGGCTCAGACGCTCACCACCGAAAGCCAGCTCCGCGCCTGCTTGGCGTGCGTTTTCGATCCACTCAAAGTTCGCATTCAGCTGGTTACCATCAACAACAGGGCCCATGAATACGCCCTCTTCTAGAGCGTGACCCACTTTAAGTTCGCTCATGCGTTTGATTAGCGCTTCAACATACGCGTCGTGAATTCCGTCCATAACCACAAGACGAGAAGACGCGGTGCACTTTTGACCCGCACCCGAGAATGAGCCTGCGATTGTCGCTTCGACAGCAATTTGAATATCTGCATCATCTGCCACTACGAGCGCGTTTTTGCTGCCCATCTCTAGCTGACAACGTACAAAGTTTGGTGCCGTAGCCGCTGCAACTTTACGGCCTGTGTCCACAGAACCAGTGAAGCTCACGCCGTTCACATCCTTCGAATTGATAAGGGTATTACCGACTTGCGAACCGCTACCCAAAACGAGGTTAAACGTGCCAGCAGGTAAACCTTGGCGATGGATAATCTCTGTCAGCGCAACGGCACTTGCTGGGGTTAGGTTGGCAGGCTTCCAGACGACGCTGTTGCCAAACGCAAGTGCTGGCGCGATTTTCCAAGCCGCTGTTGCTGTTGGGAAGTTCCAAGGAGAGATAATGGCGATAACGCCGACGGCTTCGCGAGTAACTTCAACGGAGACACCTGGACGGACGGAAGCAGCGCTATCGCCAATTTGACGCAGAACCTCAGCAGCAAAGTATTGGAAGAATTGGCCAGCACGGTAAATCTCACCTCGACCTTCAGAAAATGGCTTACCTTCTTCACGCGAAAGCAAGGTGCCCAATTCGTCACATCGTGCAATGAGCTCATCACCAATCGCTTGTAGCACTGCTTGCTTGCGCTCGATTGGTGTTTTTTCCCACTCTGGCTGCGCTGATTTAGCCGCTTGAATCGCTTGCTCTACTTGCGACACACTCGCTTGTGCGAAATCGCCAATGTTTTCGCTGATATCAGAAGGGTTAATATTGGCGATGGTGTCCATGCCCGATTGCCACTCACCCGCTATATAGAGGGATTTTTCTGCTTGAACATTGTTAATAAAAGTCATGGTTCTTTCCTTGTTCTTCCGATTTGTGATGGCAAGCCACTCACTCACTGATCTCTAATTATTCTCGTTGGATTTATTCTGGTTGGCTTGCCGACGCGTAGACAACAAACTCCACCAACATCTCTTCTCGCGCTAACCCTGCAACCACCATGGCGGCGCGATTTGGGTACGGCGCTTCAAAATATTCCGCGTACACTTGGTTAACGGTCTTTAAGTATTCTCTGTCAGTCACATAAATCAGGACCTGCAACACCGAGTCCAAAGACTCCCCTGCACACTCCAGGGTGTGAATGAGATTGTTAAAGGTTTGACGTGTTTGTGCTTCGATACCGCCTTCCACAACCGCGCCTGTGTCATCAATAGGAATTTGAGCCGTATACAGGGTTCCGTTGTTGACTATCGCCCATTCAAGCGGCGCTTTAGAAGCAAATAGACTGGTTTTAACTGGGTGTTTTTTAGTAGGAGTATTCACGTGCCTTTCAACCTTTGTAACAGCTTTGTTTCAATATGGTTAAATGATGCACATTGACAAGCGATAAATCTAACGGTAAATTTTTGACATTTGATAAATTAAACTTATCACTCTGTTTAAAATAACGTAAATAAAGGGATTAAGAGGCATTAGGGATGAGTATTAAGCTTCAACAATTAATGCATTTTGTGATGGTAGTCGAGGAAGGAGGCTTTCGAGCCGCTTCACATCGTGCAAATCGTTCTCAGGCGGCACTGTCAACATCGATAAAAGAGCTTGAAAAAATTCTAGGGCAAACGCTGTTTGAACCCGGAAACAAAACCAAATTGACCCCGTTTGGTGAAATTTGTCTTCCCAAAGTGGTTCAGTTTCTCAATATCTACAGTGCACTAGACAACGATCTCAAAGCAGCCGCTGCCGGACAGCAAGGGAGAGTGCGAATTGCGAGCGTTCCTTCTGTTGCAGCAAAGCTCATTCCTAGCGTGTTGGGCGCCTTTTGCGAACAGTATCCAAATGTAGAAGTAAGCTTGATAGACGATAATGCCGCTGGTGTCGAGGCTCGCCTACTCTCCGGTGAGGTCGACTTAGCGCTCGGTAACCCCTCTCACCTCGATGAGGGCGGCATTGACTTTACGCCGCTGTTAGCTGATCCAATAGGCGTGGTGTGTTTAAAGGACAACCCTATTGCGAGTCATCCAGAAGGAGTCGAGTGGCAAACTTTGTTGGAACAACCCTTTATCCGTAACGGCACTTGTACACTTCTCGATCCAACCCCAGCAAGAGCTCTGAGTCAGCAAGCGCTCTATTCGGTCGAAAATATTACTTCGCTGTTTTCTGTCTTAGAACTTGGGATTGGTGTCACGACCCTACCGAAGCTTGCTTTCCCAACCAATGAAACACGCTTGGTTTGGATTCCGCTTATCGATCCACCACTTGAAAGGCAAATTGGTATATTTACGTTAACCGATCGCACGATCTCGCCTCAAGCTAAAGCATTTCACGATCTTTGTGTGCATTATTTAAACTATCAAAAAGAAGATAAATAATGGTTCGATTAACATGCGGATAATTAAAAGCCTCCATATTCAGAGTGGAGGCTAATTTGTATTTGTGTATTCGCTTCGTTCTATTTTTTGCGACGATTTCGGTTCTTATACACCACGCAAAAGTTACCACGCTTGGTACGACACTTTGAGCAACGCTCACAATCTACTGGTGCGCGATTGCCTTCTTTCCAACGTTTGATCAACTGTGGCTCAGCCAATAAAGGGCGTGACACAGCAAAAAACTGGATATCTGTGTTTTCTGCAATTTTCTCAATCGCATCAATGTCGCTCAGCCCGCCGACAGTAATCACCGGTATACTAACGTCCTGACTGATCACGTGACCATATTCGTGAAAGTAACCTTCTTCTTGTAGTGTGTAACCATCGAACGTTTGACCAACAAGTTCGTTTGCTTTGCCGTGAACATTGCCAGATACGATGATCGCATCAACGCCTATTTCTTCAAGTTTCTTACAGACGACGCGAGTTTCATCGAACGTTAAACCGCCGTCAAAGAACTCTGTTGCCGTCAGTTTAACGAGGATGGGAAATTCGCTTCCAACCAGCTTTCTGGTTTCAGAATAAATTTCTAAAAGAAAGCGCATGCGATTTTCTAAGTCACCACCATATTCGTCTTCGCGACGATTATAGTACGGGCTTAAAAACTGGTTAATTAAATAAGTGTGCGCCGCATGAATCTCTACGCCGTCAAAACCAGCGTCTTGAGCACGTTTGCTCGCCAATGCGAATGCCTTTACGATGTAGTCTATTTCGTCCTTTGTCATCGCTTTGCCTTGCGTATTTGTACCACGCTCAGGCACGTCACTCGGAGCGAAGATGACACGCTCACCGACGTTATGGGTGGTTTTGGTGCCACCGTAAGCAATTTGCATCACGATTTTAGAATCTTGTTGATGTACTAGCTCTGTTAGCTTTTTGTATTCTTCAATAAAAGAGTCGTTGTAGATCCCCATCATACCTGCGTTGGGTTTCTCTTCTTCAACGATATTGGCATAACCTGTAACAATAAGCCCAACTTCCCCTTTCGCAAGCGTTTCGTAAATATCGTAAAGCTTTGCCGTCATGTGACCATCTTCGGTCGCCATGTTCTCCCACGTTGCGCTTCGCACAAAACGGTTCTTTAGGGTCATGTTGCCAATGCGGGCTTCGGAAAACAAAATGCTCAAAACCAGTCCTCTTAAAGTTGTCTTTATGTTTTATCTTTTCGCAAGTAAACAAGAACGAAAAAGGAACAGCGATACACGATGTATGGCTGTTCCTTCTCTGAATCCTTGAGACCTGCAAACTACAGGCGCACCTTAATGCCTCGGAGACGACAAAACTTTAATCTGGGTTAAGGTTTAGTGAGTTTTTAGATTATGTAAAAGGATGATTCTTAATCGTGTTCATTTCACTGGAGTTAAGATGCTTCCTCACCCACTTTCAGTCGTAAAACTTGTGTATTTCGCTAGCTGGTGATTCAAATTAAACATTCACATTGTTAGTTTGTATGCTGCTATGGGAACTAGCACTACCCCAAATGTTTACATTACAAACTATCGATATTGAATTCTCATATGGTAAGTAGAGTTATTGCGCTGTTTATACTTTTTAGCTTAATAGTCGCTATCTCTTGGCATTATTGCACGTCAGCAAAAACGTGCTCCACTATGTTTTACACACTGGTTGTTTTTACTTTTAGATATGAATACGTGATAGTGAAGCTAGAGGAGGAACAGGAAAAACAGTGAAAATAAAGGACAATAGAAAGTTAAATGACCTTACTTCCAGGTAAGGCCATTCATGCATTCAGCAGCAAAAGATATTGGCGTTTAGCAAACGCTTAGGTTTGGTTGTTACAGAGCTAGAGGAATCAACTCGACACCAAGCACACCACTGATCCCCATCACCACTAGCAGTGAGACTTTAAACACCGACTTTGACCAAGCGATGTAGTTGTTGTCATCAATGCTGCGAAAGGTCACTTTCGTCCACATAAAGCAAACAACCGCTGCAACCGCTAAGTATTCATACCCGGCTTCACCTAGTAAAAATAACCCCAACGATACTGCTCCAAACGCCACGACATACGCTTTCATGTGTCGATGCGCTTTATGAATACCTTCTTTAACTGGCAATACGGGAATCCCGGCTTCTCGGTAGTCTTGCATGCGAAACATGGCAATGGCATACGAGTGCGGCATTTGCCAGAGACAGAACATGGTAAAGAGTAAAATCGCTTCCAAGCTAATGAAGTTTGTTACCGCTAAGTAACCCACCAATGGCGGAACTGCACCTGAGATACTTCCCACTAAGGTCCCATACACCGAGTTACGTTTATACCACATCGTGTAAAAGAACACGTAATACACGTAGCCAAGCAACACGACGACAGCGGATAGTGGGTTCACTCGGATAAATAACAGTGCGGTTCCTACCAGCAATAAAGCAAGTGCATAAACAAACGCAATATCGATATTGATGTTGCCTTTCACTGTTTCACGATTTCGTGTACGTGCCATCTTTTGGTCGATATCACGATCGAAAATATTATTCACCACACAACCTGAAGCGATGACTAACCCAACACCAACTAACGTCGTAACGAACAACATTAGACTGGCTGGTTCTGTTTTTGCGGCGAGGAAGAACCCCGCCGCAACAGAAATCAGGTTGCCGAAAATAATGCCCGGTTTAGTGATAGACAAATAACTTTTCAGCATACCTTGACCTACAACTTCATGTTGACGTTCATGTTGTAGATGATCCATACCGAGCCAGCGATAAGGATAAGTACAACAATGGCGGTAAACATCAGTGATACAAGGTTCCAACGTCCGTCGGATGTTTTTGTTTCCATGTGCAAGAAGTATTTAAAGTGAACAAATATCTGCACTAATGCACATCCAAATAGAATCGCATAGGTCGTTGTATCTGGTAATGATTTCGTCCAAACAAAGTAGAACGGAATTACCGTCAGAATCAGTGAGGCAATAAAGCCTTTCACGTAATCTGACGAACTGGTTTCTACATGTTGATCCATTACATTACCCCCAGTAAGTAAACGATGGTAAAGACACAAATCCAAACGATATCTAGAAAGTGCCAGAATAGGCTTAAGCAGTTAAAGCGCATTGCCATATTGTCGTTTAGACCTTTCGTCGACAGTTGATGGTACGCTACCGCTAACCAAATCAGACCAAAGGTTACGTGCAGGCCGTGCGTACCAACCAACGTAAAGAATGCCGACAGGAATGCACTTGTTTGTGGGCCATAGCCTTCTTCAATCAGGTGATGGAACTCATAGACCTCCATACAGATAAAGCCAAGACCAAGCGCGAACGTGACTAACATCCAACGTTTGAGACCAGCAACGTTGTTGCGCTTCATCGCGATAATGCCAAAACCAAATGTGATACTGCTAAACAGCAGCAGCATGGTTTCGACAAAAACGAATGGAAGTTCGAAAATGTCTTTACCTGTTGGGCCCGCAATTGAATTGCTCGACAGCACAGCGTAAGTCGCGAACAAGGTCGCAAACAGTACACAGTCACTCATCAGGTAAACCCAGAAACCAAATAGCTTGTTGCCATTCGTGTCATGGTGGTGATCATGGTCGTGATGTGCTGCGATATTAGTTTGCATACGTCACCTCCAGATCATCTTTACTTTCGCTGTCTTTCACTGAGTTTTTCTTCGCTTCTTCAAGCTGAGCTCGACGTTCGGCCTCAATTGCTTTGATCTCTTCAACTTCCACGTAGTAATCCACATCATCGTTATAGCTATGCTGAATACACGTCACGATAATACCGACCAAACTTGCCGCCGCTAGCCACCAGATGTACCAAATCATGCCGAAGCCAAATAGGAGCGACCAAGCCGACACGTAGATGCCTGTTGCAGTGTTTTTTGGCATATGAATACGTTCGTATTCCACTTCTTTAGTTGGATCGAACTCGCCACTTTGTTTCTGGTACCAGAAGGCATCCAGCACATCACCTTTTGGTAGGTGCGCAAAGTTGTAGAACGGCGGTGGAGACGATGTTGCCCACTCAAGAGTACGTCCACCCCACGGGTCACCAGTTAAATCACGGTTTTGCTCGCGGTCACGGATACTCACGTAAATTTGGATGAACTGAGACAATACGCCCAGCGCAATCACAACCGTACCTGCTGCGGCAATCGACAACAGTGGGAAGTATTCTGGGTTGATGTCTTGGCTTAAACGACGAGTCATCCCCATAAAGCCCAGCGCGTAAAGCGGTAAGAACGCCATTAAGAAACCAATAATCCAAAGATAGAACGCGCGTTTGCCCCAAGTTTCATTCATGGTGAAACCGGTCGCTTTCGGGAACCAGTAAGTGATCGCAGCGAAACATCCAAACACCACACCACCAATGATTACGTTATGGAAGTGAGCGATAAGGAATACTGAGTTATGCAGAACGAAATCTGCGCCCGGAACAGCCATTAGTACGCCCGTCATACCACCAACAGTAAAGGTGATAAGGAAGCCCACCGTCCACATCATTGGCGTCGTAAAGCGGATGCGGCCTTTGTACATCGTGAATAGCCAGTTGAAGATCTTCACCCCTGTTGGGATAGAAATGATCATCGTGGCAATACCGAAGAAGGCATTTACGTTCGCGCCAGACCCCATCGTAAAGAAGTGGTGTAGCCAAACGACAAAGGCAAGAATCGTGATAACTACGGTAGCCCAAACTAGCGATGTGTAACCGAACAACTTTTTACGTGAGAAGGTTGCGGTGACTTCTGAGAACACACCAAAAATTGGCAAGATCAAAATGTACACTTCTGGGTGACCCCAAGCCCAAATCAGGTTGACGTACATCATTACGTTGCCGCCAAGATCATTGGTAAAGAAGTGCATGCCTAGGTATCTATCCAGCGTAAGCAGAGCGATAGTCACCGTTAGGATTGGGAATGAAATGATGATCAAAATGTTTGCACACAGAGACGCCCAAGTGAAAACTGGCATCTTCATCATTGGCATAGACGGTGTACGCATACGCAAAATGGTCGCGAAGAAGTTCACGCCTGTTAACGTCGTACCAACACCTGATATCTGCAGCGCCCAAATCCAATAGTCGACCCCGACTCCTGGGCTAGCCTCAATACCTGAAAGCGGCGGATACGCCAACCAGCCGGTACGACCAAATTCACCTAAGCCGAGAGACATGTTTGTTAGGATGACACCTACAACAAACAGCCAGAAGCTCAAGTTATTCAGATACGGGAAAGCTACGTCACGCGCACCAATCTGCAATGGCACGATGATGTTCATCAGACCAATGACCAATGGCATCGCTACAAAAAAGATCATGATCACGCCGTGGGCAGTAAAAATTTGATCGTAGTGATGCGGTGGCAAGTAACCTGCTTCACCCGCAGAAGAAAGGAGTTGCTGACTACGCATCATGACTGCGTCAGCAAAACCACGAACAAGCATCACCATCGCTACTGCGATGTACATGAAGCCAAGTTTTTTATGGTCTACTGAAGTAAACCATTCATTCCACAAATATTGCCACTTTCCGGCTTTGGTCACCGCGTAAACTACGGCTAAACCAACCAGCGCCACAACCGCTAGGGTGATGACGATAATAGGTTCGTGGAATGGAACTGAATCAAGAGTTAATCTTCCAAACATTACGATTATCCTTGGTTTTCAGGCAAACAGTTCATTGAACCAGGATGCTGAGTCACAACGTCGGTGAACAAGAACGGAGGAACGCTAGAGAACAAAGTGACTGGCTCTGCGATACTTGGCGCTGCCAGTGAGCTGTATTGCTCCCAATCTTCAATACGATCAGGGCTCGCCTTCACTTTCTGCACCCAATTTAGGAACGCAGCACGATCAGACATTGCTGAAGCTGTGAACTTCATTTGCGAAAAGCCTTCGCCGCTGTAGTTCGATGCAAAACCCTTATAGTCACCTTCGTGGTTCGCTATGAGGTTGAGCTTGGTTACCATTCCTGGCATCGCGTAGATCTGTGTACCTAAGCGAGGGATGAAAAACGCGTTCATGATGTTGTCCGAAGTCAGTTTGAACTGCACTGGCACGTCTTTCGGGAACGCCACATAGTTCACCGTCGCAATGTTTTCCTCTGGATAGATGAACAACCATTTCCAATCGAGTGACACCACTTCGATGGTCATTGGTTTAACATCACTTTCCAAAGGTTTGGATGGCTCTAGTTCATGAGTCGAACGCCATGTGATCGTCGCAAGAATCGCAATGATGATGATTGGAATTGTCCATACCACCACTTCGATTTTGGTCGAGTGTGACCACTCGGGTGCGTACTCTTCTTCAGTATTAGAGGCGCGGTATCGGTAAGCGAAGTAAATCGTCATTAAAATCACAGGGATTACAACGATCAACATCAGCAAAAGAGCAGTAATAATTAACTCTTTTTCTTGCACACCAATGGCACCTTTGGGGTCAAGTAAAGCTGAATTACATCCTGAGAGCATAAGTATGACGGACGCCAAACTTCCCCTCGACAAGATGCGTTTATATCTTGAGGCTTCCATTAACTTTCTCGATGGTTGTCTGGTTTCAAAACAGATGCCAATCAAAGTAAATAAGAGCTCACAAATTGCGCAGAGGTAATGTATGAGAACAAGAAGAAACTTCGATAAGTAGTTATTCTACTTACAATTTTTCAACTTCGTCATCAAGCATTTAACCAGCTAGAATGAACCGTTATTTGCTACGATACGATTGGTATCAAGCCAAGAACCAGTTGTTATAGTCATTAGAATGTTTATGTGTTGAGCATGAGTAACGTCGGGTTCAGAGCGAAACAAAACGGAATTGAGTGGAGATCAAAACCACACTCTTAGTGTGAGTTTATTGTTACACTTTGAAACACTATGTTACATTTGGCGCATTATGAGGAGTAAAAAGTTAAAGCTCATTAGCCACAACTGGAAACTAACCTTCCATTAATGGAAGTTACACACTTTAAATAGAATATTAACCTCAACACGAATTTCTCGTGCTTCAACAATTAATTATTTAAAAACAAATAGTTGAAACTTAAAATTGATGAGACTGACTATCAACTTCATTTACGCAGATAGCCTTAATGAGAAGCGGAAACTAAAAAACCAAAAGTGTGATCAACATCAAATTAATGATTTCACTTAATATTTGAGTGGTATTTACATCTCTTTATTGGATTGTGAGAAATCATTCTCAAGGTAAATCCAAACATAAGTTGTAAATACATTTGGGTTGCGCAGAATTGGCACTCCACAACATAGAAAATGCTGAAATGGAAAGAAACTTATTATTCAGGTCTATCAGAGCCTTATTTCAGTAGTCACTTACATACGAATACCGCCATCCACTTCTAAAACCCTGCCAGTAAAGTAATCACTCTCAATAATGTATTTTACTGCATGCGCGATTTCGCTTGTTTCGCCCATCCTGCCAACTGGGATCATCTTTTCTAATCGCTCTATGGCTTCGGGTTTCATTTGCTCTGCCATCGCGGTGTGTACTACACCTGGTGCAACCGCCGCCGCGCGAATACCGTATCTTGCGAGCTCACGGGCCCATGTTGTCGCCATGGTCGCGACCGCCGCTTTTGACGCAGAATAATTGGTTTGTCCGATATTCCCTGCTCTCGCAACACTAGAAATATTGATGATAACGCCTTGGGAGCCACTCTCAATCATCTTGACGGCAGCTTCACGCCCACACAAAAATGTTCCTGTCACGTTAACGTTCATGACCAAATTGAATTGATCTAAAGACATCTTACTGATCACGCCATCTTTTGCTTTTACAAGTAACCCATCTCTTAACACGCCAGCGTTATTGACTAACCCATTGAGTTGACCAAAATCTTGGATAATCGCTTCAAACGTGGTTTCAACATCGATTTCGTTGGTGACATCCACTTGATATGTCAACGCTTTCGCACTCAGCATTCGACACTGCTCTTGTGTTTCCATTAAGCCACTGGCGTTTACATCCAATAACGCTAAATCAGCGCCAGCTTGAGCAAGGGTAATGGCCATCATTTGCCCAAGCCCCTGCCCTGCTCCTGTAATGGCAATAACACTACTTTTTATGTCCATATTGGTGCACTCCATAGCTCGTAATGTTCTATACCTCAACCAGTCTAAGTTGGCCGAAATGATGCGCATTTTACGTCACCATCTCGGGCTGGTTTGTCACAAAACTCGGTCTAGCCTTTCTTACTCTTGTATAACTCAAATAAGCTTGAGAAATCGAGCTCGCCGTGGCCGCTCGCGTTGTGGAAAGAATATAAGTTGCGCGCTAACGACCCCATCGGAACCGAAGAATGTGTTTGTAACGCCGCATCTAACCCCAAGCCGAGATCTTTTAGCATGAGTTTGCTCATAAAGCCCGGTTGGTAATCGTGACTGGCTGGCGCACTGTCCATCACGCCTGGGCAAGGATTGTAAAGCTCCAATGCCCAATTTCGGCCAGAGCTTTGCAGCATGATGTTTGATAGCACTTTTGGATCGAGTCCATGATCGATACCTAGGTTTAATGCCTCGCACGTACCAGACATTAAAATGCCGAGCATAAGGTTGTTACAGATTTTTGCCATTTGACCATCGCCTGCTTTGCCAGCATGGAAAACATTTTTTCCCATATACTGCAAAATCGCATTGGCTTTAGAAAACGCTTGATCCGAACCACCAACAATAAAGGTTAATGTCGCCGCTTTAGCGCCAGCAACGCCCCCCGAAACGGGCGCGTCGACAAACAACACGCGTTTATTTGCCGCTTCATTGGCGACTAATCGCGCAGAGTCCGGATCAATGGTTGAACAATCAATCATCAAGGTACTTGGCGAGACAAGATTGAGGACACCTACGCCACCGTGTAAGTCACCAAGATACACGGAACGAACGTGAGACCCTGCTGGTAGCATCGTGATGACTGTGCTAGCACCATCTACTACCTCTTCGATAGAGCTCGCCACCACCGCACCAAAAGGTACTAGTTGCTTTGCGGCTTCGCTATCGACATCGAATACTTGCACGTTAAATCCAGACGCGAGTAAGTTTTGCGCCATAGGATGCCCCATCCTTCCTAAACCGATAAATGCGATGGTACTCATGATCATTCTCCTTATTGACCTAGTGTTTGTTCACCCAAATTAGCAAGCGGATGCTCGTTATCTGACCAAAGCGAGGTAAACAAAGTATCGATAACATCTTCATCGACTTCACTGACACTGTTAAATATCCAGCTCGGCTCGCCATCCCGGTCAATGAGCCGAGAACGGACGCCCTCTTTAAACTCACCTAATAAGGCACTGCGAACCGACAAACTCAACTCTAAACGGAAGCAATCTGCAAGCGGTAAGCTGTGGTACTCTTTCACTTGTCTAAAGCAAATATGCGCGGTGATCGGACTGCCCGATGCGAACGTTTGTTTCGCGTTTTCTATCCACTGACTGTTCCCGTCGATAGCCATGATTCGCTGTGCTATCGCATTAAGATCAAAGCCTTTGCACGCTTCCTCTATCTGATCTAAGTATGGACAAATTTGCGTGGTTGGTTTGCTATCAATAACCTGTTCTTCCATTAATTGTAGTAGCGCAGTTACCAACTCTTTCGCATCTTCTTTGCCCCACTGGAGCCGCTTTAGCTCATCCAGTAAGGTGGGATACTGCTCTTCCAACAGTAACCAATCGGCCAAACCAATAGTGACAGCGTCACTTGAATTTACCATTGAACCTGTCAATCCGAGGAATAAGCCCACTTGCGGATCTATCTGGCTTAAAAACCACGTACCTCCCACATCAGGATACAGTCCGATATTGATTTCTGGCATAGCAAGGCGTGATGTTGTTGTCACAACTTTATGGCTGGTTCCCATAAAAAGCCCCATCCCACCGCCCATGACAATACCTTCTCCCCAACCGATAATGGGTTTGTTGTAAGTGTGGATGAGATAGTCACACTCATACTCCAACGAGAAATAGTTCGTACAGAACTCTACGATTTTTTCTTTACTCTCGTTATGCATGACGTGATACATAGCTCGAACATCACCACCAGCACAGAATGCTTTTTCTCCAGCGCCAGTCAGTACCACACAAGCCATATGTGGATCATCTTGCCACTTGATAAGCTGATCGTTGAGTTGGACCAACATGTCATACGTCAATGCATTCAATGAAGCGGTGTTTTCTAACGTTGCGATACCAATGCGGTGCACGCCATCTAAGCACTCTATTTCACTAATGGTTACCATCCCTGCCATGTGGCCTCCTATCGGTTTTTCCATTGCGGTGGGCGTTTTTCTAAAAAGGCGCGAACACCCTCAACTTGATCTTCCGTATCAAAAAGATTCAGAAATAACTCTCGCTCTTTCATTAAGCCGTGCTTAAGTGGCGCAGAGCGCATATTTTGAATGAGCGCCTTACATGCGGCGACAGAAGATGGTGACTGGTTCGCAACAGATTCAGCAAGCTCCAGCGCTTTACTTAAAGCTTCGCCTTTGGGAACCAACTCCTCAACTAGGCCTAGTTCTTTTGCTTTGTCAGCGCTGACTTGCTCTCCACATAAAATGATGCGCTTTGCCCAGCCTTCCCCCACTAACGCTGTGAGGTTTTGGGTACCACCAGCACAGGGCAAAAGTCCGACTTTGGCTTCTGGTAAAGCAAGTACCGCTTGCTCTTCAACGACTCGAATATCACAAGCTAATGCCACTTCTAACCCTCCGCCCATGGCGTAACCATTAATGGCGGCAATGGAAACACCACGAAATTCCGAGAGCGTTTCAAAGGCTTCACCAAAGCATCGCGCCATGTCTGACGCAACCGCTTTGTCACCGTCAGAAAACAACTTGAGATCCGCACCAGCAGAGAAAAACTTTTCTCCACTGCCAGTTAAAACCAGTGAATAAACCTGGTTATCATCGTTAAGTGTGAGTATCAGCGATTTCAGTGCCTTGAGACTCTCTGCTGTCCACGTATTGGCTGGCGGGTTGTTCATCGTCACCAGCGCAACGTGATTAGCGATCGTATGTTGAATGGCAGTTTGGGTTAATGGCATATCTGAATCCTTTCTCAATGAGCAAATCCAATACTTCGCTACAGCAAGGCCGATTCCTCAGAGAGCAAACGGCGCGCGATGATCAAGCGCATGATTTCGTTCGTTCCCTCCAGAATTTGATGCACACGCACATCTCTGAAATGACGCTCCATTGGATACTCTTTGATGTAACCATAGCCGCCATAAAGCTGCAGCGCTTGGTCGCAAACCTGAAAGCCCACATCAGTTGCGAACCGTTTTGCCATCGCGCAATAAGCCGTGGCATCCGGGTCATTTCGGTCGAGTTTACTGGCGGCATAGCGCACTAACTGCCGCGCAGCCACTAGCTCTGTTGCCATGTCTGCCAATTTGAATTGTAAGGCTTGAAACTGCGCAAGCGACTTGCCGAACTGCTTACGTTCTTGAATGTACCGTGCCGCCCGTTCAAGGGCCTGTTGAGCCGTACCGACGGAACAGGTCGCAATATTTATACGCCCTCCATCAAGCCCTTTCATCGCAAAGACAAAACCTTGCCCTTCTTCGCCCAGTAAATGGCTAGCTGGAATAACGACATTTTCAAAAGTAACCGCTCGTGTTGGTTGGCTGTTCCAACCCATTTTGGGTTCTTTGCGCCCATAGCTGATACCATCAGCGTGAGCAGGAATAACAAATGCGGACACGCCTTTGGCACCCGCTTCTCCGGTTCGCGCCATCACGACCAAAACATCTGTCTCTCCTGCGCCAGAGATAAAGGTTTTGCCACCATTCAACACGTAAGTATCACCTTTTTTGCTCGCGGTTGTGGCCAACGAAGCGGCATCCGATCCCGCATTAGGCTCGGTTAAGCAATAGGAGCCTAACCACTCCCCCGTAACTAATTTCGGACAGAACTGCGTTTTGGCTTCATCGGTAGCAAAACTGGCTATCATCCAACTGACCATGTTGTGAATCGTCATAAACGCCGTAGTGGACGTACATCCCATGGCCAGTTGTTCAAAGATAATTGAAGCATCCAAGCGACTCAGCCCTAGGCCACCTTGCGCTTCTGGAGTGTAGAGACTGAGAAACCCCAGTTCCCCCGCCTCTCTCAATACGTCTTTGGGGAAGATCTGCTTTTCATCCCACTCCGCCGCCATCGGTGCTAAACACTCATCGGCAAATTGCTGAGCGGTATCAGCAAATGCACGTTGATCTTCATTAAGTTCAAAGTCCATAAAAGCTCCTTTTATTCACTCAGCGCAGTTGGATGGTCAGATTGGGCCCCGTCGGAATATCGTCATCAAACCAACGTGCCGTCACCGTTTTAGTCTCGGTATAAAAACGTACCGCTTGTTTACCATACGCATGTAAATCACCATAGAAACTGCCTCTCCAACCAGTAAAGGAGAAAAATGGTAAAGGGACTGGAATTGGCACATTAATCCCAACTTGACCGACTTGAATGTCATGCTGATATTTTCTCGCAGCAGCGCCATTAGCGGTAAATATAGAAGTTCCGTTGCCGTAAGGGTTGCGATTCACTAACTCAATGGCCTCTTGCAACGTTTCGACTTCCATACAAACTAAAACAGGGCCAAATATCTCTTGCGTGTAAATCGACATGTTCGCTGTTACACCGCTAAACAAGGTTGGGCCAATCCAGTTTCCATCGGGAAAGCCGTCCACTTCACACTGACTGCCATCGAGTTCACACACTGCGCCTTGTTGTTTGCCATCTTCGATTAGGTCCAATACGCGTTGCTTGGCTTGCTCACTGATCAGTGGGCCATAAGCAGCCTGTTCATCATCCCAAGGCCCTGGGTGTACTTTCGCCATCGCCAGTTTCAGGTCTGCAATCCATTGTTTTGAATCGCCGACAAATACCGCAACAGAAATTGCCATACAACGCTGCCCCGCAGCCCCTACGGAGGCTCCGATTAGGTTATTCACCACTTGATCTTTGTTTGCATCAGGCATGATCACCATGTGATTCTTTGCACCAGCAAAAGCTTGAACCCGTTTAAAATGTTTAGTCCCTGTAGTGTAGATATAACGGGCAACGGGAACCGAGCCAACAAATGACACCGCTCGAATATCAGGATGAGCCAGAAGAAAGTCGACTTGCTCTTTGCGGCCATGAACGACCTGCAACACTCCTTTCGGCGCGCCAGCTTGCTCAAATAGTTCAGCTAAACGAATAGAGGTCAATGGCACTTGTTCGGAGGGTTTGAGCACAAACGTATTGCCCGCAGCGATAGCGATTGGGAACATCCACAACGGAATCATGGCTGGAAAGTTAAACGGCGTAATGCCGCAACACACACCTAGGGGCTGAATCATTGAGTAACTATCAATATCCGTGGCAACGTTTTCGACGGTTTCTCCCATAATATTGCTGGCAATGTTTGCAGCCTGCTCAACCACCTCGATACCACGCCACACATCGCCTTTGGCATCCGCTAAAATCTTACCCGTTTCATGAGAAAGCAGTGTGGCAAGCTCATCATGATGCTCTTTGAGCAAGTGCTGATAACGCAGCATAACTCGGGCACGCTCGGGTATCGCCACTTCTTTCCAAGATTGGAATGTCTCTTTCGCATTATCAATGGCGGCTTCCATCTCGTGCTCTGTGGAACATGGAACGTACGCAATGACATCATTAGTGGCAGGATTGGTTACCTCAACCCAATCCGATGTTTGAGATTCACGAAACTCGCCACCAATAAACAAGGGAACCAAACGAGTCATCATTTACTCCTTTCTGATTTCAATTAAAGCGGTATTTCAATGCCTATCGCCGTGGCTTCTCCACCACCGATACAAAGTGACGCAACACCCCGCATCACTTTTTTGGCTTCGAGATCACCATTGGTGCCTAGCGCTTGTAGCTGACGCAAACTGTGAATCAATGTCACCAGAATTCGTGCGCCACTAGCCCCTATCGGATGCCCAAGTGCACAGGCTCCACCTTTAATATTTACTTTGCTCGTATCAAGCCCAAGTTCCGCCACCGCTATTTGTGTCACGACGGCAAAGGCTTCATTGATTTCCCACAGATCCACTTCATAAATTGACCAATCTAGCTGGAACAGCAGTTGCTCAATTGCGTAGACGGGGGCCAAAGTAAATTCTGCAGGTTTTCTGGCATGTGTAGAGTGCGCCTTGATGATCGCAAGTGGTTTAAGCCCCTGATGACGCGCAGTGTCTTCATCCATAAGCACCAGAGCCGCCGCGCCATCTGAAATGGCACTCGAATTAGCAGCGGTCACCGTACCTTTTTCATCGAATGCAGGTTTGAGTTGAGGAATTTTACCAAGGTCAATCGAGCGAGGGTGCTCATCGTAGTCCAGCACCGCTTGTTCTGACTTGGTATTGAGTGAAACCGGCGAAAGTTCATCGGCAAACAAGCCTCGCTCTTGAGCTTCCAACGCACGTTTTGCCGACATCACGGCCCATTCATCCATTTGCTCTCTGGTGAACTTAAGCCTGTCAGCGACTTGCTGAGCATAAACACCCATTAAGTGCCCTTCGTAAGCATCTTGTAGCCCATCGAGAAACATGTGGTCATACGTAGACTGGTGCCCCATGCGCATTCCCTTTCTCGCCTCCCTCAGCAAATACGGCGCATTGGTCATACTTTCCATACCACCAGCAATGGCAGAGCGAATCGTTCCAGCTTTAATGAGATCGTGCGCTAACATGACGCTCTTCATGCCAGAGCCACACACTTTGTTAATGGTGGTGCACCCTACACCCAAAGGAAGATCTGCCCCCATAGATGCTTGCCTCGCAGGAGCTTGTCCACACCCTGCTGGAAGCACACATCCCATGAACACTTCATCCACCGAAGTCACATTCACTTCGTGCATTGCCGCCTTGATCGCCAGTGCGCCTAATTGAGGAGCAGAGTAAGTTTGCAACTTGCCTTGAAAGCGCCCAATTGGCGTTCTTTTCGCGCTGACAATCCAGATGTCTTTTCCCATGATTCGCATTCCCTTAAGGTATATGTGAACACTTGGCAGACTGATGACACCCTACATAGAATTACTCACCAAGCGCCACACCAGCCTTTATCGCCTTTTTCACTAACAAACTTTCATTCCGCGATTTCTTGACGTTTACGTAAGCATAGCACTAGCCTTTACAATGAGATGAAAAAACACACCAAGCAGACGTTTATATTTCAAAGTTGATGTTCGGCCTTCCCATTTAAGGTTCGATTTCCAGAAACTGGATTTTTATTCGAGGTAAGTATGTTATGGAAAAATACAAGATCAGTGACCTCGCCAAGGAGTTTGATATTACTACTCGCAGTATCCGGTTTTATGAAGACGTGGGTCTGATTGAACCAGAGCGAAAAGGCAATATGCGCGTTTATCAACGCAGGGATAGAATTCGCCTCAAACTGATTTTAAGAGGGAAACGACTCGGTTTTTCATTGGCAGAAATTCGTGAACTTTTCGAGCTCTACGACATGCAACAAACCGAAGGACAGTTATTGAAAATGCTCAATATCATTGAAGAGAAACAAGCCGTCCTACAGCAACAACTCAACGACATCAGCGTCGTTATGGCAGAGTTGAATGCCGCTAAGGAGCGTTGTATTCAAACACTCAAAAGCAAGCAGACATAAACGCTATACTCAATTAGCAACACCGCTACAGGCTTTTCCACCTTACCTCTGATACCGGGAGACGTTATGAAAAGCACCTATACCCCACTCAATTTCGGACTTGGTGATACCATCGATATGCTCCGAGAACACGTTAATGCCTTTGCTACGGAACATATCGCGCCCATCGCCGCTGAGATAGACCGCGATAACCAGTTCCCGAATCATTTATGGCCTTTGTTGGGAGAAATGGGGTTGCTTGGTGTGACCGTCGATGAAGAGCTTGGTGGTGCAGGCATGGGATACCTCGCTCATGTTGTTGCCATGGAAGAAATCAGCCGTGCCTCTGCGTCTGTCGCTTTAAGCTACGGCGCTCATTCTAACCTGTGCGTCAACCAAATCTTTCGTAACGGCACGCCTTCTCAACGCGAAAAATACCTTCCAAAACTCATTGATGGTACGCACGTTGGCGCCCTAGCGATGAGCGAGCCCAATGCCGGTTCAGACGTGATAAGCATGCAACTGAAAGCGGAGAACAAGGGCGACCATTTTGTACTGAATGGCAACAAAATGTGGATAACAAATGGGCCCGATGCTGACGTAGTGGTGCTTTACGCTAAAACAGATGTCAGCGCAGGTTCACGTGGCATTACCGCATTCATTATTGAACGTAACTTCGCAGGTTTCACTCATGCTCAAAAGCTGGACAAGCTAGGCATGAGAGGCTCGAATACTTGCGAACTTGTATTTAACCATTGCGTAGTGCCAAAAGAGAATATTCTTGGCGAGTTGAATCAAGGCGTCGAGGTATTAATGAGTGGGCTGGATTACGAGCGCGTCGTCCTCGCTGCCGGACCACTCGGGATAATGCAAGCTTGCATGGACATTGTGGTCCCGTACGTACATGAACGAGAGCAGTTTGGAAAATCCATTGGCGAGTTTCAGTTAGTTCAGGGCAAGATCGCCGATATGTACTCTCGAATGAGTGCAGCAAAAGCGTATGTATATACCGTCGCAGCGGCTTGTGATCGAGGTAACGCAACACGCAAAGACGCCGCTGGCGCGATTTTGTACAGTGCAGAACTCGCCACACAAATGGCACTCGATGCAATACAACTGCTCGGTGGGAATGGCTACATCAATGAATACCCTGCTGGTCGTTTGCTACGTGATGCAAAGCTTTATGAAATCGGCGCGGGTACCTCAGAGATTCGCCGCATGTTAATAGGCCGAGAACTGTTCGAAGAATCTCGCTAACGGAACATACGACAAGGAAGTCATTATGGCCATTATCAAAAGTAAAACTAAGCCAACTGACGAGTTATTTCTTTCCAATAAAGCTGTTATGGAAACGTTGGTCACTCAACTTAATCAACACATCGAGACCATCAAACAGGGCGGCGGTGAAAAAGCCATTGAGCACCAGAGGCAAAAAGGAAAACTCCCCGCACGAGAACGCATCGCGCGCTTGCTTGATGACAACACTGACTTTCTTGAAATCAGCCAGTTTGCCGCCTGGCAAGTGTATGACGAAGCGATCCCCTGCGCTGGTGTTATCGCCGGCATTGGTATCATAGAGGGGATTCAATGCATGGTCATCGCCAACGATGCTTCGGTAAAAGGCGGAACCTACTACCCACTCACGGTAAAAAAACACCTTAGAGCGCAAGAGATTGCCCAACGTTGCCAACTCCCCTGCGTGTACTTGGTGGACTCCGGTGGCGCAAATCTCCCTCATCAGTCCGACGTCTTCCCCGACAAAGAACACTTTGGTCGCATTTTCTTTAACCAAGCGAGAATGTCAGCGAAAAGCATCCCCCAAGTTGCTGTTGTGATGGGGCTTTGCACTGCTGGGGGCGCGTACGTTCCTGCCATGGCGGATGTGTCCATTATGGTTAAAGAGCAAGGCACCATTTTTTTGGCGGGGCCACCTTTGGTGAAAGCGGCCACTGGCGAAGTCGTGACGGGTGAAGAGCTCGGCGGTGCAGACGTGCATTGTCGAAAATCTGGTGTCGCAGATTATTACGCTGAAAATGATGAACATGCCCTAATGCTTGCGAGAGAAGCCATTGCCAATGCCAATAGAACAAGACCTGTTAAGCCAGAAAACACCGTACTTCCTCCCCGCTACGACGCAGAAGAAATCTACGGAATCGTGAATGCCAACTTACGACTGTCATTCGACGTTCGAGAAATTATTGCCCGCATCGTCGATGATTCTGATTTCGACGAATTCAAAGCCTTGTACGGCAGAACGCTAGTGTGTGGCTTCGCTCGTATTCAAGGACACTTGATTGGTATTGTGGCAAACAACGGTATCTTGTTTTCTGAATCGGCACAAAAAGGCGCGCACTTTATTGAGCTGTGCGCCAAACGGAAAACACCGCTTCTCTTTCTCCAAAACATTACCGGCTTTATGGTCGGAAAAAAGGTTGAAGAAGAAGGCATCGCAAAACATGGCGCCAAGCTAGTGATGGCCGTCGCTTGTGCTGACGTGCCGAAGTTTACCGTGATCATCGGTGGATCGTACGGCGCTGGTAATTACGGCATGTGCGGCCGAGCGTATGATCCAACCATGATGTGGATGTGGCCGAACGCGCGTATTTCTGTGATGGGCGGAGAACAAGCAGCAGGCGTTTTAACACAAGTTCGAAAAGACGCGAAGGAACGTCAGGGGGAAGCGTGGTCAGAGCAAGAAGAGCACATTTTTAGAGAATCGATCATAGACTTGTATGAAACACAAGGACATCCCTATTTTGCGAGTGCTCGGCTATGGGATGACGGAATTATTGACCCTAAAAAAACGCGCCAGGTGTTGAGTCAAGCGTTAATGGCAGCATTAAACGCCCCCATTCCTGATAGCGAGTTTGGCGTCTTCAGAATGTAAATATCCAAAGATGAATTAAGGAAGTAAGTATGCAGGAAATGCAACCAAGCATTATTCCCAACGCCCAAAGGCAAGATGATGTTCTTTGGCATGTCGATGATAATGGCGTAGCGACCATTACCCTAAACAGAACAGCTAAACACAATGCTTTTGACGCTTGTACGATCGACTTGCTGATCCACCGCCTAGATTATCTCGCTTTACGAACGGATGTGCGGTGCTTGGTATTAAGAAGTAACGGTAAGCATTTTTCATCCGGGGCCGATTTGAATTGGATGCAGTCGATGGCCGACAGCACGAGGCAAGATAACTTCGTTGATGCCCAAAACTTGGCAAGACTCATGGAAACATTAGATTCGTTCCCTCAACCCACCATCGCAGTTGTTCAAGGTTCCGCTTATGGTGGCGCTTTGGGGTTGATTTGTTGTAGTGATATCGCCATCGCAAGCCAAAGTGCCAACTTTTGCTTAAGTGAAGTTAGGCTTGGTTTAGTTCCAGCGACCATTGCGCCTTACGTCATGCGCGCGATGGGGAATAGACAAGCTAGACGCTATATCTTAAGTGGTGAAGTCATTTCAGCCGAAGATGCCGAACGGTTTGGTATTGTGCACGAAGTGAAAGAAGCCAAACAGCTTGAAAATGCGGTCGATAGCGTAATCAAGACGTTGCTACTTAATAGCCCAGATGCGATGCGTAAAGCGAAAACGCTCTGCCATCAATGTCATCAAAACCCCATCGATCAACAACTGATTCACTATACTAGCAAGCTCATTGCGGACATTAGAGTATCACCCCAAGGTCAAGATGGGCTGCAAGCGTTTCTTGAAAAACGTAGCCCAAGTTGGGTCACCAAGTCACAGGACAAGTAATGCTACCTTCCAAAGTAAAGATTGTCGAAGTAGGTCCTAGAGATGGGTTGCAAAATGAATCTCCTGTTGCGACCCAGACTAAAATCCGGCTGATCAACTTACTCTCTGATACTGGGTTAACGCATATTGAGGCGGGCTCTTTTGTCTCACCCAAATGGGTGCCACAAATGGCGGACTCAATAGAGGTCATGAAAGCAATAACACGGCGAAATCATGTTACCTACTCTGCCCTGACACCAAACCTAAAAGGCTTAGAACAAGCGTTGGAGGCTGACGCCAATCAGGTCGCAATTTTCACTTCATCCTCAGAAGGATTCTGCCAACACAATATCAATTGCTCGATTGCAGATAGCCTAACTCGCTTCGAACCTGTAATGCGATTAGCCACCAAACACGGCATCCCTGTTCGTGGCTATCTATCCTGCGTTGCCGACTGCCCTTACGATGGCCCGACAGCCCCTAAACAAGTGGCGAGCGTGGTCAAATCACTCATCGATTTAGGGTGTTATGAGGTGTCTCTAGGCGACACAATCGGTACAGGCACGCCAAACCGTATCGCTGCTATGCTAGAAGCCGTCATGTTGGTTGCACCTCTTCCCCAGCTTGCTGTCCATTTCCACGACACATGGGGACAAGCTCTCACCAACATTTATCAGGCACTGAGTATGGGCATCAACACCATCGACAGTAGTGTGGCTGGGCTGGGTGGATGCCCATACGCTCATGGCGCATCAGGGAATGTCGCAACGGAGGATGTACTATATTTATGCCAAGGGTTAGGAATAGAGACGGGGATCGACTTAGAGCTACTGGCTAAAGCTGGCTGGATGATCAGCGAAGAGCTGGGTCGGCAGCCTACATCAAAAGTGTCATTAGCATTGCGTAACCGCGTATTATCACTTTCGTAGAAGGCCATCCGGCACCTCAAATTCTCCCAACCCAAGTTAATTTGCTCTACTTTCGAGTAGGGAAGCGAAACCGCCCGCCAGTACGATAAATAATTAGAGAAAATAAGATAAGCACACAACCTACTAGTTTATTTGCCGTTAGCACTTCGCCATACCACAGCACGCTCAGAATAACCGTCCAAACTGGTTCTAATATCATAATTAGAGCAGCGTTACCTGCCTGAACAAATTTTTGCCCCATGGTTTGCATTACGTAACGCAAGCTCGTCGCTAATAAGGTACTCAACGCAAACCACCACCAAATAGAGGAGTCCACCTCAGCCGGGAAAGATTCCATAAAAAATGAAACCAACAAACCTAAGCAACCTGCTGAAAAAAGTTGCACGCAAGTAAGCAGCAGCACAGGTAGTTTTTGAGAGTATTTGCTGTTCACATTAAAATGAAGCGCCAAAACCAGTGCTGCACCAAGAAACCACAATTGACTGGCCGATTGTTTCCAGCCACCAACTAAAGAAAGACAAGCAAGACCTAATACAGCGATAGGCAAAGAAAGCCAGAAAATTCGTTGTGGTCGTTGACGAAACATAACCCATGCAACAATCGGCACAAACAGCATGGAAAGGCTCATGATAAATGCGCCTTCCCCAAGAGTATCACTGATAGAAATAGCGTAAATCCATGTCATAACGGCACTGCCTAACAGGAGCCCGACACCACCAGCAGAAAGCACATCTTTTAAGTTTGCTTTCAGCAAAGGTCGGTAACATAGAGGCAGTAAGCAGAGCGAAGCGATAGTAAATCGCGCCCCAATAAAGCCAAAAGGTGGTAAACCCTGTATTGTTTCCTTAGAGAATATCCAGCCAAGTGCAGCGATCATCGTCGTCGCAACCAGAATAACCGTCGCTTTGCGTTCTGAGTTAAACATAAGTACTCACAAAATATGGAACACACAATAGCGCAGCAAGAGAGTTTTACTGCGCTATTGTGTAAATTTGAAAGGGGTTTGTGTCGAGCGAAAAAGTGAAAGCCCGATCCTCTCCTGTATTGTTGTCACGCAGATTGAAGTTCTGCTGCTAGATACATTAAATGCAGGCAAAGTCTTAAGGCAAGCCTTTTCGCATACTAAATTACTTTAGCATTCTATACAGCAAGCAAACTGGCTAAAACCTGTACCGGGTGTCGAACTACCTCCCCTTCAAAACGCTTAACTTGACTGCGGCAGGAGTACCCCGTGGCTAACACACGCTCAGTGGGCAGGTTCTTTATATTCGGTTTCCAACTAAGCTGATATATAGCTTCAGACGTACTTTTCTTATCCACTTCATGTCCGAATGTCCCAGCCATGCCACAACATCCCGTAGGTATGACTTGCAGATTTAAGCCAAAGTGCTGAAAAATAGACTGCCAAGATTTCTCAGTCTCCGGTATTTTGGTCTTTTCTGTGCAATGCGCCATCAAATACCAAGGCTCTTCATCTGATGCGCGTACAGCTGGCCATTCGTTGAGTGTATCCACCAGCCATTCATGAGCCGTATAAACTGTAAATTCGCCTCGCTTCTCTTTTAGAACCTGATGGTATTCATCACGATAACAAAGCACTAAGGCTGCATCGATACCGATCATAGGAATTTCAACCTCAGCAACTTGTTTGAGAAAATCCGAGGTGTTTTGTGCATTTCTGGCGAATGCCTTAAGGAAACCTTTTACATGTTGAGCTTTCCCATTGGGTTTGAAAGGCAGAACAACAGGGTGTTTCCCTAACCGCTGCAATAACTGAATAAAGTCCGCAACCAACTCGGCTTCATAAAAGCTGGTAAATGGATCTTGAACAATCAAGACGTAATTTTGCTTCACTTCTGGGGAAAGCGATTCTAGATACACAAAGTCAAACGGGCTCACTCCAAGTGCCTGACATCGACTTTGCAACGTAGGGATCGATAGCACTGGCGAATCAATAAAACCGATGGATGTCTCTAATACTTGCGTAACAGGCCTACTAGATGCAATTTGATTAACCAGCTTGGGAGCTTTTGCCATAATCGGCAGCAGTTGCTCAATATTCGACACCAGATAGTCGCGCAGAGGTCTACGATAACGAGAGTGATAGAGGTGTAAAAAACGCGCTCTAAAATCAGGCACATCAACTTTAACAGGACACTGACTCGCACACGCTTTGCACGCTAGACAACCGTTCATCACCTCATAAACTTCATGCGATAAATCATCAGGATCGGGGCGAGATATCAACTTACTCAGCTTCTGAGCCAAAAGCTTAACCGATAACGTTTGATTGAGAAGTTGCTGTTCGTTAGCGAGCAAATCGAAGTCACTGTCATTAAGGCGACGCAGCCATTCACGCATTATCCCCGCCCTCCCTTTCGGAGAGTGGCGACGATCGGCTGTCACTTTAAATGATGGACACATTGGGCTATCAGCATCGTAATTAAAACACAGCCCATTGCCATTGCAAGACAGTACGGGCTTAAGCGACTCTCGGACTTCTACGGGGATCTGACGATCATAGTAGCCACGCTTGGTCGCTGTGACTTTTACCATTTCAGCGTCGCTATTCAGTGGCGTGCAAATCTTGCCCGGGTTCATTTTATTGTCGGGGTCAAACGCCGCTTTAATACGCCTTAATTCAGTAAAGAGCTCATCACCAAAGAAGGCAGGTCCATATTCTGAGCGATATCCTTTACCGTGCTCTCCCCACATTAAACCATTGTATTTTGCCACCAGCGCGACCACATCATCGGACAGTTGATGCATCAACGCTTCTTGTTCGGGGTCACACATATCGAGCGCTGGACGCACGTGAAGAACGCCTGCATCCACATGCCCAAACATGCCATAATGCAGGTTATTGCTGTCTAGCAACGTACGAAATTCCGCGATAAAGTCCGCCAAATTTTCAGGCGGCACACAGGTATCTTCCGCGAATGCAATCGGCTTTGCCTGACCTTTAGTCGCGCCAAGCAGCCCAACCGCTTTCTTGCGCATTACATAAATAGCTTGGATGTCTTTGGGGTCGCGACAGACTTGATAGCCGATGATACCACTGCGTCGATGAACGATTTCTTTATCAAGAATTAAAAGTAAGCGTTCAACTTTATCCTCAATATCATCGCTTTGACTGCCTGCGAACTCGACAAAGTTAATCCCTTGCATCTCTTTGCCCTGCACGTCTGAGATCGCGTGTTTTACCGAGTGCCAGACAATGTCTTCTCTTGCAAGGTTGAGTACTTTTGCATCGACTGTCTCAACCGATAGCGCCTCTGCTTCGACCATCAAGGGAGCATTTCGCAATGCAGAATCAAAACTATCGTATTTAACGTTCACTAACCGTCGCGTAGTAGGTATTCGCGTAAGATTGAGCTTGGCTTCAGTAATAAAAGCTAACGTACCTTCAGAGCCACATAATATTCTCGTGACGTCAAACTCTTCACTCTTGTCGTTGATGGCATTTTTTAGGTCATAACCAGTAAGAAAGCGATTCAGAGGAGGAAACTTATCCAGAATCTGTTGACGCTTGTCTCGACAAACTTCCTCCGTAATTTTTAACGCTCGCGATACTACATCACAGTTTAACCGTTTGTTTTGTTGAATTGCTTCGGTATCGAGCACCGAGCCATCTGCCAATACGGCTTTGAGCTCCAACACATGATCCGAGGTTTTACCATATTGCAAAGAGCCTTGGCCTGATGCATCAGTATTAATCATCCCACCTAATGTTGCGCGGTTGCTGGTCGACAGATCTGGCGAGAAGAAATAACCATAAGGGCGAACGATGTCGTTGAGTTGATCTTTGACTATCCCAGCTTCCACTCTCACCCAACCTTCCTGCTCGTTGATCTCTAACACTCGATTCATGTAGCGAGACAGGTCAACCACGATCCCCGAGTTCAATGATTGTCCGTTGGTGCCCGTTCCGCCTCCTCTGGGCGAAAAGGTCAAGTGTTTAAATTCATCACGAGCACTGACCTTGCCAAGTATTACCACATCATGATGGTTGGCAGGAAAGACGACCGACAACGGAAGTTGCTGGTAGACGCTGTTGTCAGTCGCCATACTCAATCGAGTGGTATAGCGAGCATCAGTATCCCCCTTGAAACCAAGCTGTTTAAGGGTGTTAAAGAACTTGATAACCACAGGATCAGAGGAAACCTGTAGCGGAAGTGCAGGAAGCATAATTTGAATCAGTGCCTTACGGTTGTCTTTTTAGGTTCATAACATGAATGTGGAGTTAAAAGCGGTAGAGGCGCTTGGGGTTATCGACCAGAATCTTGCTAAACAGTGTCGTATCTTGCGTCCAGTGCCACAAGGTATCTAATAGCTGGCCATCATTTGGCATCTCAGCAGCAAAACATGGATGAGGCCAATCCGAGCCCCAGACGCATTGCTCTTCATTCGCTTCTAACAAAGCTTGAGCAAACGAAGAAACGTCATCATAAGGCGGAGATTGAAGCGACAAACGATACGGTGCCGACAATTTTGTCCACACTTTCCCTTCGGCCTTAAGCTTCAATAAGGTTTGAAAACCAGGATGAGAAATCAGCTTGTTTGTTGGCATATGTCCAAGATGATCAATCACTACGGGCACGGGTAAAGCCCTTAATCGCTGATATAAGTCATCAAACTGCGAAACATCAATTAAGCATTGAAGGTGCCAGTGTCGCTCTGCAAGGCGAGCCGCTAAACGCTCAACATCACGCCACTCAATACCACCTTTAAACAGCAGGTTCATCCGCACCCCACAAAATCCGGCTTCTTGTAGCTCATCCAGCGTTTGCTCGGACACATCCGCATCCACGACCGCGACGCCTTTGTAGTCGTAACCTTGCTGGCGTAAATACCGTAATGTATCAAGATGCAACTGGTTGTCATTGCCATACACACTCGGCTGAACCAGCACGCCATGACGGATGCCTAATTGCTGGTGCAAATGCAGGTACGCGCCGACGCTGGCATCGGGTGGCGTGTAGGTTCGCGTTTCACAGTACGGATAACGTGAAGAAAAAACGTGGGCATGACAATCAACCGCGCCTTCAGGAATCGCGATTGTTGGTTTATTTACAAATGGGTCCGCCGCTTCACAAAATGGAATTATGCTCATCGAAAATCATCCTGTCAGAAAGGTAGAGGTGCCATCAACGAAAGCACCTCTTGAAGACTTAACTGAAGTTCTCACTCAACCAGTTCGCGATCACGCCAGAGAACTGAATAAACTTAGGATCGTCGTCCAACATCCACTCGGTGTGACCACCTTCAGGCAGTAAGAATAGAGATTTCGGCCCAGGGTATTTCGCGTACAGCGACTTTGCTTCGGTCACTGGGTGAAGATCGTTTTCTGCACCGTGCGCAATCAAGATTGGCGCGTCTGCAAATCGCTCGTCCAGTAGGGCTTCCGGTTTGAAATTGATGAGAGAATCCGCAAAATCCAGATCAGATGTCACGCCGTAGCCCGGTGCTTTGACCAGTTCAGTGAATACATATTCGCGGCTTACTGGGTCAAGCGGGTAGATTTCAAATGGATCAATCCCCTGCTTTTCTCCACCAAGAGCAAGACGTGTACGCTCTTCTAACATAAATTGACGGAACGCTTTCCAACCGTGCTCGCCACGTTGAGCAACCTGAACACGTACCGCATCATAAAAGCCGTTCATGGAGATAAGGCCATCAATCGCATCTTGACAAACTCGGTAAGCATCAAGAATTAATCCACCGGCCATGCCCCAGCCAGCCAGTACGACTTTGCGGCCTTCCTCGTCAGCGCGCTGTTTCACAACCGCAACCGCGTTCGCGATGTCACGTACTTGTTCATCTAGGATAACTCGCTCACGAATACCCTCAGATTCACCAAAGCCACGGTAGTCAAATCCGAATACTGTAAAGCCCTTCGCAGTTAAGGCTCTCGCGTAACGCTCTGGGTGAATATTTTTTTGCCCAGTAAAGCCTGAGCAGACAATAACGATCGGTAAGTCTGGGTTGTTAACGTTCTCGTCAGTAAAGAAAGCGCCATCAAGGCGTAGACCATCACTAATTACTGGGGCTTTTTGTTCAATCATAATTATCTCGTCCAAATGAATGTGTATGCTCGACAAAGAAGTCCTTGTCTTAAGTCACATCATGTTCGAATTTTGATAGCAATAATTTAACAATTGCGACATTCTTATCCAGAAATACGACATAGATGAACTGCCCACTTGGTGACCACAGAGAATGAAAACGACACACACGTATCGCATTGGTTTTTTCCTTATTCCTGATTTTTCGATGCTCTCTTTTTCGGCGGTTATCGAACCTCTTCGAATGGCCAACCGCCTCGCTGGTTGCGATTTGTATCAGTGGGATATTTATGGATTCGAAGATAAAGAAGTGTCGGCCAGTAATGGCGTTTCATTCTCGCCAACACAGTCAGTCAACAACATTGCTCATTTAGACTTGCTGCTGGTTGTGGCAGGTATTGGCGCCCATGTTGCTGCTGCGAGTGGCTCGGTGAATCAGTGGTTAAAGCAAGCGCTTCGTCAAGGCATCGCCGTGGGCTCGACTTCGACAGGCAGCGTATTGTTAGCAAAAGCTGGCCTGTTAAAAAACAAAACGTGTACCGTGCATTGGGAGTCCGCCAACAGCCTGGCAGAGGAGTTTCCAAACATTAACGTGACCAGTGAGTTGTACGAATTCGACCCACGCACACCAACTTGTTCGGGCGGCTTAGCCGGTTTGGATATGATGCTTCATTTAATTACAAACCAACATGGGAGTGACTTGGCGAATCAAGTGGCAGAGCAATGCATTCACCCTGCGATTCGACCCGCGCATGATAAACAGCGGATGTCGTTAATCCGTAAGCACAACATCCGCCACCCGCGCCTGCTCGACGCTGTAGAGATCATGGAAGCCAACATGGAAGAGCCGCTAAAGTGCTATGAAATTGGCGAACAAGTAGGATTATCGGTCAGGCAGATGGAAAGGTTATTTTTGCAATACTTGCAAGACAAACCAGGCAATTACTACCTTCAATTGCGCTTAGAACGCGCTCAACATTTGTTGTTGCAAACCATGCTGTCCATCACTCAAATCAGCACGGCTTGTGGGTTCAGTTCTACATCGTATTTTGCGCGCTGCTACAAAAAACGCTATGAAAAAACGCCGCGTGAAGAGCGACGTTTAGCTTAAGATTGAGTAAGAGAAAGGAGTTCAATCTCTTCGATCTCATCGTGATGTGTCAGACGGCTTATCGGACAACGTGCCTTGGTAAAGCAATGATAGCCAAGCAATTACCTGCTCTTTACTGGCTTTATCAAGTTGCAAACAGCCCTCTTCTATCGCTGACACGTGCGAGGCGGGCAGTTCTTTCTCTGCCAAAGTACGAAACTTACCTCGCATCTCGCCTCGACTGAGCGGATTTTCAGGATTACCTCGCGCAATACAGGGAGGTGAAGTCAGTTTGTCGCCATTTTTCAACGTCACCACGACATGCGCCCAACGTTCGGCTGGAAACTTATCATTGTATGCAGGCTCTTCAATTAACTTCATCCGTTCCGTAAGTGCCAAGCGAGCAGGATCGTTCAGTCCTTTGGTGACGGCTTCTACCGTGACCGTATTATCTATAACCGCACTCGCGACTGAAAATGGCAAACTGTACTGAGCCTGCTCGGTTGTCTCAGGGCGCTTGGTATGCAGGCACACCGCCTGGTGAAAGCTGTGAACTTCGATAAGTTCAATCTCATCAGGTTCTAGTTTATTTTCTTGTTGCAGCGCTCTCACCGCTTCAACCGCGGGTTGAGCCCAACGACAAACCGGATACGGTTTAAAGTATTGCTCCAGGATATACCAGCGCTGCCCTAAATCTGCCCACAAAGCGTGAGTTTGTTGGTCCAGCAGAGTCACGGCTGGCGCGCCAGTAAAGCCCTCTTCTGCCAGCTCTGCACTGGCAAAGCCCGCCATCGCTCCCCAGCCAGAGCCGTCTTTGAGCATGGTTGGATGTTCAATACAACGCATCATTTGACTGCGCGGGCCATAGAACTCGGCAATGCCGAGCGCATGCTCTGTTTGTGCATCCGTTAAGTCTTTTCTTCTTGCAGACACCGCAGCGACGCCCAACGCATTCCAAGCACCAGAAGTATGATAGTCACAAGCGGTTTGATGCAGCGCGATTCCGGCGCGAGTTGCAATTTCGTAGCCAATGATGAGGGACGTTAATAACTCTTCTCCCGTGATCGCTGACTCATGCATACTGGCGAGCAGCCCCGGCAAAACAGCGACGCCAACATGGCCTTTCGTCAGGACTTGGCCGTCGTGCGCGTCCATGCTGTCAATCAACATGCCGCCATATAGAGTCGCCCCACAACCACTGGCCGTGTGATCAGAAAACAGCATCGGCGTATCACCGGCAAACTGCTTCTGCGCGAGTTTAGCTACCATATTTTGCAGTTGCGTCGCTTTACCTGCTGCGGCGACACCTAACAAATCCAAGACGCAATATTTCGCTTGTTCAATAACGTCAGCAGGAAGCTGTTCAAAGGTTAATTCGTGAATAAATCGATGAATAGATTGCATCATCTACTGCTCCAGTTTTAGCGTTTTGCCTTCGACAATAGCGTTGTGATCAATGGTGTATTGCTGTCTCGCACGGTAGGCAGCTCGAACCTGGCTTTATCAATATCGTCCAATGACAAGGTTGCAGTTATCAAGGTTTCACCGTCTTCTGCCTGCGCCAATAGCTCGCCCGTTGGAGACAAAATACAGCTTCCTCCCCAAAACCACGCTTCGCCCTCTGGCCCGTAACGATTAGCCATCAAAACTGGAGTTCCGTAGAGCACCGCATAAAATTTAACGTTAACTAACCAGTTGTCTTCGTTGGAAAAGTCTTTACTGACAATACTGCTGGCCGAGTTGATCGGCGCGAGCAAGATTTCAGGCTTATCGAGTAGCGCGCAATGAACCAAAGGTGGGTTCCATAAATCGGCACAAATTAAAACCGAGCCTCGCCAATTTTCATCAAGACAAACGCTGGTGGTAGCCTCTCCCGAATGAAACCACTTACCCTCTTCAAGCCCACCATAGGTTGGTAAATTGACTTTACGATGCACAGCAACCACCGTACCACCGAGCAACCAAGCCATCGCGTTGTAGTATTCTCCCGGAGCGGCCTGTTCAACAAAGCCGACAATCACGGACATCTGCGGTGCAAGTTGCGCAAGCTCTTTAAGCCGAGCATCATCACGCTTCATGGCAACTTCACGCACAGAGGATTGGAGCTGGTATCCGGTCAAGGAGAGTTCAGGAAACAGCAATAGCTGCGACCCTATGGCCGCAGCTTGCTTTATGTAATCCTGATGAGTATTCAGATTGGCATTCACATCGCCTAACTGGGCGTTGATTTGGGCCACACTGACTTGCAAGATAGTCATGGTATTACCCCAAGTTATGCTCAGATAGGAACTGGCTTGCGACTTCTGAGATCGAACGTCGCTCCACATCAACTTGTTGATTCAATGTCGACATCGTATCGCCATCGATCGCCGCAGAAAGCGCGTTCATTTGCTCGGCAAGGTCTGGGTTCGCATCTAGCGTTTCTTGGCGAACCACAGGAGTGATCGCGTAATCAGGGAAGAACTGTTTGTCATCCGTTAAAACGGTAAAACCAAATGCTTTGATACGACCATCTGTTGCAAATACGAGCGCAGCATCGACTTCTTGCCCTTTTAGCGCATCATAAGTTAACCCAGTATCCATGCGTTTCACTTGGTCTCGTGAAGCTTTGAATTTGTAGGTTTTCTGTAAAGGTCGGAAGCCATCTTTTCGTGCATAGAATTCCGCATTCAAAGCAATGGTCATTGGCGGGTCTTGGCGCATTTGCTCGGCAAACTCGGACAAGGTTGAGATGCCACGTTGTTTCGCATCGTCACTGCGCATAGCGAGCGCGTAGGTGTTGTTCGCTTTTGAAGGGTTAAGCCAAACTAGGCCTTTCTTCGCATCGAGTTCCTTAACGCGTTGATACACTTGCTCTGCTGGGAGCTTGTCTTTGACTTTGTTGTAAATGATCAGTGATGTGCCCGTGTATTCCCAATAAAGATCAATCTGGCCGTTTTCTTGCGCTTTACGCAAAACCGCACTGCCCATGCCCGAACGCTTATCAACGTCGTAGCCTTTTTTGGTTAAATATTGAGACGTGATCTCCGTTAAAAGCTGTTGTTCTGTAAAGTTTTTGCCACCTACGACGATTTCCGCGGATGCGTGAAAACTTGAAAGCAGTACACCAACGGCCAGCAAGCGGCGAGTAATTTGCTTTAACATGTTTGACTCCTGTCTGTGTTCAATTTTTAGGATTGTTATTGTCTAGCTCTAATAGGGTTACAGCCTTTAGGTACAGTGACATAGGAAACGGCTCCTACCACACTGTCGATAGCGATAGCCAACATCGCTGTAGGAATAGCGCCTGCCAGCATCATGATGGGTTCATCCAGATCAATACCGGTAAAAATGAGCTCCCCTAACCCACCGCCACCAATTAAGAAGGCCAGTGGCACGGTGCCCACGTTGACAGCTAACGCCGTGCGGATACCGGCAAAAGTGACGAACAGCGCATTAGGAATTTCAACCTGAAATAACATTTGTAACTCGGTCATACCAATGCCTGACGCCGCTTCTTTTAAATGAGCGGGCACTTCTTTCAGCCCGATGTAGGTGTTTCTGACAATCGGCAACAACGAGGCAATCGTCAGCCCAAATACCGCAGGCACGGTGCCAATGCCAAGAAAGCTCATTGCCAGCGCAAGAATAGCTAAAGTAGGAATCGTGGTCCCCACATTCAAAACCTGCATCGCCGATTCTGCGACTTTCTGAAAACGAGGACGGCTGAGCAATACGCCGACGGGAATAGCGATTAGGATCGCCAATCCACCAGACAGCAGCACCAGTTCAATGTGCTGAACCGTCAAATAAACAATGTCTTCTTGGTAGTAGAGGAAATCATCGATCGTACCCGCGCCTTGTAAATAAATACCCAACGCAAAGACACACGCCAATAAAACGAAATAGTAGGTTTGTTTTAGCTGATTGGTCACGATGCCTCCTTAGCCTGATGCAATGGCTGTGGCTCACTAAGAGAGGTATCGCGCTGATAAGTTGCGCCTAGATAATGAGTAATGCCGCGCTGTGTGACTTCGCCCACTAAGCGGCCATTCTCGTCAACACACGGCATCCAAACAATGTCGTGCGTGAACATCTTCGACGCGACTTTACGCAGATCATCCGTGGTTCGGGCGATTGTTTTCAGGCCGACATAATGTTCGCCGCAGTACCCCTTCATATTGATTGCTGTAGCTTTTGGCACATAACCGATAGGCTGGTGTTGGCCATTTACTAATATCACGGCGTCGCGATACCCATACGCGTCAATTTTGGTTAAAGCGTCGGCAAGCGTCTCGTTAGGTTTCACGTGCGCAAAGGTGGTCTGCATGACGGACTCAGCCGTCACTAAGCGTAGACGTTTAAGTGCGCGATCATCTCCGACAAAGTTTTTCACGAAATCATCTTTCGGGTGTGCGAGCAAATCGTCAGGCGTATCGTACTGAACCAGATGACCATCGCGGAAAATCGCAATTCTATCGGCCATTTTGACCGCTTCATCAATGTCATGACTGACAAACATGATGGTCTTGTTGAGCTCTTGCTGCATTTTAAGGAACTCATCCTGGATTACTTCACGGTTGATCGGGTCAATCGCACCAAAAGGTTCATCCATCAGCATGACGGGAGGATCCGCAGCTAGCGCTCGAGCAACTCCAATTCGTTGCTGCTGTCCGCCAGACAACTCATTTGGATAACGATTAAGAAAGACACTAGGATCAAGAGCAACCATCTCCAATAGCTCTTTTGCACGCGTCATGTATCTTGCCTTATCCCACCCTAATAACTTGGGAACCACCGCGATGTTTTCGCCGATCGTCATGTTGGGAAATAAGCCAATTTGCTGAATAACATAGCCGATGTTGCGGCGCAGAGTGACTGTATCCATCCCAGAAGTATCTTCACCGCCAAGATAGATCTTGCCCGATGTCGCGGGAATAATTCGGTTGACCATTTTCAGCGTGGTGGTTTTGCCACAACCGGACGGGCCAAGTAACACACATATTTCACCACTGTGAACTTCCATCTCAATGTGATCTGCGGCAGTCACCGGGCCATTAGGCGTTTCAAAAATTTTGGTTAGCTTGTCAATTTTGATCATTTGAATGTCCCTATTATTTGTCCTTTATCGAGCAGCGGTTAGGCCCGGTGGCGTTAATCTTTTTTGTAGTCGAATCAATCCGTAATCCGCGATGATAGCCAGAAGGCTGACGGCGATGGCACCAACGATCAGTTGTCGAGGATCACTTTGCGAGATGCCACGGCTGATAAACACGCCCAGCCCACCGGCTCCGATATACGCGGCGATCGCCATAACGCCAATATTCATTACTACTGCCGTTCTCACACCCGCCATAATCACCGGAATCGCCAATGGAATTTCCACCATTTTCAAACGTTGAAAAGGCGTCATCCCGATACCGCGAGCAGCCTCTCTGAGCGATGGTTCTACGTTGTGAATTGCGGTATAAGTGTTGCGAATAATAGGCAGCTGAGAATAAAGCAGTACGGTAATCACGGCGGGCACGTAGCCAATCCCATGACCAATGGTCGATAAGAGAGGAATCATCAAACCAAACAATGCGATTGAAGGAATGGTGATAATGATGGACGCTACGTAAAGCACCACTTTCGCAGCGCGCTCATTTTGTGTGATAAGAATGCCGATAGGTACGCCAGTTAAGATGGCAAGCCCAACAGCCAGAGCAACCAAAGAGATGTGCTCCATGGTAAGCGTACCTAGCAGCGCTAAGTTATCTATGGTGAAATTTAGTAAGTCCAAGTAGGTCTCCCCCAACTGTGATTCGCAACCAAGTTAACAGGAGATTAAATTACGCTACTTTTTATTAACAGTGTTGTAAAATAGCGACACGTAAAGATAGAAATACGAAATATTAAGAAAGGAATGAACTGGCTTTCTCATCACCAAAACACGCTTGATTGGCGATGAGTAGCACTAGTAAACAATTTGATTATATAGGAACTTAAAAGCCTGTGCTGGCATGAAGAACTGACTACAACGAGCGGTTAAATTGCTCCACGGCCTCTACAACACGGCTAGCGCCATCTTGTATTTCATTCATCACATTGCCTGCTTTTTCAGAGAGCTCTAGCGTATCTAGTGCTTCTTTTTGGCATTTAGCGATCAGCTTAACTGCGTTATCTGTTCGCTGTAGGTTTTCACTGACCATTGTGACAATTTCATCGGTGGTTGCATTGGTTCTTGTAGCAAGCTGTCTGACTTCATCAGCAACAACGGCAAAACCTCTACCATGCTCACCCGCACGAGCCGCTTCTATCGCCGCATTTAACGCCAATAAGTTAGTTTGGTCAGCGATACCACTGATGCTATTTACCAACTCGCTAATACGCGATGAGTGCGCTTTAAGCTCGTCAATCGCGGTGTTCGCTTGCTGCATTTGCTCGGAAAGTATCTGCATCTTTTCTAACGTTGAGCCTATAACCTCTTGCCCTTGCAGGGTTTGTGTTCCAGTTTCTTGGGAGATTTCGTTCGCCAATTGCGCAGCCTGGGCCATTTTCTGTTCCTGCATCACCTGCTGGGTAATATCTGTCGCGAACTTAACGACCTTGTAGAGCTCTCCTCTGTCGTTATGGATAGGGTTATATGAAGCCTCTAACCACACCTCTTCACCATAACGGTTAACTCGTTTGAATCGCTCTGATGAAAATTGCCCTTTTGCTAAACGTTGCCAAAACTCACGGTAAGCTTGAGAGCTCGACTCTTCCTGATCACAAAACATGCGATGATGCTTCCCTAGAATCTGATCAAGCGTATAACCCATTGTGTTTAGGAAATTATCGTTGGCTTTTAAAACATGGCCATCTAATGTGAACTCAATCACCGCCATAGAACGACTTAATGCATTTAGCATGTCCTCTTGCTCACGGGATGATTTGATCGTTCGCGTAAGTTCAGAAGCAAAAACAAAAAAGCTTTCTACTTCTCTGCGCTCATTTAAAACAGGCTGGATAATCGTTCTTAACCAGGCTTCCTCACCATTACCTTTCCGTACTTGCAATGCCCCATTCCAGAACACTTTATCTTGGACGGCTTTCTTCATTCGATGAAAGTGGTCTGTATTGCGCGAATTTGACGGTACCAATTCAGTAATTGATTTCGTTAAGATCTCATCATCATGTAAGAAAAGTTCTTGCTGTAGTTTGGTATTTGCAGAAGTAATGAGGCCTTTACTATCCAATGTTAAGCGGATCATCTCTTCATCTAAACTGGTTTGGATTTGCTGCAGGATTTGCAACTCCTGCTTTAATCGTTGATTTTCTTGTTGAAGCGACTTATTAAAAAACATGACTTTCTCTCATTTGACCGACCTTCGGATTAGTCAAAGGTTTATTATTTGTATACCGAATAAACTGCAAGCGGCAAAATCGTTTGGTTGCATATTCAAACGCGATTTCTATTTCTTATCAAAGGACCCCGCTGGGAATACGGCGATTTTTTCTCCAGTGTAACCTAAGCGCAGTATACTGAAATTTCTTCAGCACCCAAGTTGTTTATATATTTATCAATATTAAAGCTCTTTATCGCCAATTTGAGGTTTGTATTTGTGGATATACTTATATGGAGAAGTGGTGTGTTCAGATCAATAAGCCTTTTCATTTAAAAAAAGGGCCTTGACTTAGTTCCAATAATTTTCGCCGTTTTACCGCTTTTCCACCCGACTTTTGAGCGATTACCCACTCCTTATTCGCTTGTATTTCTATTAATAGCGCACGGAGGAACCAGCAACAAGCGCATCGATTTGCCCAGTATCAATACGTTGTGGTATCCGCTCATTCAGTTTGCCGTGAAGGTGATGAATCACCACCTCACCAGTCGACTCGTCACGATCAGAAATGAGGCAATGAGGTAATGAGGTAATGAGGTAATGAGGTAATGAGGTAATAACGCATGACACCAGAGATTACATTATGTGTCCAACATTGTGCCCACTCCTAAGTTTCATAACTTCCTTCCCTCGGACGCTTCTATCTCTCACCACAGCAACTATGCTTTAAACGACATGTATTCAATTGTCTAGCTTCAACATATGAAGGTTAAGTGAACATAAACAAGCGAAGGAAACAGGGCCATGGAAGTCGATAAAAATGATAAGTTAACAAAAAAATTACAGATAGTGATTCATTGGTCTGTAAGAGTATTGTCGATAGTTATGTTGTTTGTAATCGTCATGGGTGTGATAGATGTTGCATGGACGATATATCAAAAACTTATCACGCCACCTAAACTCATTCTGACGATTTCAGATATGCTAGCCACTTTTGGTGCTTTTATGGCCGTTTTAATTGCTATTGAAATTTTCATCAATATAACTATTTACCTGAGAGAAAATGTTATTCATGTAAAAATCGTCATGGCCACCGCGCTGATGGCAATCTCCCGAAAGGTCATTATTATAGACTTTGAAACCTTGTCTCCAATGTACCTGATTGGAATTGCGGCTGTAGTTCTTAGTATGAGTCTTGGTTACTGGCTGATCCATAAACTGCCCAATAAGAGCCATACTGAATAAACTTCTCAGCCTCCCGAATTTTCAGATACTCTCAAGGCATGAAAAAGTCTTGTCTTAGCACGTTGGAAGCTAATAAATTCCTCCATGCTAGGCTCTATATACTGCGAGACTACAAGAGTATAGAGTAGTGCCTAGGCGGAGAAATTATCGATATTGCTTTCTAGCAGCTAATCTTTGAGTATTGGCACAGCTCAATGGGGGCAAGTGTTGCTCCAGTTCCCCCATCTGATATATACCCTCAACATCTATGCATTTTACTTTCAACTTTTCCGTGGTCCTCTTAAACAAGGTCGTCACGAGTAGCCTGAAGGATTACATCCGGCTAGAAGTAACAGCCAGAAAAGTGATTGTCAGGTGGTCGGTCATCTCGCCGTAAAATTAGCTCTTAACGTATACCTTCAGCTCAGTTTGCGAAAAAGCCTTAAAGGTCAAAGTAACTTTCAATCCCATTCAGAGTGTTGGTCGTGGCCACAGCGGCTAATATCAACCCCATGATCCGACTTACAGCACTAGCTCCTGTATTCCCAATAATCCTGTGTATGTCGCTGGCCATTAATAGCAAGATATAAACAACCAATAGTACCAGCAGCATCATAGCCACGGTCTGGACTTGCTCCCAAATATTAAACCGCACGTTCTCTGTGAGTAAAACGGCGGCTAATATTGCGCCAGGGCTAGCAATTGATGGAATGGCTAGAGGAAAAACTGCTGTATCATGATGACTATTGAGCGTTCTGATTTCTTCTGCTGGTTTACTCTCACCAAATATCATAGTCAAAGCAAACAAGAACAATACGATACCGCCCGAGATTTGAAACGCAGACAAGGGAATACGCATTGCTGTAAGTATGATTTCACCAGCAACAACAAAAAACAGTAGGATAGCAGCGGAGAATAGAGTCGCAAACAGAGCGACCTTACGCTTTGCCACTTCTTCATAGCTTTTTGTGGCTGCGATAAAAACGGGCACAGTACCTATGGGATCGATGACAGCAAAGAAAAAGATAAAAGTTGCCACAAAGTCAATCATGCTACTTCTCCAGTACCAATTTAGCTTTAAGGATAGAAGATCAGCTTGAAGTAGCAGAGAAAATGTTTGACGCTAACATAGCGAGAGCTCATTCAGAAAAACAAAAATGGTGCGTTATTTACAATACAGAACTTACTTCTATCCTATCGATAACTATTAATATCTCAAAGGTAATGACTACCATACCTAACGGTAGTCGCCATCGCTTTAGACTTCTCAGAGAACATCAAAAAAAACAAGTGAACGAGAAGAATATCGACGTCATAAGATAGTGAGGCTTTAGTGTTTATACCAGTGCTCTTTTGACTCCATTTGAGCTTTTACTTCTGCACTATATTCAGCAGTAGGTCGTGCCAATAACCTTGGAATGCCGATAGGTTCTCCGGACTCTAAACAATAGCCATACTCCCCTGCGCTCAAGCGAGCCAACGATCGTTGAATCTTAGGTAACAGCTTTTGCTCTCTATCTATGATTCTTAATGCGATTGCAGATTGCTCCTCACTGGACGCCCTATCGCTTTCGTCACTGAATTCCATTGGCGCAATCATCTCTTCTTTCGCGCGTTCAATATGCGCTAACGTCAATTCATAAAGCTCAAATAATCGGTTTTCAAAAAACGCGAGCTGAGCTTCATTCATATAATCCGCCTCGGGCGCTGCAAGAATTTCTTCTTCTGTCATGACATGCTTTTTCTCTTCGTTCATAGAACCTCCACACCGAGATAAGAGTTCGATCTCTAAATTCCGGACATCTGAACCTGTGCAACTAAACGACAAATAAAGCCGCCAATAAGGTGCAGTACTCGACACAGTAACAAACTGCTTGATGCCAGAGTTAAGATCACCGACTATATTAATTGTTACATTATAACATTACACTATAAAGAGCATGAGCATGAACACCCAGAAACTCCCTGTTACGGTTTTATCCGGCTTTCTAGGCGCAGGAAAAACAACCGTTTTAAGTCATATTCTTAACAATAGACAAGGCAGAAAAGTCGCGGTCATCGTCAACGACATGAGCGAAGTCAACATCGATGCGGCAACTGTTCAGAATGAAGTTTCTCTCAACCACAGTGAAGAAAAGTTGGTTGAAATGAGTAACGGCTGCATCTGTTGTACCCTGCGTGAAGATCTACTTGAAGAAGTCACTAAACTCGCGCAAGAAGGCAGATTCGATTACTTAGTTATCGAGTCCACTGGCATCGCCGAGCCACTTCCCGTTGCAGAGACTTTTACGTTTGCTGATGAAAACGGGCTATCACTTTCAGACGTTGCACGTTTAGACACCATGGTTACGGTGGTTGATGCGATTAACTTTCTGCGTGATTACGATGAAGCTAAGTTCTTAACAGAGACAGCCGAATCCTTAGGTGAAGACGATGAACGCAGCGTCGCCGACTTACTCGTCGATCAAGTCGAGTTCGCTGACGTGATCCTGATAAGTAAAACCGACCTCGCTGAGAAATCAGAAATCGAAAGGCTTCTTGCGATTCTTAAAACCCTAAACACATCGGCCACTATTCTTCCTATCTCGAATGGTGAAGTAGAACTTGATGCCGTACTCGACACACAAAGTTTCAGTTTTGAAAAGGCGCAACAAGCCCCAGGTTGGTTGAAAGAAATGCGAGGCGAGCACATACCTGAAACCGAAGAATACGGCATTTCCAGCTTTGCCTATCATGCGAGACGCCCTTTCCATCCAGAGAAGTTTTACGACTTCCTCCACAATGCGAAAGATTACGGCAAACTGATTCGTTCCAAAGGTTACTTTTGGCTAGCAACCAGACCAGAGTTTGTCGGTCAATGGAGCCAAGCGGGAGGCATCGCACGTTATGGTGTTGCGGGTATGTTTTGGAAAGCAATTCCGAAAGAGGAATGGCCGACGGCTCAAGATTACTTAGATGCTATAAACGACATTTGGCAAGAACCTTATGGCGATATGCGACAAGAATTGGTGTTCATTGGTCAGGGATTAGAGCAAGAGAAATTGATTGCTCGTCTAAACGAATGCTTGTTAACAGAAGATGAGATGGAGCAAGGGCTCGACTATTGGTTATCTCTGGAAGACCCTTTCCCTGAATGGGAACAGTAAACGACTGAGATTCAAAAAAGCCTCCCACCATTCGGGAGGCTTTTTCGTTACACAGAGCCAATTTTGGTATACCGAGCCAATTCAGTAAGTCCGTTCTTGGTACAAGCCGAGATTCAAACATGCACCAAGGGAATCCTCACCAGTACATTCAAACTGTCTTCTTCTGGCTCAACTTAGCTATTTTCTTTGGCCAAGGATCTTCAAATGTTGCCCCCTGTTGCCACTGCTCCAATTCCGCATCCGTTAAAAAGCAGTTTTCCAGCGCATCAATAAACACATCGACTTCGTTTTCTTGCCCAATCACCGTTAAGCGACAACGACGATCACCAAAGCGGCTTTCAACACTGTCTATCTTATCTTGCAGGATTTGACGATGTTCCTCAGTGAAGTTTTGCGATTCGTCATTGATTACCGAAGCGCGCCAAAAGCCTGTAATTTCAAGCCCCACATTGCCGCTTGCTTGGCTCCAAAGCAGTGAAACATCGTCTCGAGTTGGAAACCAAAAGAACCCCTTACTGCGGAACACACCTTTAGTTAAATACTGGTGGCAGGTATTCCACAAACGCGCAAGGTGAAAAGGTCGATCATCTTTGATCACTTTCGCGACAAGGCTTTGTTCGTCTTTATCAGAGAGATTCAACGGCTCATTCACCGTCTCACGTAGTTCGGCGATTAATTGCTCAACGAGGAAGAAGTTGTAGTCTTGCTCACCTTTCAACATGCGGATATCCAAGTTTCCCCATGACGTTTTGATTATCTCGGTGTAAACATTAAGCGGGTGAATCGCCTGCGCGATGTTGCGAACGGTATTGTCATCCACTTTGTCCGTCTTGGTGAGCATGACACGGTTTGAGAACATGATTTGCTCTACCAACAAGTTTTCAACGCCGCGAACACCCAGCTGTACGTTCTCCTGCCACTTCGGAATTAACGCAGAACCTTGTCGATAGTCATCTCGCAACCAAGTTGCATCCACCAACGTAATCACGTCTTTGAGTGCGAATTGTGCGTTGTTTTTGAAATACTCAACCAAAGGCAATGGATGACTACTGCCCGACGTTTCAATCACAATCCATTCTGGCGATTTTTCTACGCAGAGCTTTTTAAGGGCTTTATCGAGCTGCTTTACACCGCTCGGGCTGCTGATACTGTCTCCACTGATCGTGACAAAGTTGCCCTGCTCTTCACTCACCGCATCGGTATTTAAGATAAGCACGCCATCAACGTCTAACTCACTCATGTCATTCACAATAACGGAAAGATCAATACCAGAGGAATCGGCTTGTTGAAGAATGTTGCGTAAAAACGTGGTTTTCCCTGACCCGAGAAACCCATGCAAAATGGTGACTGGAATTGATGGCATACCTTTGACCTACAAACTCTGAATAAACACATGTTATAACATAACAATGTATTGAGTTATAGAAGGAATCCAATTGCTGTCTTAGACCCAAAACTTAGAATCGGTAAAGATCACAGGGGCTGATTTCTCAGAACTCGCCTTCGTTTCTCATCACGTTTCATCACCAGCAAAGGTCTGACTATTGATAAAAATAATAAGTGGTTACAAAACGACCATTGCTTTGTTTATAAAATTGGAGAAAGATGACAATACAGCGATTTATAGGAGGTGGTGTTATGACTTTAGTTCTTACCGTTCTTATTTTCCTAAGTTGTATTGCGATGCTCGCAATTGGTGTGATGTTTTCACGTAGGCCGATCAAAGGCGGAGGTTGTTGCAAAGCGTCCGATGTTGCGGATGTGGGCGCACGTAAAAGAAAAAATCGCAGTCATTATTCTTCTAGGAACACATATTGAGACTCACCTATTGCTCCAACCTCATAACACAAAATAGCATAACTGAGCCCTAACAAATTGTCGGGACTCAGTTTTTCGTTTCTACTAGATAATCAAACTCTGATACTCGCGCCAAAAATGAAGGTTTCTGGATGTTAGGAAGCGACTTCGCGATAGGTAAGTCGGCTTTCATTGCATCAACCGGACGATTACGAACTAAAACTTCAAAATGTAAATGTGGTCCGGTTGAACGACCAGTATTCCCAGAGAGGGCTATTTTTTGCCCACGCTTTATAACTTGACCTTTTTTAACCAAGATTTTATTCAAGTGTAGGTAACGAGTTTTGTACACACTGTTATGTTCAATCACTAAATAATTACCGGCATAAGGGTGCTTGCGGACCGCAATTACTTTTCCATCCCCAGTAGAATAAACTGGCGCACCGATTGGTGTCGCGAAATCCGTTCCGTTATGCGGGGTGACTCTTCCCGTCACTGGGTGTTTACGCTTAGGGTTAAACCCAGAGGTGATTCGGCGGTATGCCCTATCGACAGGATAACGGTTAAACGCTCGCTCCAAACTGTTACTAGCTCTATCATAGAACCGTCCATCCTCGGCTAGAAATGCAGCGACTTCGCCCTTCGCTAAGTTAAAAGAAATAGCCTTAATCTCACTATTGCCAGTTTTGTGTTCACCTAAATATTGCTGTTTCACTAATATATCGAAACGGTCACCGGCTCTAAGAGATCGCGCAAAATCAATCTTATCTTTCATCACCTGCGTAATATTTGCGACGTGGCCTGATGCCAATCCTACTCGATGTGCCGAGACTGAAAAACTCCCTTTGATTTCTCCCGAAAATAAGGTTTCACGCCATTCCCCTGAAATTTCCTGAAATTCGTAAGAGAAGGAGCCATCGTTTTCTCTAGTGTAGATAGCCTTCTCTACAAGGCTCATATGATAAATTAGTCGACTCAATTGCCCCATGTCATCCATCACTAATTCAAGCTCTTCTCCGGGCTCAATCATATCTAGCTGGAGGTGATCAAGATCAACTGAGAGAATTTGCTGCAAAATACCGTAAGGGAGACCCAATTGAGCGAAGATACCACTGAGCGTATCTCCCACTTTAACTATGTAGTGTATTTGTTTAGGTTTAGGCAACGGAGTCAAACTGCTATCTGAGGGAACCACTATCTTTGATGATGGAGGTGGTGACGAATCACTGCTTTGATTCAGTTGAGTGCTGTGACTATCTTGATTTGGCTCATCCTCTGTAGGTAGAAGCAAAGCGACCGAAAAACAAAACACAGCAACGATTAAAGCAATAAATTTAAACTGACTCATGAGAAACTAAGTATCAATAACAACGATTGTTATGTTATAACATATCTAGGATTGTTTTTACTCAGTTTAGTAAACGTTTATTCAGTTCACTGGATTGGCTAAGAGAAGACCAGTCATTCAACCCATTCTCTTTGAGAAGGCTCAATAATGAACACATTCAATTCAGCACTTATCGTTGCAGGAACACACGGAAACGAACTTTCTGGTATTTATTTACATAAACTAATCAAAGAAAAACGTTACTCTGTCAATAGATCAACCTTTTCAGCCTGCTCGATCATCGCGAACTCCGAAGCAGCAAAACACAACGTCCGATACATCGATACAGACTTAAATCGCGAGTTCTCAGCAATGAATAGCAATCATTGTCCTGATTTGCATGAAAGCAAGATTGCACATCAATTTATCGAGAAATATGCAAACCAAGAAAAACTGTTGATTGTTGACCTGCACAATACAACAAGCAATATGGGAGCGACGTTGATTTTGCTTTCTAACGATGTGTTTTATCGGAAACTGGGCGCGTACGTCAAACAACGAATGCCATCAGCACATGTCCTTTTCGAAGAGCGAAAAGAATGGCAAGAGCAACCTTACCTTTGTACTGCTGGGCAATATGGAATAATGATTGAGGTCGGGGCGCAAGCACATGGTGCGCTAGAGTACAGTACGTTGGAGTTGATGAAACAGATGCTTACCGCAGTATTGGACTATGTTGAAAAGCACAACCTCAACCAAATAGGCTTACTGAGCGATTATGAGGCGTTTTTTTACACCGAAGAAATCAGGGTTCCACTTGATCAAGAGGGTATGCGGCAAGCACTAGTACACCCTACTATTTGTGGCAGAGATTTTGAGGCGGTCAAACCAGGAGCACCTTTATTAGCGACTTTCGCTGGTTATGATATCCATTGGAATGGCAAAGGGGAAATTTACCCGCACTTTATCAATGAGAGCGCCTACAGTACCGCAAATATAGCAATGGCCCTCGCTAAAAAAAGACGTGTTTCTTCCGTGTAACTTAAAGCAAGTAATTAGGCCACGTGTAACGTGGATACCTCACCCCATGAATAAAACTGTGCCTGAACCGCATAGGCAGAAAATACGGGTACTAACCCCACCCTAATACGGCAGCATAAGTGCCCTAAGCGCAGCTTTAAAAGAAACCCCACTAGAATTTTAAGGAGGTAAGACATTATGGTTAAAAGGAGAGTTTTCTCTTTTCTATCATGATGCCTTCTCCAAACATCGAAATAATCTATCTTCAAATTGGTCATCTAGACCGGAAGAGATCAGTTCTAGGCGGCTTTCTGAACACTCGTCTAGTTCAAACTCTGTGAGTCCATCTGATGTTAGATTGTAACCAAAAATACCGCTTCCCGTGATAAAAACCGCTTTCATTCGTTCGACCTTGAGGTCGAGCAGCAATAATCTCAGCTTTTGATGATCGAACACGTTTTCAGCGGATATACGCCAACCGATACTGTAGAAACCTTCCCCCTGATTGGTTGCTTTTAGAATGCCGCTCTCAGGCATAGGCAACTCAGGAACAAGTGACTTTTTCTCTCTTTCACGATAAAGAACAGAGGGCGTTTTTTGCACGTCAATACGAGTCGCTCCCTCACATTCATGAAAAGGGATAGCGCCATGTTCAGCGAAAATCACTTTTGTTTCCCGCAGACCGAGCTTTGCTATATAAGCCGTCAGCTTTTGCTCATCTTCATCTTGATAGAGATCGCGCTTATTACCTACCACTGTATCTGCGATAGTGATTTGCTGGTTAAACGTTTCATGCTCAGTGTACTTAGGATCCGATAGTTTACGTGCATCGACTAAAGTAATGTTTTTTTGCAAAGCGAGAATTTGACGATAATACTCGGTCGATAGCACTTGCAGTACTTCTTTAGGATGACCAAGGCCTGTAGGTTCAATCAACAATCGATCTGGCCTTGCTTCAGACAATAATTGATTTAAGGCGATTTGCATCGGAAGACCTGCTGCACAGCACATACATCCCCCGGGGACCTCTCGAATAAACACTTGGTCTTGTTGTTTTTTTGGCCTTGTAACAAGCTGCCATCAATACCAACTTCGCCAAATTCATTGACCAATACAGCCCAACGTTCATGACTCGGTTTATGGGTCAATAAGTGCATTATTGCCGATGTTTTCCCCACCCCGAGAAAGCCAGTGATGATGTTAGTCGGCACTCGCGAAATCAGTGGCTTATTAAAGTTCATTGGCAATTCTCCGGTAGCCTTGGACTAGTTCATGGTTGGCAGAAACGACGGATTCGGAAAAAGCTGAATATTCTGGCGGCACTTTAGAGATACTCTCTAAATCAAAACCGACACCAATATTGGTCATCGGTGGTACATGGAAATAAGCGGGTAAATCGAGGCCATCGACGACACAGTTATGACGAATAACACACCTCTCACCGATGACGCTATTGAACACGACGGAGTTGAAGCCAATGAAAACATCATCACAAACCTGGCAAGGACCATGAATAATCGAACGATGAGCAATGGATGAGCGCTCACCAATGGTCACCGCAGCCCCTGCCTTAGAGTGAATTACGACACCATCTTGGATATTGGTGTCACGTTTGATGACGATAGCTTCCATGTCTCCATGGTTATTAACTTCGTCAGCTCGAATAACAGCATAGGGTCCAATAAAAACGTTATCCTCAATAATGACTTTGCCACAGATAATAGCGGTTGGATCGATAAAGGCTGTTGAGGACACCTGTGGCATATGGCCCGTTGGGTTTCTTCTTAACATAATGCTTCCAGTTTGTTTATGGCTCTTTTTTTACGGTCAGCGACTTAACGATTGAAGGATAAACGCATCGCTCCAGCTGGTTTATCGATGACTTTGTTATTGGCATAAACTAGCGCGCCATTGACCCAAGTCTTTTGAATTTGAGCTGAAAATTCATGTCCAGCAAAAGGCGACCAACCACAATGATATAAACTGTTTTCGTTGCTAACTCGTGTTGGGGTATGAGCATCAACCAACACCAAATCGGCGTAGTAACCTTCACGGATAAAACCTCGGCCTTGAATGCCATAGCGAATGGCCGGGTTGTGCGCAGTTTTTTCGACTACTTGAGTCAAACTCATATGACCTAAACGGACATGCTCGAAGAGAGTAAGTAACGCATGCTGAACTAACGGCAGTCCGGCTGGAGCCTGCTCGTAAGGCACTTGTTTTTCTTGCCAAGTGTGAGGAGCGTGGTCTGTTGCAATGATATCTATTTGCCCCGTATTTAACGCTTTTAACAACGCATCGCGGTCACTAGGAAACTTGATTGAAGGATTACATTTGATCAAGTTACCAAGAGCGCCATAATCTTTGTTGCTGAACCAAAGATGGTGAACACAAGCCTCCGCGGTGATTGATTTGTCTCGAATGTCTCCCTCGTCAAAAAGTGCTAGCTCCTTCGCCGTTGTGATGTGCAGCACATGCAGTTGGCTGTGATACTTTTTGGCAAGTTCTACCGCATAAGAAGATGAAGCGTAACAGGCCTCTTCGTCACGCAAAATGGGATGGTCTTCGATAGTGAAACCTGGCTTCTTAAGCCTTTGCTTTTGCTGGTTTTGTTTAATAACAGTCCCACTTTCACAATGAGTAACAATGAGTACTGGAGAGTCACGAAAAATTGACTCTAACGCTTGCGGATCTTCGACTAACAAATTTCCTGTTGATGCCCCCATAAATACTTTCACACCACAATGTTGTTTGGGGTTAAGTTGTTTAATCTGTTCAAGATTGTCTTCGGTTGCACCGAGGTAGAAAGAATAATTCGCAAACGAGCTTTCTTTAGCGAGAGCGAACTTGCGCTCTAACGAGTCAATAGTCGTTGTAGCCGGACTAACATTGGGCATTTCCATGTAGCTTGTAATACCGCCGGCCACCGCTGCCCGCGACTCACTTGCAATTGTGCCTTTATGTGTCAGCCCAGGTTCTCGGAAATGCACTTGATCGTCAATCATGCCTGGCAGTAAGTAAGCCCCTTTAGCATCAATTACAATATCTCCGTGTTGTACGGATATATTAGTAGCAATCTTGTCAATTCTTTGATCAACAATACGTAAATCTGTTTCGGTAATGGCTCTTTCGTTGACCACCCGAGCGTTTTTAATCAATGTTGCTGACATAATTCATTCTTTTAGATAATTTGAAAAGGTGGCCAATACTCGGTCACCTTGTGAAGCTATAAGGGGAGATCGTGTGTCTGCCTCATAGGGGGCGGTTTGCGCATTCATCGCAAACACAGGAAATCTCAAATTGTGGGCTAAGAACGGTGAAGCCTTCTTGTATGGCTTTCGCACATACGCTAGAAATAACATTGGCTTCAACCGCTATTTCACTAACCTTTCCACACTGAGAGCAAATCAAAAACTGTGGAACGCCATGCTCCTGATCGCACGCGATTTGAGAACAAACGACGTATTTACTAGATGTATTGAGCTTATGGACAAAGTGCTCTGCTTCAAGGAAATCGAGTATTCGATAAACCGACATCGCTTGAATGTTTTGAGAAAAGTTGTGATTGCAGTAGTCAACTAGTTCGTAGGCAGAAAGCGGCTTCTCCGCATATAGCAGTGAAGTCAGTATCAATTTCCGTTTAGTAGTGAGTTGTTTACCTCGCAGCAGGCAGATTTTCTCTACCTGCTTCATGACGTCATCTACCGTTTTGAGCTTTCTCATATCTCTAGATGAAATCCAATGTGAGTAGTAAGCGACGTTCATTGTCTGCAACATGTGGAGAGCGATGTATAAGTCCAGTGGCTTCATTGCCTTCCCAACCACTTCCTTTGAGCAGGGCAACATCGCCAGGCTGCATTCGTCGTATGGCACTTTCAGAGTCGTATAAGCCCGATAGGTGATCAGGTTGACCAAGACTACCGGCACCGAGTTTAGTGCGATCAATGGTATCGTTGGTTAACCATTCGGTCGCTCGGCCGGTATAAGTTATGACAAGTCTGCAAGGCACACGATCAAAGTGAAATTTCGGGCACATCGGGCTGTCTAGGCGAGTTAGCCTCAAACCTGCTTCTTTAACCTCAAACAAACAGCAGAACATATCGACGATTAAAGCAACATCTTCACTCAGCGCATCAGCACACGCATAGCCCTTTAACTTGCTTCGTACCCATTGTGCAGCATCATCTGGCGTGACACTTTGTACCAGTGCCAATCTAGGCTCCTGTGCCAGCATCAGATTAATGTCCTTCGTCAACTCTTTCGAGAGCGTTCGCTGCCATATGGCAATATTGTGCTCTGGTTTGTAGATGTCGCTAAGTATGTTCGCTGCTGTCGATATCGCCAACGATGATGTTGTTTGGACACGAAGCGGGTTCTCAACTACATCAATGCTCATATATCTTCCTCCCAAGCGTTAAAAAGGTCAGGTAAAGGTTTTAATAACGTTGATTTTCTAGGGCTATGAGACCTAGTAATCGTTACGATTTCGCTCTAGTTCACGGACATATTGACACAGTCCCACCCCATGTAGAGTCAAGTCAGACAACGCTTGTGAAGAAATCAACGTTTACTCTCTCTCAATAGGAGACTACTGGTTGTGAGATCAATTCTTTAAACAACAAATTGTAGAGCCCCAAACAAAGTAATGTTATAACATAACAATTAATCTTTTCAATATTTACCTTTTTTGATTAAAAATAATTAGGGGAACATCATGAGCATGCGAGCACGGAAATTATATTCCGCGATTAGAAAAGTAACGCGTAGGTGAATCGCCATAGACCCGACGAAACATCGCGATAAAGTTGCTGGGCGTCGAATAACCCAAAGCATGTGCAACCGCTCCTACAGATTCCCCTCGAGCTATCATTTCTAATGAATGTATTAGCAGTACTTGTTGCCGCCATTCATTAAAACTCATGTTTAACTCACTTCGAATCAATCGTCTTAACGTCCGAGATGAGACTGCCCCAATATTGGCCCAATGCTCCACAGAATGTTTGCTGTTTGGGTCTATTAAAATTGCTTGAGTAACTTTTTGCAGTCTCGGATCTCTGGGCAGCGGGATGTGGAGTGACTCATGAGGGCTATTGACGATTTCATCGGATATTACGGCAAGAATACGTAAAGACTGTATGGATAGATCGTCTGTTTTGCTCCATATCGATGCTCTAACCGATAGGGCTTTCAACACATCGCTCATTTGGATAACACAAGGTCTCATTGGAAACCGCTCACAACTCTCTGGAGTAAACAGTAATGAACGACCTTTCAGAGAACCACAAAAATAAACACTGTGCATCGCACCCGGGGGGATCCAACCAGCTCGGTGAGGTGGTAGTATCCACGTTCCTTCATCGGTTTTGACCTGAATTAGCCCTTCATCTATACACAGTAACTGGCCTCGATGATGACTGTGCCAATTATGTGGCCGTTGATCCAAATGGTTGAAGTCGCTCCTTTCATGCTGCCACTCCTTAACGATCAGTGCGGCGCCATTTTTCCATTCGCTGTAATCAGAGTTTGTCACTTTATTTACTCAATTCCATTTTGGCCATTATTCATTATTTTCTGTCCTCTTAACGTTACCATAGCAAGTTAGCGTTCGAGTAACATTTTAGCAACGACCATTTTATCGAAGGCAGAACCATCATGAACGAACCTATCTTTATTATCTATTACATTACGGCAGGCTTGGGCATTGGCTTTCTCGCAGGACTCGTTGGTGTGGGTGGTGGTGGAATGGCCGTCCCTATTTTTGCGTTTCTATTTTCACTACAGGGAATAGCTGATACGGAAGTAGTGCATCTTGCGTTGGGGACATCAATGGCTTCGATGATTGTTACAACATTGGGCAGCATGCGCGCTCACTACAAAAAAGAGAATGTAGACTCGACAATGGTAGTAAAAATGTTGAGCGGAGTTCTAGTCGGAACATTTTGCGCCACATTCGTAGCATCGTATCTACGAGGCGTCTATCTGGCAGGCTTTTTCAGCGTATTCATGTTGTATGTTGCTTATAAGATGTTCCTCAACACTGAAAATGAGTACAACCCTAACCCACATGGGGCTATCGGTAATATCACTGTAGGCTCGGTCATTGGCTCTGTATCAGCACTTGTCTCTATAAGCGGTGCGGGGTTGATCATCCCCTATCTTGTCCAGCAAAATTTTGAAGTAAAACGTGCTATTGGAACCTCTGCTGCGATAGGTTTCCCTATCGCGCTGTCAGGAAGCCTCGGTTACATGTTAAACGGATGGGAAAATACAGATTGGAACAACTTAGTCTTAGGATACATATACCTTCCTGCAATGCTCAGCTTCTCCATTAGTAGCTACTTAACTACTAGCCTCGGCGTACGTTGTGCAGAGTATTTCCCAAATAAAGTTCTTAAGAAAATCGTTGGTATTTTGTGTGTTCTTCTAAGTTTCAAAATGTTGGTACAAGTACTTAGTTAGAGCAAATAACACGGTCACTAGTAGGCCTTGCACTATGGTGAAAGGATAAGCCTGCAAAAACTTACTTCTCGCTTTGCTGGTCCAAGCACACAATGTGTAAGAAAGCTCCTCATTGTTGCACTCTTATGACTTTGTTAACCTGGCCAGAATTACATCCAAAATGTGCTGATGATTGTCCTTTCTGGAAACCTCGTCACGCTCCTGGCAAAGTGCTTCCTCCCCTTCTGATGCGAGAATTTTAATGCCACGCTCAGTACATTCTGCGAACGCACTAAACTGACTCGCACTGGGGATCTCTTGAAACGTCACATTGGGAAGAGCAACAAATGATTCAGCTGGTGTCAGTGCGGGATATAGCCGATCAGAGAGCGCCACCACGGTGATAGCATTGTTCATCAAGGCCAGAGTTTCAGGGACAAAAGTTTTCGTTAGCTCAGGGTTGATAACGACGACCGATTTCAGTTTGTTTTCAGACTGAAATCGGGGAAATTTTTGATCCGGGATGCTGGTAATATCAACGTTATTTTCACGTAACCAATGACAGTCTACATTGGTGGCGTTGTGACACGATGTTCGATATTTCTCCGGGCTTATTTGCGCTCCGGAGAGCATCAGCATAGATGTGCCGCCCAGAAAAAAGCCGACCCCCTGCACTGCATCAGTATCTACGCCTCCGGACAGTATCCCGACCGAACTTAATTCGTTCAGCCCAAGCACCAAATCACTGGTTCTGAATGTGATTTCATCGACAGCCATTTCTGCATTGATTTCGTTCGGTGCAGGAGGCTTTGGTACCACAACGACATAACCTTGTTGCGCCAGGCTCGAGGCTATCCAACCACTGTGGGAAAACGCTGACCGTGTTCCGCCCTGCGACAAAAGCACAACGGGAAATTTTCCACTTGCTAAAGGGGCATCTAACTGCGTTTCGACTGATTTAAAAATGTTCCCCCTACCAAACGTGAAATTGTTTTTTTCGTTCGTTGTGGGATACCAATAATAGACTTCTACTGGCTTATCTCTGTCTTCACTGAATCCCGTTTTGATTGTTAGCGCAGAATGGTATTTCGGCTCATTCGTACTGGCGCTGGCACTGACACACAATGTAGCGAGTAGAAACGACATTATTATTTTGGTTTTCATTTTTCCCTCAGCCGGTCAACACATTATTCTGCACGGCATCTAGAAAAATAACGCGCAGGAGATTCTCCATATATTTTGCGAAACATAGCAATTAAGCTATTCATAGTCGAGGTAACCCAAAGAAAATGATAGACCGCTCCAGCTAGAGCCTTTCTTTTCAATAATTTTCTGCGGATATCCACCATGCAGAAGTTTGTACTTTACTCATTGTAAACGACTAATCATGGCCTCTTAAGGCAACATTAGAAAACCAACCGTATTCACAATCCATAACTCCATAACTCCATAACTCATAGTTACACCGATGTATATCTAAGTGAGCTGAAGCTTCATTGCCCATCCAGTGCCCTTTGCATTTTTATAGCAAGGTAGCCAAGCACCATTTTATTACGGACCATTGCTGCCTGCGCTAATGCTTTTGTTTTGTATCGTAACTGATTTGCTTACTGACGTTCTCTAGTTGCACTCCTACCTTATTAAATGCCTTTTGAATAGTTGTGGAAACATGCTGGCGGCCCTCTCCTTCAAAAAAGTTAGCTCGATCTTGCTTCGTTTCGAATACACAGACTATTTCTAAACTTTGTGGAAAAGAAGAGAATTTGACGGTATGAGTCACCCAAAGAAAGCCATCGTAGCCTTTTAGCGTATCTTCACAAACTTCGGTCAACACTTCTCTAATTAGATTCTCGACCTTCTTATCTGATTTGCGCATGAATTAAACTGCCTTCCTATCTAACGCCTTTAATTAGGTCTCAGTCTACATTGTCTTAAACAGTATTTGGCAGTGGTATTTAGTCAATAGCCTGTAGATGAGGTTATTCGCACGAAGATTTACCGACCTACTCGCTTCGAACTACATCTTACGCTGTTAAAAATAAGCGCTTTGCAACTCTACAAAACGCTTCTAACTTATTAGATTATTTTAAGTGTGTTTCAAGGAATGCAGAAACCTTGTCCATTGCAATGCCGACTGCTTCTGGATGGTCATACAGTTCATAGTGAGACCAATTTTCCAAATTAACCAGCTGTCGGTCTTTTGATTGAACAGAGCGGCCATAAATTTCCTGCCCATCACGATAAGCACCAAACGCCCCGACTTTTTGCCCTACCACGGCCATAACAGGCTGAGTCAATAACGTTTCGGCAAATGCAAAGGCATCCCAGCTCAGTGTTTTCTGTGCATGTGAAAACAGCATACGAGTTGCACCACCTTCGGTTTGTCCACGTGATGTTTTGTAGTATTCAGTAGCTTCGAACACGTCTCGTTCTGTTAATCCATTTTCTTTTGCAAATTCAATATTTGGAGGAAGAAGTTCATCGATTTTCAGCTCTGAGCCGCGAGCTTCGGCTGTTCTCTGTGCAGCCATAGCTTCAAGATTGGCGATAGGGTCGTACATACTAAAGCCTTCACGGAACAAGCGGCCTAAGTTAACAGGCGTAATACCTACGACAGCTTTCAAGCGCTTTTCGGTTAGGGCTGAATTGATCATGTAACCACCACCGCCGCAGATACCGAGTCCACCAATTCTATTCTCATCGACATATGGTAAAGTTACTGCATAGTCGATAACGCGACTGATATCTTCAACACGTTGACTTGGGTCTTCTACGTAGCGAGGCAATCCTCCCGATTCTCCTTGGAAGCTCGCGTCAAATGCGATCACGACGTAACCTAACTCAGCAAGGGCTTTACCATAGACAGCGCTGGATGTTTGTTCTTTACAACTACCAAAAGGATGAACGCTTATCATTGTTGGGTAGCGTTTCGATTCATTGAAGCCTTCTGGAAATAAAATTAATGCAGACATATCCCAAGCCATATCAGCATTTCTAAAAGTGATTTTTTGCATATTCATAATCAATACCTTAAGAGTAAAAAGCCTTGAGAGCAGAAAGGCTCGAAGCAATTGAGCCTTTCATCGGGAATATTAAAGAGTGCGTTGGAAGAAAGATGCGAGTTGGGATACTGCGTCATCGACGTATTCGGCAACATCATAAAGCGACATATGGTTTGCACCATCAATGGCATACAAGGTTTTATCTGAACTCGCTGCACGTTCTATCAGGTCATCACTCATCCATTTGCTGCCTGCGTCACTACCAACGACAGCAAGAATTGGCTGAGTTAGGAATGCTTCCGCTTTGTGGTACGCATCGTAAGTAATGATCTGGTTTAAGTTACGAGTTAGAGCAAAACCCGGCGCATTTGGATGTTCACAACGTGGTGTGTGGTAATACTCCCAAGCTTCGCGTAGCTCTGCATTTGAGGCATCTTCTTCACGCATCGGAGCTAGAGGAATAGTCGCGAATTCTGTACCATTCGTGTCGGTTGTGCGAGCATTCGAACCAAATTCTAAGTAACCAACAGCGTCAGCATCGTTAACCGAATTATCCCAACCATTACGGAACATTTGGCCAATGTTTACGGCACTAACCATACCCAGTGCTTTGATTCGACGATCATTGATCGCTGCATTTGCACTATAGCCCGCACCAGCACAAATCCCCATTGCGCCAATTTTATCGTTATCGACGTACTCTAACGTTGTCAGATAGTCGACGACTGCGCTCACGTCTTCAGTACTCGTGTAAGGGTTTTCCATTTGGCGAGGCTCACCTGTACTTTCACCTTGATACGAACGGTCAAACGCAATGGCAATTATGCCGCTTTTTGCAAGTTTACTCGCATATAGGCCTGCGGTTTGCTCTTTTACGCCACCACCTGGGTGTGAAACAACAACCGCCGCATATTGTTTACTTGCATCAAAATCTGTAGGGAAGTTGATAACCGCTGAAATCTCAATACCTTGACCATTGAGATTTTTGAAAGTGACTTTAGACATAGCGACATTCTCCATTAGAGGTTAACTGTTCATCTCAGGCTGACCTAAGCTTCGATGTAATATTAGTCAACACACTGTTTCGGATAAATATCGTTTTATCTACATGACTGTTTAGTTATACTTAACAAATGAGAATAGAACCTTCTTTAATTTCATCACTGACGTGGTTTGCACATATTGCTCGCCATCGCAGTTTCACTAAAGCAGCCTTAGAAATGGGGGTAACCCGTGCTGCCTTATCACAACACCTAAAAGCGTTAGAACAACAGCTACAAGTTCGGTTAATTAATCGAACCACCAGAAGTATGTCGCTGACGGAAGAAGGCCAACGTCTGCTTGATATTTTGCAACCTTCATTGGTGAACATTGAGCAGGTCGTTAACGAATTGAACGACTCTCATCTTGAGCCTTCGGGATTAATCCGTATCAGTGTATCAAGAACCGCTGCTCGGCTGCTTATTGAGCCCTATCTAGGTGAGTTCCTCTCTCGTTATCCTAAAATACGCCTAGAGCTAATCATGGATGATGGGTTTTCTAACATCGTCGCAGAAGGCGTTGACGCTGGCATTCGCTTAGGATTAAGCTTAGATGAACATATGGTTGCGATCCCTATTACTCCGCCGTTAACAACGGCAATAGTGAGCTCTCCTGAATACTTTAGGCAAAATGGACTACCTCAAACTCCTGAGGATTTAGAAGATCACAATTGCCTTGCTTATCGTTTTACCTCTAGCGGAACAATTGATCATTGGTCGCTAACCTCTCCAGATGTTGCAAAGCGCACCCTCGTTTTCGAGCCTAAAGGCAATGCTATTTTTAATGATGACTATAGTATGTTACAAGCTGCAATACAGGGTGTGGGTTTAGTGAAGCATATTGATTTATGGGTGGAAAAGCACATAAATGAGGGAAGATTGACCCGAGTTCTGACACCTTGGTGCAAAGAGTTTCCAGGGTTTTATTTGTATATACCTTCACGAGAGCATATGCCGAAAAAAATCCGCGTCTTGATGGATTTTTTAATCGAAAAGCGCGAAGCTCTGAAACCCAAAGAGTAATTGTCAAATTGCTTTAAGTAAAAAAAGCGAGCACGAGGCTCGCTTTTAACTTTCTGTTTTCGTTATATATTACAATAGCTCAACCGATTGTTTGGCTATCACAAATTCCTCGTTAGTAGGAATAACAAGAGCTTTGGCACCTAACAACTCAGATGTTGCAATAACACCTGCGTTACCAAATCTTGCATCTTCGTTACCTTTCTGATCTTCAACAAAACCTAACAGTTTTAGGTTTTTCAAGATTTCACGACGAATTGGTAGTGAGTTTTCACCAATACCACCAGTGAAGATGATGCCGTCTAATGAATCCAGAGCCGCGAGGTAGGATGTAATGTATTTCGCAACGCGGTAAGTGAAGATCTCAAATGCCAACTTCGCACGTGAATTCCCCGCTTCCATTGCTTCTAGTACGCCACGAGCATCACTTGTCACACCAGATACACCTAAGAAACCTGACTTCTTGTTCATCATCTCGAACACTTCGTCTTTTTCCCAGCCTTTACGGAAAAGGAACTCGATAACACTTGGGTCGAGGTCACCACAGCGAGTGCCCATCATTAGGCCAGCTAACGGCGTCAAACCCATACTTGTATCAACACATTCGCCATTTTTAACCGCACTCACTGATGCACCGTTACCTAAGTGCACAGTGATAAAGCTGCTTTCTTCAACCGGCTTATCTAGCATTTTCGCTGCTTCACGGCTTACGTAGTAGTGGCTTGTGCCATGAGCACCGTAACGACGCACTTTATGCTCTTCGTAAAGCTCGTAAGGAAGTGCGTACATAAAGGCTTTGGCTGGCATTGTTTGGTGGAAAGCAGTGTCGAATACAGCAAATTGAGGCAGTGAAGGGAACGCCGCCATTGCCGCTCTCATGCCTTCAGCGTTCGCTTTGTTATGAAGTGGTGCAAGTTCAGCAAGGCGCTCTACTTCTTGAATAACTGTTTCATCAACTTTCACAGTTCCTTTAAAGGTTTCACCGCCTGCGACAATGCGATGGCCTACAGCGACAAATTTTGAGCTCAAACCTAGAGTTTCGAGTAGTTTTACCACTCGCTCAACAGCGTACTGATGATGGTTACCGCCAGCTGGAATTGCTTCAACGGTTTTTTCTCCCTGATATTTCCAACTGATTTCAGCTTCAGGTAGGCCAAAACACTCACCAATACCTGATACCAAAGCTTCACCGGTTTCAGAATCAATAACAGCAAATTTTAATGAAGAGCTACCAGAGTTGATCACCAGTACAAACGAATTAGACATGAAATAGTTATCCTGTTGTAGAGCAGAGGTTGTAATAGCGCTTGTGCGCTGCGTACTTCTTGTTTGCCCCTCTATTATTCAATAATTTTTTAATCTTTCAACAATCTTTTAGTAAAAGCGATTTGATTGAACAAATTTTGTTGATCTGTAGCAAGTTTTGATTTTATTTGAAGACTAAAAAATATCACTTGTTAAACATAATTTATGAATAGGTCAATTTGTACAAAGTCAGATATATAAGCTACGTTGTTTATTGGGTGAACAAAAATAACAAACCAATCAATAAATCGGGGTAATAATGTGCCCACTATTGCATTTCTATTAGTGATCTTAGGTTTGATTTTGCTCTGCTGGGGATGGCAGATGACAAAAAACATCTGCTCGAAAACTGACGTAACCGGGTGGACTTTCCTATTATTGTTAATCAGCTGTTTCATTTTTGCTTATGCCGTTTTTTTGCACGCTATCATGCAAAAACCTATTACTTCTCTCTTAGAAACGGGGGTTTCTCTTATACTTTTTGGCGGCAGTATCTTTGTCGTGCTGGTGATTAAGTGGAGCAACGATTCGATATTAAAGCTTCATACTGTTGCTGAAAGAGAGAAGCGCAATGCCGTCCATGACGCTCTTACTGGGCTCCCTTATCGTAAATACTACTTTGAGTCTATCGAAGACATGACACAACCTGAAGGCCAATGACTGATTCAAATTATGAGATAACCTCAAAAACGTCGAAAGATTGATAATACGTTTCAAGGTAAGCTGGTTAATTTCTTTTCACAGCAAGCCGCACTGAAGGCTCCCGCTCTATCGTTGAGAACACGATTGCGCTAGCACATGGATTAGGGTATTCGGTCGTAGCAGAAGGCGTTCAAGACATGGACACACTGCATTTTTTGAGAAGTCGAGGCTGTGACATCATTCAGGGTTACTTGTTCTGCCCTGCCCTTAGACGAAGTAATAAGTTGGGTAAACAAACACGATGAAAAGCAAAACCGTATTAGACGCGCATAAAAAAGCCGAGCGCTTTGCTCGGCTTTCAATTCTTTTTGTAGCAACTTAAACCGTCGCTTTAATCACTCGTGATTATGCGTCTGTACGACGGCCACGACCGTGACCACGTTCACCACGATGTGCACCACGGTGATCACCACCACGGTTGCGATCGAAACGACGTTCGCCACCTTCACGATTACCATCGCGGTTGCCGTCACGGTTACCACGGAAACCACCTTCGCGACGACCGCCTTCACGACGATCACCACCACGATTGCCGCCTTCGCGGTTGCCACGGTAACCACCGCCATCACGACGACCACCATCGCGACGACCACCGTCACGGCGACCACCACGAGACTCGCGGAAATCATCGAAGTCACATACTACAGCACCAACATCTTGTTGACGGATACGTAGTTTGCTTAGCTTGTTCGCCGCGTCTGAAGTCATTGCTTTAGGTAGCTGTACGAATGTGTGACCTTGAGCTAGTTTGATCGCACCGATAGAACCTTTACCTAGACCTAGTTCGTTTGCTAGAGCGCCAACGATGTCTTTAACTTGAACGCCTTGCTCACGACCAACTTGAAGCTGGTAAGTATCCCAGTCTTGGTTGTTGAAGTTACGACCGCCGTCGCGACCACCTTCACGGCGCTCTTTACGACGTTGCTTGTCACGCTCAATTGCTTCAACCATTGGGTCTTCGCCAATATAGAACAGAGGACGTTTGCCTTGCTGACGCTTAAGAAGCATAGCAGCAAGTGTTGCAGGGTCGATGTCTAGAGAAGTTTGTAGTTTCTCTACCAACTCAGCAAATTTGTCTAGTGCTTTGTGCTCTTTCTCTGCTTCAAGCTCAGCGCCTAGCTTAGCTAGACGAGCTTCAGCAACTTGGTCACGTAGAGGAAGTTGGATTTCTTCCATAGATGACTTAGTTACACGCTCGATAGTGCGAAGCATACGAATTTGGTTAGTGCGAACTAGAAGGATCGCTTTACCTTTACGTCCAGCACGGCCAGTACGACCGATACGGTGGATGTATGACTCAACATCAAATGGGATGTCGTAGTTAAATACGTGCGTAATACGTGGAACGTCAAGACCACGAGCTACAACATCAGTTGCAACTAGGATGTCAATAACACCTTGTTTGATGTGATCAACAGTACGTTCACGTAGAGACTGAGGAATGTCACCGTGCAGTGCAGCTGCTTTGAAGCCACGTGCAGATAGCCAGTCAGCCAGACGCTCAGTATCTTGACGAGTACGTACGAATACGATTGACGCGTCAGTTTCTTCAGTTTCAAGAAGACGAGACATTGCTTCATCTTTCTCTACACCTTTCACTACCCAGAACTGTTGTTGAACTTTGTCTACAGTGTGGTTTTTACCAGCAACGTCAACCGTTACAGGGTCACGAAGGAAACGTTCAACGATCTTCTTCAGCATTGGAGGCATAGTTGCAGAAAACAGAACGCGTTGTGCTGACTCTGGAGCGTGCTCCATGATCGCAGTTACGTCATCTACGAAACCCATGTTTAGCATTTCGTCTGCTTCATCAAGAACGAAAGTACTAACTTCGTCTAGGTGTAGACGTTCGCGATTGATAAGATCTTGAACACGGCCTGGAGTACCGACAACTACATGAGCGCCACTTTTAAGAGCACGCATTTGGTCGACAATAGATGCGCCACCGTAAATCTCTAGAACTTTCAAACCTTTGATGTTTTTACCAAGGTTTTTCATTTCCGCTGCAACCTGAATTGCCAGCTCACGAGTCGGAGCAAGTACAATCGCTTGCGGTTTGCGTTGGTTTAGATCGAGTTTGTTGAGAAGAGGCAGAGAGAACGCTGCTGTTTTACCTGTACCTGTTTGAGCTTTACCCAGCGCGTCAGCACCTTCCAATAGGTGTGGGATTGCCGCAGCCTGAATTGGAGTTGGTGACACGAAACCCATTCCGTCTAGAGCAGAAAGGATAGAATCATTCAGAGATAAATCACTGAATTGAATAACAGAATCTTGCATTGGGATCCTACTTAATTAAACAAAAAAACAGTCCCATATGCTCTTCCAATTCGATACTGATCCATCCAGATACTGATTCCATTCAGACGGGAACACAGCACAGTACACAACCGCGATAAGCCATTAGGGACGACTAAGGGAGGCGGATTATTCCTTAAAAGCATAAAAAAATCCAGAAAAAATTGAATTACATCACAATTTATTCTCAACAATGGTATTTTTAGCATATTTTTCCACCAACCCTACCATTCCCCGTAGATTCGCGTAACTCACAGATGAGAATTTCATCAATATTTAAGCCAATTTCTCGTGGTTAAATTGGCAAAATTCACGGCGAAATTACGCTCCACAGGTAGTAATAATAGCTCGCAATGATTATAGTGTGCCCAACTCCATAGGTAATTTAAGAAAAGATGTTTCAAGATAACCCACTACTCGCTCAGCTTAAGCAGCAAATCCAAGAAAACCTGCCTAAAAAAGAAGGCTCAATAAAAGCCACAGATAAAGGCTTTGGCTTTTTGGAAGTGGACAGTAAGACGAGCTTCTTCATCCCGCCTGCGTACATGAAAAAGTGCATGCACGGTGACAAAGTCATCGCCATTATCCGCACCGAAAATGAACGCGAAGTTGCAGAGCCACAAGAGCTGCTAGAACAAGCCGTGACTCGCTTTATTGGTCGAGTAAAAATGTTCAAAGGCAAGCTCAACGTAGCACCTGATCACCCACAGCTTAAAAAGCTATCTCTTAAAGCGAAACTAAAGAAAGGTCTAAAACCTGACGAGTTCGCCGAAGGTGATTGGGTTGTCGCACATCTTATTCGCCACCCTCTAAAAGGCGATAACTCTTTCTTCGTAGAAATTTCTGAAAAAATCACTGACGCGAATGATAAAATTGCGCCTTGGTGGGTAACGCTTGCTCAAAACGATCTACCAAACTCTGAGCCAGCAGGCATCGATAACTGGGAACTGAAAGACGACGCGGAGCTAGAACGCGTAGACATGACTCATGTTCCATTCGTCACTATCGACGGTGAATCGACTAAAGATATGGACGATGCGCTGTACGCGAAGAAAACCGTATCTGGCGATTTCGAACTCACCATCGCTATTGCGGACCCAACCGCTTACATCACACCTGAAGATGAAATGGATAAAGTAGCGCGTGAGCGTGGCTATACTATCTATCTTCCAGGACGCAACATCCCGATGCTACCTCGCGATTTAGCGGACAACCTATGTTCTCTGATTGAAGGTGAAACCCGCCCTGCTATTTGCTGTACCGTAACGGTAAGTAAAGATGGTGTGATTGGCGACGATATTAAATTCTTCGCGGCAAACATCAAATCACATGCACGCCTAGCATACGATCACGTGTCTGATTGGTTAGAAAACGGCAGCTCTGAAGCATGGCAGCCATCTGAAGAGATCGCGACCATCGTTCGTGATCTTTATGAGTTCTCTCTTGCTCGCGCTGAATGGCGTGAGAAAAACGCAGTGGTCTTCCCTGATCGTCCTGACTACCGTTTTGAGCTCAGTGAAGATAACGATGTAATCGCTATCCACGCAGACATGCGCCGCAGTGCAAACCGTCTTGTTGAAGAATCCATGATTACCGCAAACATCTGTGCAGGTCGTACATTACGCGATAAATTTGAAACAGGTGTCTTCAATACGCATGCAGGTATCAAGAACGAGAAGATTGAAGAAGTGGTTCAACTTGTCAATCCAGAAGGCCAGTTGGAGTTCACAGCGGAGTCTATTGCTACGCTAGAAGGCTTTGCTGCGTTGCGCCGCTGGTTGGCAGCTCAAGAAACGTCTTATCTAGATAACCGCATTCGTAAGTTCCAAGCATACAGTGAGGTGGGTAATCAGCCTCTGCCTCATTACGCAATGGGTTTAGACATCTATGCAACTTGGACATCACCAATTCGTAAATACGGTGATATGATCAACCACCGTATGTTGAAGGCCGTCATCCTTGGTAAAGAACCCGTACAAAAACCAGATGACCAAGTAGGCGAAGAGCTAGCTCTACATCGTAAACATCATAAAATCGCTGAGCGAAATGTCTCAGATTGGCTATATGCACGCACGCTTGCTGATGAGCCGAGTAAGAAAACTTGTTTCACAGGTGAGATTTTCGATATTAATCGTGCAGGCGCACGTGTCCGACTTCTCGAAAATGGCGCAGCAGCCTTTATTCCTGGTGCACTAATTCTTGATAATAAAGAAAGAATTGAGTGCAATGGCGACAACGGTACCATCTCTATCGATAAAGAGATCGTATACAAACTTGGGGATACATTGGAAATTGTCCTTACGGACGTAAACCAAGAAAACCGCAGTTTAGTTGCAAAGCCAACCCAGGTATTCGCTGAACAACCAGCAGCACAAACAGAACAGACTGTAAGTGAGTAATACCGAATGAAGTTAAAAGGCGCTCTATTGAGCGCCTTTTTTATTTGTTATGTAAAACGATAAGAAAGAGTATGCCGAACATTGAGATCATTCGCTTTAATCACTTCACTGCGCGCAAAAGTGAGCGTTACACTGCAACACATAATGGGTTATATATTGTTGAAGAAGGTGCCCTATTAGTTCATCAACCTAATGGCGAGCAATTTGAACTTAAAGCCGGAGATTTCACACTCTATAACTCCGCAGATCTGAGCAGTGCAGAAGCCGTCTCTAGTGACGGAGGCTTTAAAGCACTGGCTTTAGTCTTCAATCCAAATATATTCTGTGACTTTAAGAAAGCGCACCCGATGCTACGTTCCAAAACGGAAGAAAGGCGCTTCTATCCTTTTTCAACGCAATCCAGTAGCGAAGTAGCACAATTGAAGGACATGTTGGTTAAGTTAGCGAGTCGCAATGCTCCAGACTACACACAAAGCCATATCGCAATGGCATTGCTGTCGTTGATGGTTGAGGTAGAGCCAAACATCCTATCTATCATAGATGATGCAAGTAGCCTGAGCGACTCTCAAAAAGCCATTAAGTACATTGAGGGTAATATTGAAAAAGACATCACGCTAGAAGGCTTAGCGGCTCATATGAGCATGTCCATCGCAACCTTAAAACGTCGCCTCGCCGCAGATGATCTTTCGTTTTCTCAGATATTAAAGGTGAAACGGATAAACTTCGCAGCAACCCAACTGCGCAAGTCAGAAAAATCAATAACAGAAATAGCGTTTGAGTCTGGCTTTAAAAGTGCAGCGCATTTCAGTACAGCATTTAAATCCGTTTACAACATGACCCCCAAAGACTTTAGAAACCAAGTTGTTAGGCCTAAAGTATAAATCATGTCGGCATTCGCATCCGTTGGGCTCGCCCTATTCCCAAAAACACGCTTGAGGATCGCGCTCCAACTCGTTGAGTAAGTCCTCAAGCATTCGGCTAAATGGAAGTGGCTTATAAGGCACCCACCTTAACAGCTCGTTGTGATATGTGGGAACATAGAAATACCAAAGTTGGTTTTCCTCATCAAACATGATCTTCGCGACGGGAGAAGTATACTCGCTATGCTGGGAGTCGAGGAGAAAATGCGCCCGATGAAGCTCAACGCCATTTTCTACTAGCTCATAGAGGCACTTGCCCTGTTCGACAGGCAAGTTAGCATTACGCGCAGAGCAGAGCGATTGAACTGATTTGTATAAACGACTTGTCGCCATTTGGGACACTGACATCAACGTTCTCCCGATGGATGATAGTTAGAGCTGTCGATCCTAGTATATAACCTTTACATCATCACCGATGGTAGTTATCTACCTAACTCAAGTATAAGATAGCTATATTATCATCTCAGTCCACTTGGAAACGCTAGCTCCATCACCTCTTGACTAGAAACAATTCCCCTGTTTAGCGCTAACAGTTCACAAAAGTGTAACCTGAACGCAATATCATAAACTCTGCTTTATCCCGTATATGGAGTTTAATATGTTACGTTTTACTGTGGCGACGTTATTGGCCATAGCAGTCTCCCTCCCTACCATTGCAAAAGAAATCAACATCTCGGGTTCAACGTCGGTTGCTCGTGTGATGGATGTACTTGCTGAGGAATACAACAAAACACACCCAGACGATTACGTTGCTGTTCAGGGCATTGGTTCGAGTGCTGGTATCACCATGGTCAATAAAGGAGTAGCCGAAATAGGCATGAGCTCTCGCTATCTGACTGAAAGCGAAAAAGGTGAAGATCTCAATGTATACCCTATCGCTTATGATGGCCTCGCTGTTGTTGTAAACCGTACCAACTCTGTAGAAAACCTTTCTCAGCAACAGCTGTTTGATATTTACAAAGGTAAGATTAAGAATTGGAAAGAGGTCGGGGGCGCAGATCAGCCTATCGCGGTGGTTACTAGAGAAGCGTCTTCAGGTTCACGTTACAGCTTCGAAAGCTTGCTGGGACTGACCAAAATCGTTAATGATCGCCTTGTCTCGGATATCAGCCCAAACAACTTGGTTGTAAACAGCAACAGCATGGTAAAAACCATTGTTAACCATAACACTCGCGCCATTGGTTTTATCTCTGTAGGGTCAGTAGATCGCTCGATCAAGGCGATTCAGTTAGATGGTATTGACCCAACCTCGACAAACATTAGCAATCATAAGTACAAGTTGGCGCGACCATTCCTAGTGCTATACAAAGTAGATAAGATTAGCGATGCAGGTAAAGGTTTTATCGCTTTCCTTCGTTCAGAGCAGGGACAAAAAGCGATTGCAGATTACGGTTATACGCCAGTAAAAAACTTTAATCAGTAAAAATGAAAAAGAGAGCACCCTGATGCTCTCTTTTACTATGTCGTGTTCTATCCGGTTTCGGAATTAGAAATGCAGTTGAATTACAGAGACCACAACCGCACCAGGTCGACGAATACCTTCAATTTCCACTTTAATTTCGCGCTCAATCTCCAAACCTTTTTTGATTGGCGTTACTTTTGTTAACGTGCTGACTGCACGAACATTATTGCCTGCTTTGACAGGGTAAGGGAAACGGACTTGGTTTAAACCCAAGTTAACTACCATTTTAGCTGTTGGGAACATTGGCTTGTCTGGATCGACTGAATCCGTCAGTTTAGGCAGCAATGCTAATGTTAAAAAGCCATGAGCGATAGTTGTCTTAAATGGAGATTCAGTTGAAGCACGCTCTGGATCGGTATGAATCCATTGCATGTCTTCCGTTACCGCACCAAATTGGTTAATACGTTCTTGAGACACATGAACCCAATCACCAGTGTGAATAACTTCGCCAATTTTTTCACTTAACTCGTCATAAAGCTTTTGAGCCTCAGGTGCCATTACGATCGGTGCAGGTTGAGGTGCAACTTCTTCGTTGACGGCTGGTTGCTGGTGATCACGAACTTTTGAGAAAAGAAAGCTATTTTGAGCTTTCCCCAAAAAGTCACTCCAATAATCGCGTAACGTTGGAGACATCCAATTCATAAACTCGGATTGATGAGCAGAAATCGCATCAACTTTGTCTTTAAATAGATTTGTGACCTTCATAAACACCCTTAAGAATTCTAAGCACAACTGGCTATACCAGTTAATTTTGAATTAGTTCACAAAGTCTTGCAAATACTTTCGGGCGAACACATGTACCCTAAAAGCATGTTATGTCTTATATATCAGCAAGATAACAATAAAACACCATTTTATTGACGTGCACCAATATAAAGTAAAAACTCTATAAATTGGTACTTTTTGTCCCTTTTTCACTCCGTTTTCAAACTGTCCAACATCACATCAGTGATCATAAAACAAGCAAACAGTACTTCTATTATAATTCAGCACTTTACAAGTCGGACTATGCTCCTTATTATACCGCCCACAACGGAGAGATGGCTGAGTGGTTGAAAGCACCGGTCTTGAAAACCGGCATACGTTAATAGCGTATCTAGGGTTCAAATCCCTATCTCTCCGCCACTTATTTAGAGAGCTCGCATTTATTGCGAGCTTTCGTCGTTTTAGCTCTTACAAAAACGAGATTTAGAAATCCTCGATCGTAAACGAATCCGGCACTTCACTATATTCCAGTTAAAAGCCCGCTAATGTTTAGCGGGCTTTTAACTCCGATTTTCTAAAGTTTAAGCAAACTTCTTAATCATTTCAGACAGGTCATTGGTGCAATTTTGCACTTTGGTGTTCATATGATTCGTTTCAGTCATCAGTTCATACGATTCACTGTACTTTAAATTAAGCGACTGGATGTTTTCATTTATTTCATCCGTTACATAAACCTGCTCTTCTATCGCGACCGCAATTTGTTGGTTTCGTTCGACGACGTCCTGAACAAGGGACTCCAGTTGTTGAATGCTATCCAAAGCAGTACCCAGCAATGTTACCGTTCCGGTCGACATTTCGTTACCTTTCTCTAACGCAGAAACCGCTGATTTGCTCCCATTTTGAATCCCTTCAATGGCCGATTTAATCTCTGTTGTCGATTCCTGAGTTCTTTTAGCTAAGGTTCTCACTTCATCTGCTACAACGGCAAACCCTCTGCCTTGTTCGCCTGCCCTCGCGGCTTCAATTGCAGCGTTCAACGCTAATAAATTAGTTTGTTCGGCAATACCATTGATGACTTCAACAACGGTTCCAATTTGCTCGGTTTGTTGGTTCAACCGTATGACCACTTTAGATATTTCGCCGAGCTCACCCACCAGCTCTAGTACCGATTGGTTAACATTATCGATAACGCTACGGCTGTCTATCATCGTATTTTGCGCTTCTAACGTAGCCTCGGCGGTCGCTTGAGCATTATTTGATATCTCAGATGAAGAGGCTTGCATCTCGTTGACCGCTGTTGCGACCGAGTCAATCTCCACTTTCTGTGCGCTTAAATTCTCCGTCACTTGCTGGCTATTTGTCGCAGCACTGTTAGCACTTGCGCGCGTTTCTTCGCAAGAATCTTTTACAGACACGCCAACGCGCCCCAATAGCGCATTGGCAAATTGCTTACGCATCTTCATACCCAGCTCAATCTCAGCCAGATCGTTGATTCTTCCGCAATAAATATATTCCATGAGTGGATTGTTGAAGTCTTGCCTAGCCTGTTTAGCGAGCTTTTCAACTGGTCTGGTTAATACATAAATAGAGAAAACGGAAAGTAACGCAACAACGCTAAACGCTATCACTGGTGATTGATTCATTTGTAGAGTGAGTAAGCCAAGAAGGTTTGAAATTAAAAGGAAGAAGGCCGATCTCATCCACAAACGTGTACGAGGAAGATACATTTTCCACGGCTTACGATTATTTCGAAGCTTCGAATACGCTTTTTCCGCTCGCTGGATGTGTATGCGCTCAGGTTTAAATCTCACTGATTGGTATTCCACAACTTCACCATTAGATTTTATAGGAGAAGCAAACGCGTCAACCCAATAATAGCCACCGTTTTTACGTCGATTTTTGACCATTCCCATCCAGTGTTTGCCAGTTTTCAGGTGAGTCCATAAATCTTTAAAAGCCTGTTTTGGCATATCAGGATGACGCACAACATTGTGGGGTTTACCGATAAGCTCCCCTTCATCAAACCCCGCTACTTCATTAAAGTTTTCACTGGCATATTTGATGTAACTGGAGGTATCGGTAATGGAAACTAGGCTGTAACTCGAAGGGTAATCGTATTCCGTTTCACTCATAAACATGTGTCCTAACATTGATTAATTAACAAACGGCAAATATGAATTTATCAGCATAACATTTACATGCATAATGATAGGTTGATTCAAAAATAAAACAAAATTATTGATAGGTTTACTTGTTACTTAATGACTCTAGTCGCATTTTTATCCTCTAATACAAGGCTTCGTTAATATGCACAAGACTGAGTGCTGTTCAAAATTAATACACAAAAGCGCTTCCGTACTGAGTTCGTAAATTGTTATAAGTAATCCACTAAAGCGAAAACAAGGAAGACAAACACAATGACTATTCACTTTCGTCAGCTTGCAGCCAAGAGAAACACGACACACTTGTTTATTGACGATTGGAAAATTAACACTCAGCAGTCTTGGGGGATATTCAGCGCGGATGGAGATATTGGCTCTCTGCTTGGAGACCTTATTTGTGATGAAATGTCACCAGATAGTGGGGAAATTGAGCTAAATGGGCTGTCCGTTGCGCAAGTGTCGTTATCAGAGCAACAGCGATTACTGGAAAGAGAATTAGAAAAGGATGATACGGATTTTCTTGATCGTATCGACCAAGGAAGCACTGTTTATTCATTAATCCTAGAGCAGAGCCAAGACACCAACTTAACTGAACAGCTAATTAATGATCTCGACCTAAGTCATCTTAAAGATAGTGGCTTCCGCGTTCTCTCTACCGGAGAAACCAGAAGAGTAATGCTCGCCCGAGCTTTAGCCACACAACCTGACTTAGTATTACTCGATAATCCATTTACTGGCTTAGATATTGCGCACCGAGCTGCCCTCGCTCGCTATTTACACTCGCTTTCTCAAAATGTGCAACTACTCATAACCTTCTCTCGCGAATCTGACATGCCTGAGTGGCTCAATAGCATCGCGCTTTTCAGTGCAGGAAAGCTTGATAGTACAATGGATAAGTCCAGTTGGGATAATCATCCAATCATTGGACAAATTAAATCTCAGTCAAAGCAACAGAGTGAAGAAATGATGAGCTTGATACGTCAGCATAAGCACTCGACTCCATTCAACAACCCAATATTTGAACTAAAGAATGGGGCTGTCGAATACACCGATAAGAAGATTTTTACTGACTTGAACTGGCGCATAGACAAGGGCCAACATTGGCAGGTCAAAGGTCCAAATGGTTGTGGAAAGAGTACCTTACTTGGATTGATCTTTGGCGATCATCCGCAATGCTACAGCAATGACATTGATATTTTTGGTAAAAAGCGTGGTACTGGCGAGACAATCTGGGAAATTAAGCAGCATATCGGCATGGTGTCTTCAGCGCTACACCTCCAATATCGAGTCAATTGCAGCGCATTAGAAGTCATTTTGTCAGGATTTTACGATTCGATTGGGTTGTATAACCAGCCAACTCGCAAAGAGATGAATATTGCAAACGAGTGGCTCGATATCTTACATATGAGCCAGTACAAAAAAACCTCATTCAAGCAATTAGAGTACGGTCAGCAGCGACTATTACTGATTGCAAGAGCCATCGTGAAACAACCCACATTATTGATTTTGGACGAGCCGTATCAAGGGTTAGATTTTTTGGGTAGACGGTTAGTTAAGAACACACTTGAACTCATCGCTAGAGAGAATTTAAGCCAACTATTGTATGTGTCTCACTACCAAGAAGACCGCTTAGATAGCATCAAAAATGAGTTAGAGTTTGTGTTTGATGAAAATGCTCAGTGTTATAGAGCTAACGTCTACCAATCATAATGACTTCGCTGCGCAAGCTTCTCATAAGGTAATGGTTTGGAGTACAGGTATCCCTGATGATATCTCACTCCCATCTGCTTTAAGTGTTCAGCTTGCGCTATGGTTTCCACGCCTTCAGCGATCAATTGTACTTGTAATTCTTCCGCGAAGTGAACCATCGCTTTTAAGACAGAAGCACTAAGGCTAGGAATACCAATGGTTTCGACAAAGCACTTATCGATTTTTAAGTAATCTATGCGCATGTGCTGTAGAAATGCTAACGAGGTTTGGCCAGTTCCAAAATCATCGATCAGCACATCAATACCATGCACTCGCAGCGCTGCAATGCATTTTCTCGCCTCTGAATCAATGAGCTGACGCTCCGTTATCTCTACCCCTAATGAGACTTTGTTTCGGCTCAACTGTCTGTCGAGCAATTGAATTTTTCTGATCGCGTTTGGTCCGACTAAATAACCAGGCGGCACGTTAATACCAAGGTGGACAGGCTGATCAAAGCCTAATTTACTGAAGTCCTCTGCCGCTTTATCCAGAACGAAATCAGTAAGTAAAAAAACCAATCCACTTTGCTCTGCCGCAGGGACAAACTCGTCCGGAGAAATGAACCCCTTACTTTGATGCTCCCATCGCACTAGCGCTTCAAACCCGAATAACTGGCCGGTATCAACGTTAACTTGCGGTTGGTAATACAGGGTCAACTCTCCTCTTTTTATCGCTCTTTTAAGATCCAGTATCAAATTGCGATGAGGATCAATAAACTTATTCAACGCATACAAGCAAAGGTAGATCACGAAAATAATTGGAATTGAGTACAAAAAATAGGAAAGTGTTCTCTGTTTGACGAAAAGATCGCTGGCTTCACTCAAAGCTTCATACTCAAACATTTGCGACGATTTGATACCGATAGGATTACTTCCCGCTCTTAATGCTCCTTCTGGTGAAACTTGATCATGGATAAACAGCGCAGAGCGTTTTAGGCGTAAATCGTTGTTAAACCCTATTGTCGCATTAAAGTAGTCATGATCGATAATCGTTACGGCTTGATAACCCCGCTCTCCTTCCGTTACCACTAGCAAGAACTGATCGTACAAGCTATCAACACTACCAAGCGCTAGCGTTTGTCCCTTGGGAAAGGTGATGTGCTCAGCTAACGGTTTAGAGATACTTCCCAATTTCGAAGAACAAGTAATGACTCCCTCTTTCACAATGAGCATTTCTTCAATATCTCGTTCAAACATTAAGCTTTGCTGGAGCTCTTCACATCGCTCAGGGTGTAGCAGCGCCGTGCGGTTTTCTGTCTCTATTTGGAATAAAATTTCATCTGCAATTTGCACATTTTTTTCTAATAAATGATTGAGATTGTTTTGCACGCTTTCACGAGCTAAATACAAAACCTCTCCAATAACCAAGGGAATAGGCAGAAGAAAAATGATGGCTTTTTTAAAAATCGCCTTATTCAGCATATAAAAGTAACCTTTTATAAAACCGATTTACTGAGATGGTACCTCGATTCCGATACCCGCTAGCAACTCACGTTTTTTAACATTATTTGTTTGGATTAACTCAGTATGCGAAACGCTGAGTAATACCGCAAACTAAACAATGTCTTATTCACTCCTGTTCCAATTTAGTATCAAGCGCCTCAAACCTGAGACTTTAATTCGACACCATGTTATGTCTATCGGTACTTGCGAAAGTCTTTACCTGTCTGTTTCTCATCATGTAAGAATTACCCATTAAAAATATTTTTCTTTTCTCAGTGATTAAGAATTATATTTGTCGTAACTCCTACAACACGTTACAACACTCTCATGACGACAAACAAAGCTAATGCTAACCAGGTAAACGAAAAATCACTGCAGTTGTTAATGCAAGTTGCAGTTAGTCCGTTCCCAGTTTCTGCGAAAACGCTAAGCGAGCAATTGAACGTTCCTCTAAGCAGCCTTTACCGACACTTAAAACTGCTTAAAGAGTGGAACTTGATCGAAGAAAGCGTTCACGACAAGACATTTGTCGTTGGTCCGGCGGCATTGTTACTCATGCACAGCTATGAGACCGCGCAACATGGGCTCGACATGGTCGAAACCATACTGGCTAGGTTGGTACAACAAACCGGGGAAATGGCCGCTTATATGGTACCAGCTGGTTATCGTGCGCTTTGTGTCAGACAGAAAGAAAGTATGCAGGCGCTGCGTTGCAGCTTCGTCCAGGGTCAAAGTCAACCTCTGCTGCGCGGTGCCTCATCTAAAGTGATGCTCGCTTTTATGCCTCAAAGTCGATGCGAGAAAATCTTGAGATATTTTAATCAAGATCACCGACGTGACGAGTGGGAAAAAGAGCTCACAACCATCCGTAAACACGGATATGCCGTCAGTACTTCTGAGATTGACCCTGGTGTTTCAGGTATTAGCGCACCGGTAATGAAAGGAAGCAAACTGATTGGCGCAGTCTCGGTGATGGCTCCGGCCCACCGAGTCGAAAAGGATAAGCAGCGCATTATTTTACATGTACTGCAAGCGGCAAGGGCACTACCACCAGAAAGGTAATTCATCATGTTAAGCTTTTTCAAACGCTATAAACTCCACCACACCGTGAAACAGCCGCAGCATTACCCTTTTTCTTTTATGACAGTGTGTGAGTATTTGCCACCCATGTCTAAGGGCGCGTTTGAATTAGCTGATCAAAGTTTGGAAAATGCTAGCGATTGGCTATACCAACAGCATGATCATGAAACCGCTGAAAACTTTGGGCACTTCAACCACGACAAGCTGGAAAATGGCGAGTTTCAGGAAGCATTAAGCCTTTCGCTTTCTCGCCACTCAATTCCTGTTTTAGTCACTAACTGTACCGAGGCAATCTTGTCCATGTTACCTGTGGTCGTGTCCTATCGAGACGAAGTGGGTGTGGTAAATATTGGACATGACATGAACTTGAAACCAACACTTGAACCACGTTTAGACTCGGCATTCCATTTTGCTCTTTCTCGCTATCAAAACGTGCGATTATTTTTTGCTGGTGTTAGCGAACAAGATACAAAGCAAGAAACGTGGGAATACGCGGAGGATCAAGGTTGTGACTGGGTAACCGATAAAGAGTTTTCTTTTCGTCATCGCAATAACGTTAAGCAACAGATCGGCAATTACCTAGACCACTGCGACCAAATAATCATTAGTATCGACCTTGGATCTCTAAAAACCAAAAACAGCCTTGATGGCGCGTCAGAAATTGATATCCAAATGGTTCTACGCACGATTAGGCAATGTTTGGTTGCAGGTAAAGTGAGAGCAATTCAGCTCGTTGGCGATCGAGATTGTCTGGTGTATTCGAGACAAACGAAAGCCATACTAGAAGAGTTATATCAGATGGCTCCACTCATCGTTCACGCTGCCTAGCGTTATAAACGTTCAGAATCAGGATCGCGTCCTTCCTGATTCTGAACCAACATGCTTACTTATTATCCTTAACTAACAAATAGTTACACATATAAATCGACACACATCACACTTGCCTCTTGAACTAACCTGACACTTACGTTGTAATAAGGCCGCTAAACTTTGGTATGACATACGAAATAAAAAATAACCAAAGTTCAATAACTAAGCGGCTTCAGAACAAAAAAGTACCGCAGCTATTCCAATTTCAGTGAGCATTTGCTCACGCTCGCTTGATGCCATCTTGTTCCACTCATTAGGACATTTGATGATGCGTCTTTGCAGTATTTTCACTGCGGTTCTTTTTTTACCGCTAACCTCACACGCCACCACTTATGACGTAAAAGATCTATCTGAGTTAGGTCAACTTTGCTCACACAAGAGTTTTAGTATCGAAAGCGATGGCACGACTTATCGCTGTACAGGGAAACTAGTCCTACCCGCTGGTGATAAAATTGTCTCCTCATTACCGGAAAAAGAGATAACATTAAAAGCAGATTATGGAATTGTGTTAGAGGGGAATAATACAATTGGTGAACCCAATAAACGTATCTCTCTACACGCCCTCGCTACCGGATTAACGGTTAACAATGAGAAAGCATCAAACCTCGACGATTACCAAAACAAGCACACTGTTATCTATGGTGATCTTCTATCGGCTTATCCAACAAAGCTGCATAACGTTCTCATCGATGGGGATATAGAGCTAACAGGTGAGGCCCTTCATATTAATGGTGAGTACAACACCATTATTGGTGACATTTTGACTCACAGCACGACCAATATATTTAATACAAACATCTGTGGTAAGGTCGAATCACAAGGCGAAACACTACACCTAAAAACAAACCATCCTTTACAAGACCATTTTGTCGTCGGTGATGTTTCTGCGCACAACTCTCTGATTATAAAAGATATGTCGATCTATGGTACGGCTGAATCTGTAGGATCGTCAGCTACATTAAGTGGCTCATTCTATAGTTCCACCGCAGCAATTAAATACTTCCAAACATTGAACTTCAACAACGCTCCAAATCAGCCTAGTCAAGTTTGTGGTGAAATCCAACAAACGCCAGGAAGTGCACAAACGAAAGCACAAGACAACAAATACACGCAATACTGTGGATTGGGCGAGGCTGATTGTCACTACTCTTCCCAAGTCTGTCCAATCACCCCTCAAGATGTTCCGAATTGCAGCATGCAGCCACCATCAGAGAACGACTTCGACCTAAGCGTCACACCATCGGACGACATGGCACTGATGTGCGGCGACGATCTTCCGCAATTTACAGCAATGACAACCAATAATGGAGAAGTTGTAAGCGCAGAAGTCAGTGCAGCCCTATCACACCCTGACTTGTTCACTTTAGAGGTGATCAAAGGTCAGCAGACATTAAAAGCAAACCAATTTATGTCTGACGACAATGGTGAGCTCGTTGTTCGAGTGGTCCCGAACGATATTGATACCATCGCGTTAGGTACTAACTACACGCTGACTTTCACTATGGCAGAAGACACCAGCAAGCATCAAACTGTTCGCTTTATGTTTACGCCATTTATGTTTGAGGCCTACTCAAAGACGAAAAGCGCCACTTTAAATGAAATACGCGTTATTGCAGGTAAACCAGAAAACGTGCATACGCGATTGCTTGCTTGTGCTTCCACCGGCGAACCTGTAGTCGCAAGCAACTACAATGGTACGCCTAAGGTTTTTCATCCATTGGTTCAACCATTAGGAGGAAGTGAAGGAAACTTTAGCTATTCAGCGGAATTTAAAGACGGCTTGTCTGAACATGGTCTTGTCACGAACGAGTCCGGCATATTTGAAGTGACATTGTCCGATCATTTTGAATGTGAGGGATTTGAAGAGTGCCCTGAAGAAGGCAGAGTGGAAGTGAAAGGGACATTTAATGTGCACTCGCGACCATGGACATTCGCTATCTGTGACAACCAACGTGCTTTGCCTTCTGGCACCTCTGAACAAGGAGATGGGTTTATTGCCGCCGGAGAACTTTTCTCTCTAACAGTGAAGCCGATCATTTGGCAAACTGACGGCTCTGTAAGTGGTTCTGTTGAATCAGCACGTTATTGTGATGCCTCTATCACCCGTAATTTTATGCTTGATGACGCTCCAGCAGCATCGGTTGTCTTGTCGAGTGAGCAACATACGCCATCAGAGACAGCGAACCAAACCTCAAAATTGCTAAAAAGTAGTGACTCACTGGCTCAGGCGCATAATTCAGCCAAGAATGATCAATTCGTCTTTAATGGATTATATTGGGAAGAAGTCGGGAGCTTGAGAGTAAAAGCAAACCTAGAAAGTAAATATCTAGGTATGACTGTTAACGAAAGCTATCGTTACATCGGTCGTTTTTACCCAAAATATTTTCAAGTGCAAGACCAAGAATGGCACTACCCACATGGCCAAACTTTTGCTTACATGAATCAACCTTTTGAGAAAGTCACTTACGATGTTGTCGCACTCAATGCGAATAAGGAAAACGTGAAGAACTACGTCCACTTTTCATCTAACCTTCAACAACATTTCGACTTAGGCGAGCTAAGCTCATACTCCGATCGGTTTTTGCCGCCTAAGCCTAAGAAGGTAGACTGGAAACTACTGGGTAGCGCGAGTGTTGGAACGTTTGTGATCGAGAAGCCCTCGACCAATGCGACTTGTAACAATAGCCCATGTTGGAAAAAGAACACGACAGATAAACAATACCCTGATGGCCCATTTAATAAAGGGACTAACAGTGACAGCAGCCAAATAGGTTTAGTCACGACTAAAGCCGTTGATGAGGTAAACTTCTTCGACGATAGCGAAGTGCTTACAAAACAACCAGACATTCGATTCGGTCGTTTGAACTTTCAAGATGTAGGTGGCAACCAAGGCATGGTGATCAAAGTGCCACTTGATGTGGAAATTTGGCAAAACGGTCGATTTACGACTAACTTCGATGACAGCTCAACAACGGCGAGTGGTGAATATTACTTCAGCACGCCAATTTGGTCTCATGCGCTAGCAAACAACGCCCTGCTTTCTGGCGTTGGAACGATGAGTATTGGCAGAATGACCGATATCGTTGCAAGCCAAATTGACTCAGCACGCGAGCAAATACAATTCCACCTGGATTTAGACGGCTCAGGTAATCGCATCCCTTGGCTGAAATACGATTGGGATAACACGACAAGTGAAGAGGAAAATCCACCTGTTACAGTTACGTTTGGTGTTCACCGAGGAAACGATCGCATTATTTATCGTGGTGAGCCAAATATGCTTGGCCTAAATTAACGCGAAACGACAAAACAAAAAAAGCCCCTATATTGAGGGGCTCTTTTCATCTAAAACGGATGTAATTTACTTTGCGCCACGACGCGCTTTCAGGCGCTTCACCATAGCAAGACGACGCTCTGCCGACCCTTGGTCTGTTGCCGACTGGTTCGGGTTATTACGACGACCTTGACGATTCTTAAACGCTGGTTTTGAGTGCAGCTTTTCAATGTAAGATTCACGCTGTTTTGGTTCATAGCCTGCAAGCTCAATACGGCGAATTCGCTGCTGGATTAGATTTTCAACCTGAACAACCGTGAGCTCTTCATCTCGGTTTACAAATGAAACGGCATGACCTTGTTTACCTGCACGGCCTGTACGACCAATTCGGTGAACGTAATCTTCCGCTAGGAAAGGCATGTCATAGTTCACAACGTGAGGTAAATCTTCAATATCTAGACCTCGAGCAGCGACATCGGTAGCCACCATGACACGTGCTTTACCGGACTTGAACTCTTCTAACGCACGACGACGAGCACTTTGAGCACGGTCACCATGACAAACCACCGCTTTGATACCATCAAGTTTCAGCTCTTTTACTACTTCGTTTGCGGTCTCTTTGTAGTTCACAAATACCAACACTTGTTTCCAGTTCTTACGACCAATCAGCTCCGAAAGCAGTTCCGTTTTTCGCTCTTGATCAACTGGATATAACACGTGAGCAACTGTCTGTGCTGTCGTATTCGCTCGCTCAACTTCAATACGCTTAGGCTTACGCAGGATATCTTTTGCTAACAGATTTAGTTGGCTCGAAGTCGTTGCTGAAAACATCATAATTTGCGGATCAGTATCCACATCTAGCATGATCTTACGTACTGCGTGAATAAAGCCCATGTCCAAGATACGGTCTGCTTCATCAAACACTAAAAACTCTAAGTGTGCGACCGAGACATTACCTTGTTCAATGTGCTCTTCCAATCGACCTGGTGTAGCCACTAGGATATCTACACCGTTTTCTAATGCCGTTACTTGAGAAGACATTTTACGGCCACCGAAAATCGCAGCCACCGACAGGTTCGTGTACTTCGTGTAAGCTTTGATGTTGTCAGCAATTTGTTCAGCAAGCTCACGAGTTGGAGCCAAGATAAGTGCGCGAGCAGTCTTACGAGAAGCGCTACGGTTACTGTCTAGCAACTGCTGAATCATAGGCAGAGAAAACGCAGCCGTTTTACCAGTACCTGTTTGTGCTGTAGCGAAAATATCATGGCCTTTGCGAGCCATTGGAATCGCCTTCTGTTGAATTGGCGTTAACTTTTCATAACCGCATTCTGCCAGTGCTTTAACCACTTCTGGCGCAAAACCTTGAGATGAAAATGACATTGAGCGTATTCCTTAAACAAACCACTAAAAATAGCTTTAAAAATTTAGCCGTGCACTATACCCGAATTTGAGTGATTTATCTCACTTTTCTCATTGAAATCCTACAAAAGAAAAAACGGTGAGCACAGATATATTAGTGGTTCACCGTTTTCGTTTAACCTTTGCGCGATTTAATGTTTGATGCCAGATAACTGAAGGAGAATTCGCTCAAGCTCATCCCATGGCAACAGCTGAGAATCTATCACTTCTAATCGTGATTCAAAGCCTTCTAAGCTGATTTCATTCACCGACACGACTCGGTTGGCAACATTAAACGCGTAACAACCTTGATCCGTATTGACCACTGCTTTAACACGCTCTGCGGTCAAGTCCGAAAGCATAGAGAAAAGCTTTTCAAAATCAAACTTATACTCTGCCCCAAACAACCACCCACAACTAAAATAACCCTGCCCTTTGTTCTCTTTGCGCACAAAGGCTTCACCAGGCGCCAATTGGAATTGAGGCTCTTGATGAGCGTGGTCATGATGATGTGACTCGATATGGGAAGAAGCGCTGCCGTAAACCCGCTCAATATCCAAGACTTCTATCGGCAACTCACCGTCATGAATAAGCTTACTGAATACTTTTGAAGGGGATTGGTCCGTCACCCAGTCATTAAACACATCAAGGTCGTGGCTGGAACATAGGTCAACCTTACTACCAATAACCACATCTGCACTGTCTAACTGGTCCACGAAGTTTTGGTTAGAAAGATACTTTTCATCACTTAAGTTACGCGGATCAACCAAGGCAATCGTCGCTTTAAGATCAACGTAAGGTTCATACTGCTGTGAGGTAAGCGTCGCGATAACCTGTTTTGGATGACCAAGGCCTGTCGGCTCAATCAATAAACGGTCCGGTTTTTGACGCAATAATGCGGTGATACCTACCGACATCGGCACACCCGCAGTGCAGCACATACAACCACCCGGCACTTCTTTAATCAGCGCGCCTTGGTCGGTCATCAATGCACCGTCGATGCCAATCTCACCAAATTCATTGACCAAAACCGCCCAGTTTTCTTTTTCCGGTTTGTTCTTCAGTAGATTTAAAATCGTGGTCGTTTTACCGACACCCAAAAATCCGGTCAGTATGTTGGTTGGTACTCGATTTGACATGCTTATCTCCGACACGTTAGTGCATTAATGCTCCAGCAAAGTATACGGAGAATGTGACTCGCTTCAACGCTTTTTATCGCACGCATCAAGCTCATTGCGTGATGCGTTGGAACACATTTTTCGAGCTTGTTTGGGTTGACTTATCAACTCTGAACGCTTCATATCAGACAGGTATCTACTGGTATAAATAACGCAAGTAAAAAACGCGATAATAGCGACTACGATGGGAAGAACTCCGAGCGTGTTTTCGAATTTAAGCGCAGCAATAGCCAACGCGAAAACAACGACAGAGATAAGTGCGATTGACTTACTTTTGTTGCTTTTCATAATAACTCGCCTTTCGTAAAGTTAGCCCCTAACACCTCCTGTACTAGAGGAATGCCAGTTTGAACAACATCCAACCTGACTATTCAATGCTACTCCTTTCGCTACTTGTGAAATTTGACAAAGCTAACATTTACTACAACATCAAACGACGAGCTTATTATTATCTTTCATATACTTACTGGATTTTAAAACACTTACTAGCAAATCGACCCGCCGCTGACCAATATGTCGTTTTCATTGGCAATACAAACTTGCGCCACCAGCCTTAGCCCTTCGACTATCATCTCCAGAGACATAGAAGGCTGACTGCCATCTGCTGCTTGTTCTGGCAATAATGGAATATGAACAAACCCGTGACGAATCGGATTGTCTTTCAAGTAATGTTGGATGCCATAAAAAAGGTGGTTACATACAAATGTTCCAGCACTGTTGGAAATCTGGCTAGGTATACCCTGCGTTTGCAATGTTTGCACAACACGCTTTATCGGTAGTGTCGAGAAGTAAGCATCAGGACCATCAGCCACCACGGGTTCATCAATCGGTTGATGACCAGCGTTATCTGGAATACGAAAATCATCGACATTGATTGCGACACGCTCTGGGGTTATCGCGCTACGCCCGGCCGCTTGCCCTACAGTAATCACACAGTCTGGCTGGTGCGCTTCTATTGCTTCAATAACGACTTTCACCGAGTCATATCGAACTACGGGGACTGGGCAAGTAACTATCACACCTCCTTTTATGGCCGCGGCCTCTAATTGCTTGACCGCTTCTAAGGCGGGGTTAATGGCGTCACCACCAAAAGGTTCAAAACCGGTAATCAGGACTTTCTTCATAACAGCCTTTAGGAAAAGAGTTTCACAAATTATTGCACTCCCCTTCACCCCATCCAATAGCAAAAGTATTGATGAGATAAACCAGACAACATTATGTGACTCATGTCTAACCAGAGAGTGTTTTCTGCCTCATTGAATCTAGGCAAGTTCCGGACTATCGAGACTAACTTATTGATGATTAGTGGCAGGGCAAGGTTCTCTCATTACATGACGCACGTAGAAGCTTGGTTTCCACGCTTAACTTAGGTAGAGTACGCGACCGCAATGCAATTCGAAGAGATTGAATACAATGAATATTGATAACCATGTAATCGAAACGATTGAAGAGTTAGAGGCATTTCTGCATTTAGTAGAAAGCGGCGCTCTGGGTCTTGAAGGTGTCACTGGCGTTGCGCTAGCCACCTCTAATACCGATGGCCGTCCATTTGTTGCCGTATTAGGAGAAAAGCACCAATTGCTCCTCGGTCGCTGGGTTTCGCAGCACGTATATGACAATGGTAAAGACATCGTTCGTAACGGCCCAACCAGAAAACACTAAGCGCTCGACGCCACCTATAACATCACGCCGTCTTATACACCAAGCGTATGCTTTGAAAGCAATGCGCTTGGTGTACTCAAAAAATAAAAAGAAAAGGCTAGCCTTTATTAATTTTGTCGGTATACTGCACATCAGCTCTTACGGAAAGAGCTATTAATGTAATTAAAGATCAAAGTTTCTCTCAGTTCCACATCGAATTCCTCGTTTACGTTCCTGCGACAAAATAGTTATCTCTAAAATCATATAGTAGCACTTGATATTAGCTAAAAATTCAATATTTAAAACAATCAAATATAGAGGTATCTATGTCTAATAAATTAACTGGTTCAGTAAAATGGTTCAACGAAACTAAAGGTTTTGGTTTTATTTCTCAAGACAATGGCGGTGATGACGTATTCGTTCACTTCCGTTCTATTGTTTCTGAAGGCTTCAAAACTCTTACTGAGGGCCAAAAAGTATCGTTCGTTGTTGAACAAGGTAACAAAGGTTTACAAGCAGCTGAAGTAACTGCACTGTAATTCTTTGTGTGGCATCAATGTTGTTGGTGCCACAATCCCCTTCCACTTATTACTGCCCTTACTATTCTCTATCTAAGTTTATATACCCAAATCACTTACCTCTCCCACACCATCATTAATCACTTTCAATAAAGTCACTTTGGTATACATCTTTAGGTAATCACACCGCCTACCTTGCAATTCCAGTTTGGAACTAAATTAATCTCATTCATATCTGAATCACTTCGCCTCATGCTTTGCTCATAAAAATAAAGTTTATAAAATAAAAGCGATTGGCGAATATAAGAGAAAAAATGAAATTAAACATATCTGCTCAATCAATAAATTCTAATAACTACGAGCACATAATCCCTAGCTGAGAGGTTGAGTCAGCACTGAAATGTCATTACATGAAGCCATTTATCGGACAACACTTCATAGGGACAGCGTGTGGAGTCACACACTTCGGGGTATTTGTTGAGTTAGAGGAACCGAACCGAAGGTCTCATTCCTTTATCAAGTTTCCAAAATGGTGAGTTCGAATTTGATGCAGTCAAACAAAAAATTTCTAGCCAGAGCACCACGTTTACTTTAGGGACTAAAGTGCACGTATTGGTTAAAAACGTCGATTCGAAACAAAGAAAGATCATGTTCAATTTAAAAGATGCAGAACACACGGTAGGTTAGTCTGTTTTAGGTTACTTTCTAATCCATTAATCAAAAATAAAAAATAAGCTTTTAATACCGCAATTAACTTGTGACATTTCGCTGACATCGACTCATTCTAAAACCCTAATATCTGACAAAGGAAACGAATCTAATTTTTGTTTCCAGACACCATCGCAGAGTGTATTTCCAGCACTCTGTTTGCCTCGAGAGGTTCTTATGACAGCCTAGGATCTCTCGAGGCTTTTTTGCACCTATTCAAACCACCTGATTCTACATCACAACTATTATCCCCTACACAAGCTGTACTTTTTAACTAGTGCACTAGATCGCGAACTCTGATTTAAGCAACTGATCACACAACCACTTCTAAATTTTGGGTATAAAAGTATCAATACTTTCGCTAACTAGGATGTAAATAATGAAAAACTCGTTTGATCTCACTATGCCCAACGAAGAAGGATACTTTGGTGAATACGGTGGTAGTTTTGTTCCACCTGAGCTTGAACAAATCATGCATGACATCAACGCAGCTTATGAGGAATGCAGCAAAGATCCTGAATTTAAAGCGGAACTCGCTCGCCTGTATAAGCACTTTGTTGGACGACCTAGCCCAATCTTCCATGCGGAAAACTTGTCTAAAAAATACGGAGCAGACATCTACCTAAAGCGCGAAGACTTAAACCATACAGGCGCACATAAAATTAACCACTGCTTAGGGGAAGCCATTCTCGCTAAAAAGATGGGTAAGAAGAAACTAATTGCAGAAACTGGCGCAGGGCAACACGGTGTTGCGCTTGCTACAGCCGCGGCATTGGTTGGCTTGAAATGCGATATTTACATGGGTGAAGTTGATATCGCCAAAGAGCATCCGAATGTCGTCCGCATGAGAATCCTTGGTGCTAATGTCATTCCTGCCACTCATGGGCGCAAAACCCTCAAAGAAGCGGTAGATTCTGCATTCGAAGCTTATCTGAAAGATCCTGATACACAACTTTATGCGATAGGCTCTGTCGTTGGCCCTCACCCATTCCCTAAAATGGTACGAGATTTCCAATCAATTATCGGTAACGAAGCACGAGTTCAATTCAAAGAAATGACCGGCAAGTTACCCAATAATCTCGTCGCATGCGTTGGAGGTGGTTCTAACGCGATGGGGCTATTTACTGCTTTCTTAGAGGATGAACAAGTCGCCATTCACGGCGTTGAACCTGCGGGCCGCTCTTTGCAAAAGGTTGGCGAGCATGCTGCAACACTCACACTCGGTGAGCCAGGAATCATGCACGGATTTAAGTCTTACATGCTTAAAGATGCGCAAGACGAACCTCAGGAAGTGTACTCTGTAGCAAGTGGCTTGGATTACCCATCGGTTGGGCCTCAGCATAGTTACTTAAAAGACATTGGCCGTGTCAATTACGGCTCAATCAGTGATGACGAAGCGATTGATGCCTTCTTTGAGCTGTCTCGTGAAGAGGGAATAATCCCTGCTATTGAATCCTCACACGCTGTCGCTTACGCAATTAAACTCGCACAGCAAGGAGAAACCGGCTCGATTTTGATCAACTTATCAGGCCGTGGTGACAAAGACATTGATTTTGTCGTTGAACACTACGGCGCAAAATACGGCATTGAATCACTCATATAGCCTAACTCCGTAGCCTAACCCTACATGCAAAAAGCTACCTGGTACTAGGTAGCTTTTTGTTTTTGTCTACTATTTTAAGAAGCAAGTCCCTTTACTCACTGATCTCACTATACCTTTAGAGCATAATTCGATTAACCGATAAGAGCTGGAATGCCTGGAAGCTGACCAACAATAGCAAGGGAGCCTGCACAAACGATAAACGCAGTGCCAGGAATCAGATATTTATCTTTGCGCGATAGTTCGTTAGCACGCTCATGGTCGCCGATAAGCCCGAGGTTATCCAACAGCATCGTGATTGCCCAACCGAAGACTGGATTAACGAATGCACAGGCAAAAATACAGATACCTGCACTGAGTGAATCTTTATGCTTATGGATCATCTGCATACCCGCTTCAAGGAGTGGTAAGAATACACCCACAATCAAAGCAACGCGCAGAACAGGTTCCCACATTGCTAGATCCATTGGGTAGCCAATTACCGCCGCCGCAATACACATGAAACCCGTCAACAGAGCGCCACCTGGAATAGGACGCTTGGCAATTGCGGCAGGAATCATGTACGTTCCCCAAGAAGAAGCTAGGTTTCCGCCCCCTAAGAGTGAACCAACCCCCTGACGAACAGATGCTCCGACCATCGTGTCGTCGACATCCATGAGTACACCTTTCGCTTCTTTTGGGTAGTTAAGTTCTTGAAACACACGATGGCCGAGATAATCAGGGGACCACATAGCGACTGCCAGTAGAGCAAATGGAGTCACGGCAATAAAGTGCTCTAGGGTTGGCCAGCCTAGCTGCCAGCCTGTATCTTCACCCCACCAGTAGAATGGACTGAAATTAGGCAGGCCCGGTTCTGTGGTAAAGGCAAACTCAGCGCCCATCAAATAAGCAACAATACCCGCGAGTGCAGAGCACAATGGGATAGCGAGCCAACGTTTATTGATCTTGGCTAAGTAAGCGTAAACCATAACGGTTAGGCCTATGACCACAAACGAAATGTAACCTTGGTCCGTACTTGCAGCCCACGCTTCCGTCTTATTAATTTGCCCGAGCAACCCAACAGCACCAAGGTAGATCAACAACCCTCCTCGAACCCCGATACCAGTCAGAGTCATGAGTTTAGAGCCACCTTTGGTTAAGGCGAGAATTAACCCAAAAACACATACCATCAAACCTAGCGCGAGAGGGTGCCCTCCTGCAGCTGCAATCATAGGAATCAGCGGTATCATTGGGCCATGGGTTCCCGCTAAGTTTGCATTCGGGTTTAGTATGGCAGAAAACAGGATGACGAACAGGGCTCCAGCGATAAGTAATTCGTAACGCACGTTTTCTGCAATGAATTCCGGAGATAAACCAAACTGAGCAGCAAAAGCGGAAACCATGGCAGTGACCATAACCACTTTACCAATGGTTGCTGCTAATGCCGGTACCCAGTCTTCGATTTCAATACTGTAATCACGTGAGGGCAAATGAATTCCCCAGCGACGGAAACTCATGACGGTTAAATCATGATTTAGAAAGTCTTCTCGGTTTTCAAATTCATGCGGTTTTTTGCGCACATCCCTGTAAAAAGTCTTACTTTTGTCAGACATTGAGTCATCCTTTTATGTTTCAACGTTGAACTACGTCAACTAGAGTTTCGCTTGGTAGACAGGCCTTCGACCAATACGAGACAACACCCACATCAAACTTCTAGGCCATACTAAGAAAGCGGCATGAACCAATTTTGATTTTGATCTTATTAAGCATGTGTTGCTATGGGTAGGAATATTAGACATTAGTAAAAGAACAACAAAAATCTCACTTATTACACAATAATTTAACATCGAGCTAGGACGCTTGAACTTTTATGAGTCATTTTTGAGCAGAGAGCCAAGTAGAACGGCTAATTCCGATTTATACTTTCAAGGTAGAGAGCACTGTGCTCGCATCCATCGCAAAGTAACTATCGATATCTCTACATTGTATACTTTGTTAAACTCCGCCCTTTAATGAGTAAGGCCCTTAAAAATGATGACTGACGAAGAGAGAATCGAGCTGCAACAGAACAATCCACTGCACGGATTAAAGCTAGAGACTATGTTGCAAGAGTTAGTGGATTTTTACGGCTGGGACATTCTAGATACAGCAATGCGTTTTAATTGCTTTAACACTAAGCCTTCGATTGCAAGTAGCGTGAAGTATTTAAAGAAAACCGAATGGGCGAGAGAAAAATTAGAAAACTTTTACCTTTATCGCTTTAAGCGCATGCCACGCGCGAGCGAAGAAGAATACAACTTACCACCAAGAGCTCGTACCTTCCCTCATGGCCTTGAACCTAAAGAGCCAATGCCGCTAACCGTTGACTCTATTCTTAAGTCACAAGCCAAAGCAGCGTCTGCATTTAAAAAGCGTTCACCTCGCGGACGCCCTGCTCGTCGCCAATAACACTATCTTGAAAAGCAATAGAGCCCTACTGGTAGCTCCAGCAGGGCTCTATTGTTCTTTAAAGGAATGGCTAGAAGCGAAGACTCAAGCTAGTGAGCATTCCTTTTCTCTAACAACTCCCGTAAGTAAACTCACATGTGGTTTACGTTTTCTATTGATTACGCTTTTTCTTCTTTTTACCCGTACCTGCCGGCTTCGCTCGCGGCTTCATTGGTAAAAAGTAGACTTCACTCTGATCGTCTTCCACTTCAAAACCGACTACCTGCTCGCGTTCAAGTTGGAACTTATTTTTCTTTTCTATCACTTTGAAATGGTGGTAGTCGTCGTAATCGATAAGAGATAACCCTAAACCTACTTCACCAGCACGACCACTACGACCGATTCGATGCATATAATCAGCAGGGCTACGCGGAAGATCGAAGTTAATCACCACTGGAAGTTTTTCTATATCAAGGCCGCGTGCTGCGATATCGGTGGCAATAAGAACTTGAATCTCGCCAGACTTAAAACCGTCAAGGACACGAGTACGAGCGCCCTGCCCTTTATCACCATGGAAAACTTCAGCGGTAATACCGCGTTTTGACAACTTTTGAGCTAAATGATTACAGGCATTCTTAGCATTCACAAAAATCAAAGTCTGTCGCCACTGATGCTGTTTGATTAAGTGCGCGAGTACCGCCGTCTTCTCACCTTTATTTACACTAAACACGCGCTGCACCAAAGTGCTGGCTTCTGCGCTCTGCAACTGAACTTCAACAGGGTCGCGGAGCAACTGCTGAGCCAGCGTCGTGACTTTATCAGGGAAAGTAGCAGAAAATAACAGCGTCTGTTTCTTCTCTGGTAGTAACGCAAGAATCTTATTCAGTTCTTCGGTAAATCCGAGGCTCAACATTCGGTCGGCTTCGTCAAGGACGAGCGTTTCTACTTGGTTCAACTTAATCGCGTTACTGGATACCAGATCAAGTAATCGACCCGGCGTAGCTACGATAATGTCACAGCCACCGCGAAGCGCTAGCATTTGTGGGTTCACCGATACACCACCAAATACGGCAACCGTTTTGATCTTATCTCTAAGATGGTATGAGTAAGATTTGACGTTGTACGCCACCTGTGATGCCAACTCACGAGTTGGAACTAAAATCAGGTGAGAAACGAAGTTACCACGGCGATTGTTTGATCCGTCTTGCTGAACAATTTTTTGCAGGATTGGCAGCGAAAAAGCAGCGGTTTTACCAGAACCCGTATTGGCACCACCAATAATATCTTTCCCTTCAAGGATATCAGGAATAGCACGGGATTGAATGGGCGTCGGTTGGCTGTATTCTAACGCTTCTAGTCGCTCGACTAAGGTTGGAATCAGGCCAAGATCGGCAAATGTCGCTTGCTGTGTTTTATCTGTCATTACGATGAGTGGCTCAGTGCTAGTAAAGGCCGTGTATCTTATGCTATTTCGCGTCTGGATGTTAGAGATAATGGCCCAAACAGAAGATTGGTGAAAGAAGCACTATAGAGTTCAGGAATTTCCTTTCACTAACATGAGTTAACGGTTTCGATAACCAATACTCTACGACCAAGATGGTAGCGTTCGCGACAAGCAAAGGGAAAAGGAGTCAGGCACTCTGACTCCTGTAAAGCAAAATACAGCTTGAGAAAACCCTATAGCTTATAATTGGACAAAAATGCGTTACGACAAATAGAATATTAGCAACTAATGGATAACTTCAAGTATTGAGAGCTAGCGCATGACATGTACATACGCTAGCAGGGTGCTTGTACCAAGAGCTTGAAAGATGATTTAATCGCACGAACTAGGGTCTAAAACATACGTCCGACTTGAGGATTTTAATGTAAGTTCTTGTTCAGAAGTACATTCAATATAGTCATATTGCTTTATTTTTTCTCTCGTGTTGTTATCTAACCATATGGCAGAGGCAATAGAACTTAATACTATTATCGCTATAGAATATAGCCCTGTTTTTGTCGAAAATGGTACTTTTAGTAATAGTTCTGTTGACCTGTGTAGCATAGCTATGGGAATGATCGCTATAAAACCAAATATTAGAAGGCCTACAAAAGAAGCAACATTGTTCACTAAACCTGCTAGTTTTACTTTAGGAATGATACCGATTGAGTTGTTAATGCTAATTAACTCATTAATTGAGCTGTAGCTCAACCACACCATAAAAACCATAAGAGGCCAACTAGCCATCACTTTAAGCCAACGCTTTATCTTTAGTCTTCGGTTAAATTTTTCATTAGAAATCATTAATAGTTTTCTCTACTTGATTCTTCATCGGTTCCGTGAATTTAAATTGGTCATCTAGTTTAGATATTTCCTTTCCTACAATAAACGCAGTAACAGCGAAAATACCAAGTGTTAGAGCGGTTGGCACAACAAGTACCGTACTTAATGTTGCGACTCCCAGAATAGTTATTCCTTGAGCGATAACTCCTGCGGCAATGCCCTTAGATATATCCGCTGTAAATTGGCCGACCACTTCACCTAGCGTTTTTTCATCATGTAGAATGTAGTCAACCGCATTAACCGCACCACTAAACACAAGTTCAACATAGATGTTGCCTTTCAAGAAACTGACATTGCCTTGAACAGTATTTAGAGCATGACCAATTTTAAGCATTTGTGGTGTTGCTTCTTGCCAACGGATACCTAGGTCTAAATATTTAGGCTTGTAGTTCTCAACCACAATATTCATTACACCATTGATATTGACAGCTTTAGCGGTTGCCCCCCAAGCGCCAAGCTCTTTAGCGACCTCATAAGCGCCTTTAAGCCCCATGCCTACGCCAGTGTAGTCCTTGCCGTTCGAAAGTTGTCCATGCGAGTCTTTGATGAGCAAGTCTAAATACTCGTTACCTTCTTCAACAGTCAGTACCGCAATACTCACGTTCTCTTGTTGAGAGGTGTCCCACTGATATTCTTTAGCTTGCTTTTGTAAATCATCGTTCCATTCTTTTTCTGTTAGGTCGTAAGCTTGTTGGTCCGCTTTGCGTTCAGCAAGAACGCGCTCTCTATTTTCAGTCCATCGTTTCTCATCGCTCGCGGTAGATCTCAGCTCTTCCTGACGTTCTCGGCGTTGACGTGCTGCTCGTTCTCTAGTGGTTTCTTGTCTTTCTTCTGGGGCTACAGGAGAGGATTCATATCTCATGGGAGTCGGTTTTACTGATAAATAAAAAGGATAATAACAATATTTTCAGTGATTTATCATCCCCAACAAGATTGCATGATGATTTAACCAATTAAATAGGCAGTTTGACTAATCAAACAAGCACAATGAAGGCTCAATAGTGTTGAGTTACATTCAATCGGATAACTTTTCGTAGGGTAAAACGTACGAACCAAATTTTGTAGAGTATTTATTCCAGTTCTTTTTTGGGGCAATAAAGAGTTAGCCTAACGGTCTGGCTCTTTTGAATGAAAAAATAGTCTGGTGGGAGAACTTGTAAGTCTGTGGCAGGTTACACTCACTTACTCCTTAGGCAGGTGACCAGTTTCCTTCGCTAGCTTTTGCATCGCCTCGGCAAACGTTGTTGTCCCGCCTTTAGCTTTAACCTGTATTACCTTATATCCCAACTTTTCCAACGCTTGGCGCTCTGCCAAAACAGCTTTGTCATCTTGCTGGCTACCTTGAGCTGGCTGATGAATGTAACATCCCTCTAGTTTACCATCTTCGACCAATTGGTGGTGTTTCAGTGCATCGATATCAAAATTCATAATAAGTCTTTTCATTAAGAGTGGGAGTTTCTGTGGCTAGTTACATACGCTTCAAAGGCTTCACGACACTATCTAAGCCTTCAATTTTGAGCGCTAAACATAGCTTGAGCAAATCCCCTAGCTCGCCGCTTGGCCAGCCCTTTTTATCAAACCACAGTAAGTATTCTTCAGGCAGGTCGATTAACACTCGCCCTGCATATTTCCCAAATGGCATTTGCATTCTAGCGAGTTTAATGAGGTTTTCTTTTTCTAACATAAGTGACAGAGAGTTAAGGTAACTCGCCCAAGGGTAACACTGGTTCTCCCTCCTCACCAGCAAATCGCAGTCACGTTTATTTTTGGCGGCCTTGACTCGCTTTATGCTAGAGTACGCGGCATAAAAAATGAGAACGAGAAAGCAATGAAGTCACCTTGTCGAGCAGCATGTAAAAATAACGCCGGAATATGCTCTGGTTGTCACCGAACGATGGATGAAATCATCCAATGGAAAGACAAAACCGATCTCCAACGAGATGCGATTATCGAACAAATCGCAGGAGAAGATTCAACGCACAGTTGTCCAGAATGCGGGACTCAAGCCCATTGTGATATCGCCGCAGGCAAAGAGACATGCTGGTGCTTTACTATTGAAACCCGTAATTTACCCAAGCCAAGCGCTAACCAGCTGTGTTTGTGCCGAAAATGTCTAGAAAAAAAGCCAGTCGCGTAATACGACTGGCTTACTGATCATCGTTTTCTGACTGGTGTTTATTTAGCGGTTAAAGCGGACGCTTCAAACTTAATGCCTTCCCACCCTGTCACCATAAAATTACGAATATTCTGGTGATCGCTGTTCTCTGGATGCTGCAATACATCTTCACGATAAAAACGGCCAAAGCAGGCTAGCGTCGCTTCTTTGTCTAGGTTGTTTAGCAAACCGAAAGCGAAGATCTTACACGAACCGTTGTTCTCGCCTGCATTGTTTTGTGTCTCACCATTTACAAAAGCGGTTGGCTCAAACGTATAGTTATCTTCGATCACCGCCATCGTTGCTTCAAATTCGACCTGCTCTGGTGACGCTGCCAATAAATCTAAAAACGATTTTAATTCCATTATTCCTCTATCCCTACTTCATCATATTGATGACACATTAGTTTCATAAAAAGCCAATATAAGAGTCATCAATCATACATATATTCAGAGCCTTACCAAATCACACGTCATTCAGCGCTCTATCATTCCAGTTGCGGAAATGGACAGCAGCATAAAACCCATGCTGATTGACAACCTATCGGATTGATAAGGAGATATCATGATCACCCCTTTAAAGGCAATCGGTGCACTCGCATTGTCATCACTTGCCATCGCGTGTTCATCACAACCCGAAGATACCGTGGCTTCATTCGCTACACAATGCAAGCCTACCACTGCACCCGTTACTGGGGAAACGTCAATTCAAGGTTTAACTTTTATCGGAACATCCGTTGCTGATGCACCATTCGACACATCGGCAGCTGAAATCGTGAGTTATGACGCCTGTACAGATAAGCTCTATGTGGTTAATGCTCAAGCAAAACGTGTCGATGTAATGTCTATGGATGACAACGGCGTACCAACGCAAAGCGCATTCATCGATCTCAACAGCGCTGGCGAAGCAGCGGGCATTGAAATTGGCGCAGCAAACAGTGTCGCTGTATTCAATGGTTTGGTAGCAGTTGCGATTGAAAACAGTAATAAACAAGCGAATGGTATTGTTGGCTTGTACCGCTCCGACGATTTGTCATTAGTCATGACGTTTCCAACAGGCGCATTGCCAGACATGGTTGGCTTCTCGAAAGATGGCCGATACATCGCAACCGCTAATGAAGGAGAGCCAAACAGCGATTACAGCATTGACCCTGAAGGTAGTATCACTTTGATCGCTCTGAGCCTTGGTGTTACTCAAGCAGAAGTGACACAAATTGGCTTTAACGAATTTGATGGTTCACGAAAAGCAGAGCTCCCAATGAATGTGCGTATTTCGGGGCCAAACGCCACCGTCGCACAAGATCTAGAGCCTGAATACCTCACTTTTGCAGATAACGGTAAAATCTATGTCGCGCTACAAGAAAATAACGCCATGGCAATCGTCAATCCAGAGAGCAAATCGGTAGAAAAAATTGTTGGCTTAGGTGAGAAGTCTTGGTCGGGCGCTAAACTCGATGCATCCAACAAAGACAAAATCATTGGGAACTTGAAAAGCTACCCACAACTGGTTGGCTTATTTATGCCTGACACCATCGACAGCTACTCAGTGAATGGGAGTACTTACATCGTATCTGCAAATGAAGGCGACGGGCGTGAGTACGGATTCACAACCACTCAAGAACTGTGCGACAAAGCTGGCTTTATGTGGGATGAAGACGATTACCTCGGTACAGATGAATATACATCTGAGCAAGGAACCTGTTTAAGCCATATTGATGAAGTGCGCGGTAAGAAGCTGAAAGTGGCAGCAGAACACCCATTGGCAGAGGCACTAAAAGACAACAAACAACTCGCGCGTTTAAAAGTGATTAAGCCGGAACAAACGCTTTCTGCACAAGAGAATGTTCAATCATTTGGCGCGCGTTCATTCTCGATTTGGGATGAAAACGGCAAGTTGGTCTTCGATAGTGGTGACGATTTCGCGACTATCGCGCTGCTGAATGAAGGCAAGAACTTCAACAGCACCAACGATAACAATAATAGTGGCGATGACCGAAGTGATGATAAAGGTATTGAGCCAGAGGCGATTGAAGTAGCACAAATTAACGGTCGTCATTACGCGTTTATTGGCTTGGAGCGTCAAGGCGGTATCATGATTTATGACATCACAGACCCGAAACAAGCGCAGTTTATGCATTACGTCAACCGCCGTGATTACAATCAGCCAGTATGTACAGAAGTCGAAGATGGCGAATGCATGAACGACACATACAATCCAAAAGCAGGCGATTTAGGTCCAGAATCCATTAATTACTTTACCCGTAATGGTGGTCATTTTATCGCCGTTGGCAATGAGGTATCGGGCACGACATCCGTCTTCCGAATCAATCTATAAAGTAATGTAAAAGTCATTTAGAACCAAAACGCCCGACGTAAGCCGGGCGTTTTTTTGTATGAGGTAATGTCCTACTCTGCCGATGCTAGCGCGTCACACTTTGATGCGCAGATAAAATCGTTTTTATGCAGACCTTTGATAGAGTGACTCCACCACGTTACGGTAACCTTACCCCATTCCAACAAAATAGAAGGATGGTGGAACTCATCTTCTGCCAGTTCCGCGATTTTGTTACTGAAAGCCCATGCTTGTTTGAAGTTCTTAAATTTATACACCTTTTCTAGTTGAGGTATATCTTCTCTTTCAATGATCTGCCAATCAGACAATTGCAGAAGCAGAGACTGTTGCTCTTCTTTGCTTAGTGCAATGGCATCGATACTACAAGCTTCGCATTTTTGTTCATTCAACATGAGCAGGTTCCTTTGGTTCAAAAAGTGGAGGAAGCAGTCCAGCTTCAATCGCTAGATCGGCTTGTTTCAATAAATTTAACTGACTGATTTTAAAGAGCTGAGAAAAGTCATCAATCACGTAGTACTTCGGTTGCATGATGTCGATACGATAAGGCGTTCTCAGCACAGTTTGTAATTCAAATGGGTCGCGAATTGCTACATCACTCTCTAATGCGTAGAGGGTTTCGCCAGGAGATGAGAGAATACCACCACCGTAAATTTTGGTTTTGTCCCCTTCTTTCACCAAGCCAAACTCTACGGTAAACCAGTAGAGGCGAGCGAGATAGGCTCTTTGTTTTGGGGTAGCGGCTTGCCCTAGTTGACCATAATGTTCGGTAAATGCAGCAAAATCTGGGTTGGTTAACATCGCACAATGACCAAATATTTCATGGAAGAAATCCGGCTCTTGCAAGTAATCGAACTCTTCTCTGGTACGCAAGAATGTGGCGACGGGAAAGCGCTTATTACCGAGTAGATTAAAAAATCGGTCGAAGTCAATAAGCGCAGGAACGGGCTCCACTTGCCAACCTGTTGTCTCCATCAGGACACGATTAATTTCTGGCAATTGAGGAACGCGGTCTTGAGGTAAATCAAGCAGCGTTAAACCGTGTAAATAAGCCTTACAAGCTCTGTTTTGGATCACACCCATTTGTCGTGTTACCAAATCTCGCCAAATGGCGTCTTCTTCACGGCTCCATTCAACCCTGCCTTCCTGGTTTACGGGTTTAGAACGATACTGAGTCATGGCACATCTCCATTAACAAATCCTTTACATTAAGCCTATCTTCAGTCTTAAGAGCTTCCAATCCCTGCGCGATTTTCTCAGCACCATCCCGATGTAACATATTGTTTACAATGCATCGTAACTGCATGATTTTTATGACACGATATAATCTCTGGCTTGTTTGACTTTATCGTGTATTCCTCTCAAACTAAAACCTGTTATCACTTTGTTATAGAGGGACCTATGCGCGAGAGCAGCAAAGTATGGCAACCGAGCGAAAGTCGTATCGAAGAAGCCAACATTACACAGTTTATTGAACACATTAATCGACAAGGAAATACCCTTGAAAGCTTCGCTGATCTGCATCAATGGTCACTCGATCATGTAGAAAAATTTTGGCAAGAAGTTTGGCTATTCTGCGACGTCATTGGCACTCAGGGAGAGACCATAAAAGAGCGAGCAGAAAGTCGCTGGCAGCAACCTGTTGAAAATAGGGATATAAAATGGTTCCCAAACGCGCAAATTAACTACGCCGAAAATTTGCTAACCTACGCGTGTCACCAACCCGATGATCTCGCGATTTGGTTTGAAAATGAACGTGAAGAAAAACAGACCTACACCTGGAAACAATTGTGCGAAGAAGTTTCGAGTGTGCAGCAATGGTTGAAAGAATGTGGAATTAAGCAAGGTGATGTCGTCGCTGGTTATTTACCTCACCTACCTCAAACGGTGATAGCCATGTTAGCAACCACCAGTTTAGGGGCAACCTGGACTTCTACCTCACCTGATTTTGGCGTTGAAAGCGTTTTGGAGCGCTTTGGTCAAGTGAAACCCAAAATCCTGTTTACTTGTGATGGCTATACATTCAATGGCAAAACTTTCGATATGTCTAAGAAAAACCAGCATATTGCGGATCATCTTGATGGTCTTAAACAAGTTTGCCAAATTAGCTACCTTAAACCACACATTTTTGAATGCGATGTCTGCACCCAAGATTGGCAAAATGTCCTGAATCAATACACCCCCGAAGCGCTGACTTTTACTCGTGTGAATTTTAACGATCCGCTATTTGTGCTCTATTCTTCAGGCACAACAGGCAAACCGAAATGCATCGTTCATTCCGTCGGCGGAACGGTGCTTAATCACTTGAAAGAGCATCAACTGCATTGCGATATCCAACCGAACGACCGAGTGTTTTATTACACGACCTGCGGTTGGATGATGTGGAACTGGCACGTTTCTTCACTCGCGAGCGGTGCATGTTTGGTGATTTTTGATGGTAGCCCTGTTTACCCCACTCATAATGTGCTCTGGGACCTCGCAGAACGAGCCGAAGTGACGCTGTTTGGAACCTCAGCAAAATACCTAGAGGCGCTGGAAAAAGCACCTTTTTCTCCGCAGAAAAGTGATGCATTTCCAAGTCTGAAAACCATTTGCTCAACGGGCTCTGTTCTGTATCCAGAACAGTTTGATTATGTCTATCAGCGCATTAAAGAAGATGTACACCTCGCCTCGATTTCTGGCGGAACAGACATTTGTGGCTGCTTTGTATTGGGCAACCCTATTTCTCCCGTTTATCGGGGAGAGTGCCAATCAGCAGGGTTAGGGGTCGATGTCCGAGTCTTTAACCCACAAGGTAATAGCGTAATGGGAGCGCGCGGTGAGTTGGTTTGTGCCAATTCATTACCCAACTTCCCTGCTGGCTTTTGGAACGACACCGGTGAGAGATATCATCGTGCTTATTGGGATAAATTCGACAATATTTGGCACCACGGCGATGATGTTGAACAGACCCGCGTTGGGGGATACGTATTTTATGGTCGAAGTGATACCACGTTGAATCCTGGTGGCGTAAGAATCGGCACGGCCGAAATCTATCAGCAAGTGAACTGTATAGACGGTATTCTAGATTCGATCGCAGTAGGAAAAGAAGTCGATCGCAACGAACAAATATGGCTGTTTGTCCAATTAGTCAAAGGGGTAGAGCTCAATGACGAGATGATCGCTTCCATCAAAGCACAGCTAAAGTCTGCATGTTCTCCAAGGCATGTACCTAGTGCAATTTACGCAATAAGCGATATACCTAAGACACGCTCAGGAAAGCTGGTCGAGTTAGCCGTTAAGCAAGTCGTTAACAACCGAAGCGTCGAAAATTTAGGCGCAATAGCCAACCCTGAAGTGCTGGAGGAGATACGCAGGATAGTCATCTCAAAATAACCTCCGAAGACTAAGTTGTTCGAGTATGTCCTTGCCTGCACCACGACGCTTGTTTAGAGCAAGTGAAGTTACATATATCCTCAGCAGATAAGAAAAAAGCGAGCTTGTTAGCTCGCTTTTGTCATTTTTTGTTCTTTATTCAGCGGTATTAGCGACGACCAAGCCCCATTAATACCGACATTGTTTTACCATCAGATGTAATGTCAAAAACGTGTTGCGATTCAACTTCAGTAAAACCCGCTTCTTTCAGTGCACGCTCAGACTTCGCAAGGGTAAAACCGTCTTGTTCACATTCTGCAATCCAATCAAAATGAACAAAATAGCCGCCGTGGTTAAGTAGAGAATGCGAGATCGTTAATGACGCGTCTAAGTCTTCCACAAACGCTAAAACTGATGATGCAACCACCAAGTCGAACTGTCCACGAAACGCAGGGTGCTGAGCGACCAAGCCGCGAGATAATGCATCTACCACAGGTTCTACGTTGACGAGCTCTTTTTTATCGAGTTCCTCAATCATGGCTTCCGATGCGTCTAATGCTACGATGTCTTTAACCATCGGTGACAATCGTTGACTTAACTGCCCTGTTCCGCATCCAAAATCTAGTACTTTAATGCCATCAAGCTGAGTTAGCTGTTGTAACTGCTCAAACACCGACTGCGCAAATTGCTCTGTTGCTGGATTTGATTCCCAGTTTTTTGCTAAGCCGTCCCAATCTTGTGCCATCGTGGCCTCCATGTTCACTTTTTGTAACCCACATAGATTACCGCAAAACCGTTAAAAGACCATAGACTTATCTGGCGGATTCGCGTTTTTTTCGATAATCTTTCATGGCTTTGGGAGCGCATCTGCATAATACCCAAATTATTTGAATTCATTTATTGGTTGTGTCAAATCATGAACTTAACTCAAGTAGAAGCCTTCTGCACCATCGCTGAGTGTGGTTCTGTTTCTGAAGCGGCAAGGCAACTCGACTGCAATCGTACCAAACTCAGTATGTCGATTAAGGCATTAGAGAAAGATCTCGACGTTGAATTGTTTAACCGAACTGGCAACCAGCTCACCCTCTCTGAAGCTGGGAAAGCCATTTACAAAGATTGCGAACACCTACTTATCATCGCACAACGGGTCAGAAAGACCTGCGCTCAAATCTCGGAAGGGTTTAACGCGGAAGTTTGGGTAGCACGTGACGACTCCTTACCTGATGATCTCTGGCAAGAATTATCTCATACATTGAATAACCGCTTTCCTTCAACAACCTTCAACTTAATCTTGGCATCCAGTGGCGACTTAGCCAACTTGGTCAGTACCCACCAAGTAGATTTTGCTTTCGGCGTTGATTATGAGCGAGTAGACGATCCTCGTATCGTATATAACCCATTAGGCAAGATACGTATGATGTCAGTATGCAGTGTAGAACACCGCCTAAGTAAGATGCGCCGTGTCTCAGACGAAGATCTACGTAGTCAGATGCAAGCACTAATGGTGTACCTAAATGAGAAAGACAACCCTGAACTGCAACCTTTCTCGACTCGATATATTGGTTTTTCGAGTTTTGACTACATGCTGAACACCATCTTAGAAGAAGACGCTTGGGGCGTGCTTCCAGAACCATTAATCCGCCATTACCTTCGTCAGCAGAAGCTCGCCGTTATCAAACACACATACGGATTGACGCAAGAAGACTACTGTATGTTTTCACCTAACGGCCATACTGAGCATCCAGCAATGACGTGGTTAGCAGATAAATTGAGCGAGTATTTATTTGACTTCTAAACATTTTATCAGTGAGCGTCAATTTTACTGACACCAAAAAATCACAGTAAGCCATTGTTTTATAGGAATATAAATAAAAACGCAATTTTTTAGATTAGTTACTGGTCACTTTGTGGTTGCCTAAATTACCTTATGAGCGAAGAATAGTAAGGTATTAAAATTCAAAGGCATCTTTTATGTGTGACAGGACAAGCAAAAACGAAAACCGTATTCTAACCATTTCAGCCCTTTTGGCATCTGGGTTCGCTGCTGGTGGTATGGTACTTGGCTTGCTTGTAGGATCAATTGTCATCGTGTTTGACGGTGTTTACTCTTTGGTCAGCTTACTGTTAACTTTATTGTCACTGGCCGCTTCTTACTATATTAACAAGCCTTCAAAATCTGTATTCCCATTTGGAAAAGCGGTCTTAGAACCAATCGTTATTGCGATAAAAGCAGCCGTCATTTTAGTGGTTGTAAGCTTCTCTCTCTACTCTGCGATATCAGCATTGATGTCTGGAGGTCGCGAGGTCGATGCTTCTATTGCGACCTTATTCGGCATCGTGAATGTTATCGGTTGTGGTTACGCTTGGTGGCTTATGGCGAAACGCAGCCGCCGCTTCTCATCAGGCTTGATTGAAGCGGAGAAAAAACAGTGGCAAATGGATACTTTGTTGAGTGTGGCGGTGACCGTAGGATTTATCTCGGCTTGGGCTGTTTCACTAACGCCATTCTCTGAGTATGCGGTATATGCCGACCCCATGATGATGGTTTTAATGGGCTTTTACTTCCTCAAAGTACCGTTCGATATGCTAGTAGGTGCCTTACGTGAACTACTAATGATGGCACCAAGCAAAGAGCTGTGTCAGAGCGTTGGCAAAGATGTTCTTGAGATTGAAAAAGTAACTGAGCATCAATTGAAACTGGCTGGCGTAACGAAGGTGGGCCAAGAGCTACGAGTAAATGTGGACGTACATATTGATGACGACACATTGGAGCTTGATACACTAGAGCACACTCGTAAGCAGCTTATAAAGCGACTGTCGAAGCACAGATTCAAGCTTCAACTACACTTGAACGTCGCTTATTAGAGTGCCACCAAAGAGCCGTTAAAACTCAATAAAAAGCTCCCAATCTCGGGAGCTTTTTTAATTTTTTCGATTTAGTTTCTTCGTATTCGAATACAGCTCGCAAGGGAGATCTGTTCGTTGCTCACTTAAATTCTCTGATCTCGTTGGTAACTTACCCAGCCGCTTCGCGCTTCTCTTTGGTGACTAACCAACACATCAGCGAGCCCACCGTTACCATCACAACGCCCTGCCAAAAGCTATGGCTCAGAGTTACGCCAAGAATAATGGAAGAAAATAAAGCGGAAAAAATGGGTGTGAAGTAAGACAAGGTGGCGAGAAAAACCATATTGCCGCCAACGATCGCGATATTCCATAAACCATAACCACCAGCCATTAAAGCCGCAGAGGCCACTAAGTACCCCATCGCTTCCCAACTGAATGTCATTGGTGGCTCATCCGTAAACGCGTATTTGACCCAAAGCGAAACAGCTGTTGCAATAAAAAACAGGGTAATCGCATTATGTTTAGATTGCTGCCTTTGGGTTAAGTTGCAATAAAAAGCCCATATAACCGCGCCAGCGAAAGCCATAAAATACACCAGAGGGTTACTACTAACATTGGACATGATCTGAGTTATGGATAAGCCATTCTCACCGCTCACAGTCCAAGCAACCCCAACAAACGCCAGCGTAACTGCGGGATAAAGCAACCAGTTTGTTTTTTTATTGCTGCCAAGGACCGCAAATAAAACCGTCAGTGCGGGCCAAAGGTAATTGACAATCGACACCTCAATTGCCTGCGCGCGCGAGTTGGAATATCCCAAAGATAGAGCGAGAAATATTTCATAACAGACGAACATCGCACCACCAAGCGCAAGATACTTGGGAGAAAAGTAAGACAACTTTGGAATACCGACCACGATAAGAAGGAAAACAGAGCTAAGAGAGTACAACATGGCTGCCCCGCCTACAGGACCTAAACTCTCCGTAACCAACCTCGCGATGCCAAGCAGACAACTCCAAGAGAGAATCGCGATACAACCATAAAGTGTGAAACGAAATTGCACTGATTTCATGTGACCTACCACTCACGAATGCCAAAGGAAACGTCAGCTTAACTCAAAAATGATCAGGTTCAACGTACTGTTTTATAAAAATCAGTATAAAAATCATTCTATTAAGCCGTTGGAGTTGATATGAAACATTTTCTGCCCTCTAGTGTTATGCTTACACCCTTTGTTGTGCGCTACTATGATGAAGATGACAACGAGAGTGAAAACGTTAAAACACATTCGGAAACGCATGGTCTAGATAGCGAAGAGCAATCTAAGGAACGTTCAGAGTAAAGGAATCCAAACATGAAAAAAGTCGCAGTCATTTTAAGTGGTTCAGGCGTTTACGACGGTTCTGAGATCCACGAAGCAGTGTTGGCGCTCTACGCCATCGAGAAGGCAGGTGCAACTTGGCACTGCTTTGCACCTAACATTGACCAACTCCACGTCATCAATCACCTAACTGGTGACGAAATGGATGAAACACGTAACGTATTGATCGAATCAGCTCGTATTGCACGCGGAAATATTGACGATGTCGCCAAACTTAACGTCGATGAATACGATGCCCTACTGCTTCCAGGTGGGTTTGGTGCCGCGAAAAACTTAACCGACTTCGCTGTTTCGGGTGCGGAGTGCTCCATTAACACACACGTAGCTCAAGCTTGTCGCGCGTTTGCTAATGCGAAAAAACCAGCTGGCTATCTGTGTATTTCTCCTGTCATTATTCCGATGATTTATGAGCAAGGCGTGAAAGGAACGGTAGGCAACGATGAGGCAGTCTCAATAGCATTTAATCAAATGGGGGGTGAACACACCACGTGCCCTGTCGAAGACATCGTTTTTGATGAAAAACACCTCGTACTTTCAACCCCTGCTTACATGTTGGCAGAGAATATCTCTCAAGCGGCTTCAGGTATCGAAAAGTTAGTATCAAAACTGATTAAAATAGCTTAATTATTAGTAGTTAGCTTATAAAACACTTCCCTATCCCCATTGATAATTAAGTTATTAATGGGGATTTTTTATACTTTAGTCGAATTTAGAGATATATCCGCGTCAGAAGTCAATTTCTGCCAATCGTTTGCGTCCATAGTTTCATATTTGTTCTACTTTATATCAGTGTTGCACTTATACGCAGTGCAACAAGATCACTGTCACAGTTTTTCTCTTGCAAGTACCTCTAAGTGGGTAAACTTGCTTTAGATCAACTTCAATCTGGAAACGAATGTGCGACAGTAAATGGCAAATTAAGAAAGATTATTAAAAATAACGACGGAGCTATCCAATATGACAAGTGCATTTTTTATCCCTACGGTAAACCTAATGGGCGCTGGTTGTTTGAAAGACGCAGCAGACAGCATCCAATCTCAAGGCTTTAAAAAAGGTTTGATCGTTACGGATAAGATCCTTAACCAAATCGGTGTAGTCAAACAAGTTCAAGACCTTCTCACTGAGCGCGATGTAGCAACCGTTGTGTTTGATGGCACTCAACCAAATCCAACTATCAGCAACGTTAACGACGGCTTAGCACTTCTTACTGATAACGAATGTGACTTCGTTATCTCTCTAGGCGGCGGTTCACCACACGACTGTGCGAAAGGTATCGCGCTTGTTGCTTCTAACGGCGGCAAAATCGCAGATTACGAAGGCGTAGACCAATCTGCAAAACCAATGATGCCACTTATCGCGATCAACACGACGGCGGGTACTGCATCTGAAATGACGCGTTTCTGCATCATCACTGACGAAGAGCGTCACATTAAGATGGCTATCGTTGATAAGCACACAACACCGCTTATCTCGGTAAACGATCCAGAGCTAATGCTCGCTAAACCTGCTTCGCTAACTGCGGCAACAGGTATGGATGCCCTAACTCACGCGATTGAAGCTTACGTATCTATCGCGGCAACACCAATCACTGATGCAGTAGCAATCAAAGCGATTGAGCTTATCCAAGCTTACCTACGCACAGCAGTGAAAAACGGTGAAGATCTAGAAGCTCGTGAACAAATGGCATACGCACAGTTCATGGCGGGTATGGCGTTCAACAACGCTTCTCTAGGTTACGTACACGCAATGGCACACCAGCTAGGTGGTTTCTACGACCTTCCACACGGTGTTTGTAACGCGATTCTTCTACCTCACGTACAGCGTTACAACGCGCAAGTATGTCCTGAGCGTCTACGTGACGTAGCAAAAGCAATGGGCGTAAACGTAGAAGGCATGTCTGCTGAAGAAGGTGCAGCGGCAGCAATCGACGCTATCGTTACTCTAGCGAAAGATGTGGGTATCCCAGCAGGTATTAAAGAGCTTGGTGCGAAACTAGAAGACATCCCAACACTAGCAGACAACGCACTGAAAGACGCTTGTGGTTTCACTAACCCTAAACAAGCAACTCACGAAGAAATCTCTAAGATCTTCGAAGAAGCGATGTAATCTCGCTACATAAACAATTCTCTAGCCTTAATTCAATCCCCGATCTCGTATCGGGGATTTTTTACATTCATATACAAGTGAATCTCTGCCAAACATAGTCTTTTAGTGTTAGCTTTTAAGTATTAACACGATTCATATTGGAAGGAACCATGAGAACGATTGCTGCTACCCTACTCGCTTGTTTATCCTTTTCTGCCAACACTGCCGAATACCGCGCCAACGAAGTGGCGAGTGGATTTCAGATCCCTTGGGGGATCGAGTTCTTAGATAATCAACGCGTTATCGTCAATCAAAAGAACGGTACGGTTTCGTTGCTGGATATCACCACAGGCAAACCTCAAAAGCTGTTTAACGTTCCCGATGTGAACACCAGTGGACAAGCCGGCTTATTGGATGTCGCGCTCGCACCGAATGCCGATAAGCAAAACCCGCAACTCTTCTTTACCTACAGCAAGCGAACGAGTAAAGGCAATACGGTGGCGTTAGCGACGGCGCAATTGCAAAACAATCAGCTTGTAGGTTGGAAAGATCTCTTTGTTGCTGATGCCTTCACCGATACAGGTCGCCACTACGGCAGTCGAATTTCATTTGTAGACGATAAAGTTTACTTCTCAATCGGTGACCGTGGCGAACGTGATAATGGACAAGACACTCAAACCCATGCTGGCAGTATTCTACGCCTTAATCTTGATGGTTCGGTTCCGCAAGACAACCCATTCAAACCTTCCGAAGCTCGTCATGAGATATGGAGTTACGGGCACCGTAACCCACAAGGTATGTTTTACGACGAAGCAACAAAACAGCTGTGGTCGATTGAACATGGACCACGGGGTGGCGATGAAATTAATCTAATCAAGAAAGGCGCGAACTACGGCTGGGCAAAAGTCTCTCATGGTAAAGAGTATTGGGGTCCGTTGGACGTCGGGGAAGCTAAGTCGTTATCGGGAATGGAAGATCCAAAACTGGTATACATCCCTTCTATCGCACCAAGTAACATGATTTTGTACCGTGGCGATAAGTACCCTGAATTGGACGGAAAAATCCTCGCCGGTGCATTGAAACTGGCGCACATCAACGTAGTTTCTATTGAGAATGGCAAGCTCACCGAATCAAAAAGATTGATGGAGAATCTTGGTGAGCGAGTAAGAGATATAACCATCAGCCCCGATGGTTATATCTACTTTTCTACCGACAGCGGCAAAATCTTTCGTCTTGAGGAAAGGTAATCAAACACTAAAATCGTTAAGACTATTTAATTTGTGACGTACTAGTGATTTATTTTCGTACAATCCAAGCAGAAGAATCTAAACTTAACAAATAACCTTTTGTTTTTTAAAACGATAGTTCGGTTAAGTTGTACGAGGTCATTATGATTCCATTCCCTTTACAGCTCGATAAAATTAAAGCCGTGGTGTTTGATTTAGACAACACCTTAGGTGAGTTCTGATATGAACTTCGGCGAATTGCGACAACAGCTTGGCTGTCCGCAGAGTGAAGATCTATTGGATTTTGTCGACGCACTTGAGCACCCTCATCATCGAGAGCACGCTCATAACGTGATATTTGATTACGAGATTTCTGATGCTGAGCAGTCTGCTCCAATGATTGGCTGCCATGAATTACTCGCCCACTTGCATCAAAATGAAATCAAAACCGCTATCGTGACGCGCAACTGCCAAATCGCCACGCAGCGCAAACTAGAGCACAACCAAATCTCAGTGGAACGAGTCATCACTCGTGAATGCTTCCCGCCCAAGCCAGACCCATTGTCTTTGCAGGTGTTGGCGAAAGAGTGGCGTTTGATGCCTAATGAAGTGCTTTATGTCGGCGATTACCTTTACGACTTGCAGGCAGCGTATAACGCGCAGATGCCCTCTTGCCTTGTTCATCACGGTAATCAAGAAACCTTCAATGATTCAGCCTCATTGGCGCTTAATGAACTCAGTGATTTATTGAGCCGTTTCGAATCCTTACCACGCAAATAAAGCACACATATAAAATACGCAAGTAAATTACCACCTTCTAAAGAAGGTGGCTTTGTGTGAGCCCCCTAAAAGGGGGCCTTTGTTTAGTCCAGCGCCAATTGCTGCTGCTCTACTCGCTCTTGCTTCTCTTGATGTCTTACATATCGGCGTATTATTTCTTCATTGATTCCAACACTATCGACAAAATAGCCTCTTTGCCAAAAGTGATTACCCCAAAGCCTGTTCTTCCTAAGGTGAGGAAACTTGCTAAATAGCTTTAAGGCTATTTTGCCTTTCAATACCCCCATCAACTTGGATATCGAAAGCTTTGGTGGGACCTTTACAACTAAATGTACGTGGTCAACTTGTACGTTTAGCTCTACGACTTCACATCCAAGTTGATTACAGTAAACATAAATACATCGATAAACTTCTTTACCTATATTGTTCTTCAAGATCCTAAATCGATACTTTGGCGTCCACACTATATGGTATTGACAACGCCAAAATACGTGGGAAGCTTGATTGTATCTACTCATGTTATTTGTCCTCTTTGACTTCTGGAAAAATCAAAGACGCATTTAGCATGAGTAGTTTTACAGGCAAAGCCGAAACGGATGATAACCACCTACTGAAGTAGGTGGTTTAGGGCTGAAAACAAAAAAAGGGCACCAACGTGCCCCTTATGACTTATTCCCGATTGTTTCATGCGTTCCCAAGGATTGCTTGGGTGATGCGCTGCTTAGCCTTGTAGGTAAGCGTTAAGCATCCACATTAATTTTTCTTGCTCACGGATGTAGTCACCCATCAATGCCGCTGTACCTTCGTCATCTGCTTCACCCGCGTTTTGTAGAATCTCACGCTGTTTTAGAAGTAGAACGCTAAAGCCTTGAACCAGACCTTGTACACACTCCTCACCAGAAGTCGCGTTTTGATGTTCTTTAATTTCACTTGCTTCCAAGTAGTTGCTGAATGCGTGCGCTGGCGTATGACCCAAAGTTAGAATACGCTCTGCAAGCTCATCGATTTTTGTTTGTAGATCAGTGTAAATCTCTTCAAATTTTACGTGCAGTTCGAAGAATTGCGCACCTTTAATGTTCCAGTGGTAACCGCGAGAGTTCATGTACAACACTTGGTAATGCGCTAGCAGTTGATTGAGCTGTTGAGCTAGTTGTGCTGATTGTTCGCTGTCTAGACCAATTAGGCTTACTTGTTTGTTCATAATCTTGCTCCTAGAAGGATGATACCAATCGTAGTAACGAACGATTCTCTTACCGGGATTGGTATAAAGTTTAAAAATTCTTTTGCAGTATTTGCTGCCGATGGAGTCATATTACGACTCCGGCTCGGCGAAGAGAATTTGGTTTTAGCTATGATTTAAATAGCCAAATCCAATGAGCAAGTAGACGAATATCGGCGTATCATCCAACAAAAAGCCCCAACCCTTTTTGTGTAAAAAGGGTTGGCTTTTTTACTATTTGGTTAGCGTTCAAAAGTAGATGAACAGACGTAAATCTTATCTACGCCGTTTTAAAAGTTGCCATCTGTTGATTCAGCTCGGTAACTTGCTCTTTTACTTGCAATGATGTCTCTGATGCGCGTTGGCTGTTATTCGAAACCTCATCCACTGATTGAGTAATACCAGACATCAATCCAGTGATCGAATTGGTCGCATGAGATTGCTGCTCTGCCGCTGCCGCAAGTTCTGCCATTTGTTCATTCAAAGAACCAATTTGCTCGGTCGTGACAAGCAAACGAGTTACCGCTTTTTCAATGTGCTCAGCGCCCTGCTCCGCAAGTGATTGGCTGTGTTCAATCTCCTCAACCACCGAATTGGTCGAGCGTTGAATCGCGTTGATAATGCCGTTGATTTCCGTCGTCGATTGAGTAGTGCGAGTCGCTAACATACGCACTTCGTCCGCCACAACCGCAAAGCCTCGCCCTTGGTCACCTGCGCGCGCTGCTTCTATCGCGGCATTCAATGCCAGTAAGTTAGTTTGCTCTGCCAAACCTTCAATCACTTCCGTCACTCGACCAATGGCTTCGCTCTCTTTGCTTAACTGCGTCACTTGCGTGCTCGCGGTTTCAATGCTGCCATGTAAGCTTTCCATGGTGACTTTGTTTTGCTCTAGTGCATCGCGACCTTGTTCAATCTCGCCTTTTGAATCAGAAAGCTTCTGCACCGATTGATTGGCTTGATCTAGAGTGTTACGCGCGGCTAAAGCGATTTCATCCAATTGGCTTCCCATTTCAACAATGCTGGCCTGTTGCTTTTCTACATTCGATGAGGTGACTTGCGCCGATTCCAACAAAGCCCCCATGCTAGTATCCACTTGGTGCGCTTTCTCGCTCACCCCAGCCACGATGCTCGCTAACGATTGGTTCATGCGGTTAATCGAATCGGTAAGGTCTGCCAATTCATCTTTCCCAACAACAGTTAACGGAGGCTGAGAAACATCTCCTGAAGCGATCGTCTTTGCACGCTCCGATAAGTTTTTCACTCGGCGACCAATGGTATTGCCCATGTATTTTGAAATCGCTACTGCGGCAATCAAAACCAATGCCGCAGCAATCAACATAGTGGTGAGTACGTTCTTGATCGACTGATTAATACCCTGTCCACTTTGATCAGCACGACTTTGCTGAGCCAATACGATCGTTTCTAAGCTTTGGTCTAGTGCATCCGCTGCTGGCAACAGTTCGTTCGCCATCAGCAAGTTTGATTCGTTCCACTCTGGCGATTGACGCAATGCAATTACCTGCTCTGCTAAAGGAAAGTACAGCTGCTGCATTTCCTTAAACAGGGACCACAATGATTGGTCGTTATCAGTCAGTCTGTCGAGTTTACTGTCGATTTCCGCCACGGACTGATTGTGGTACTTAATCAAGTCGTGGTATTTGTCCAGATGATCTTGCTGGCCGTACAACAGGAAATCTCGCAAAGCAGACAGTGCATTGGCGAGGGAGGTATAACTGTCGGCATAGACTTTAAACAGACGTTTTCTGTCTCCACCAAATGGGTTTCCTGACTCTTCATTGATTAAGCTTTGAAGCTGATCAAGTGCCACTTCTGCAATGGGTGCCGCTTCGTTAATAAAGAGGTTGTGCGCGGGCAAGTTCTCGTCACTGTGGCTGAGTTCAATCAACTTGTTTAAAGAGACTTTTACCGCGTCCCACTGACTTTGAATCGCTTGAAAATCCTGTTCAGAGATCAAAGCCTGCAGCGTCGGAAGCGACTCGTCTGTTGACGCCATGATATTGCGTACGTCCTCACTCAGACGTGCGCTCGCCTCTTCATCCCCACCTAGCAACATGTAGGCTCGAATAGAAGACAGCGACGCTTGAACGGACTGTTGGATACCGCGACTGGTGTCTACGGTCGGTAAATCGGATTTAAGTAACGAAGAGGCGTATTGCTCTACGGTGGTGACGTTGCGATACGTGAATACCGCTGATGCCATAAAAAGTACGGCTAGCAGCACAAAACTGAGCTGCAACTTCCCTGATATCGTAAGGTTCATCCATAAACTCCTGACAACGATGAGCCTTAAATATAACGATGTTTACAAAAATGTTAAATACAGGTATCAAAAGTTACTAAGAAAACCATGTAAACGACTATTTCAAGCTAAGAAATGGGACTTATTCGAAGTATGGTATGCGCTCACTACGTAAAATCAGATAATTAACGTAAGTGGTTTCTAAGCAGTCTTGCTCCCACAACGAAAGAATCCGCTTGGTGGCGAAGTAGTAATCTTTGTTACGCAGTAGCACGCCCACCGTACGGCTGAGCTGCTCAAAGCGCTGCTGCTCATTAGCAGAAATGTAATTGTCTTCATTCTGAATGATGGGCGCCAATCCATCGGCAAACCAATTGTTCAGAATTTCACGCATCTCAAGTTCCGATTCTGGCACATCGATACTCGACAACTCACGATGCTGTGGTGGTGGCACTATGTACTTCGATGCTTTTGGCGAACTGACATAACGGTACATGTCGCTCCTCCTTATAAATGACTCTTATACCCAAGTGACTTCAAGATGCAAGATTCAGAGCGTTGTCATTGATTCGGGGTCAAGGAAAACAACGCAGCGTAATAGTCAGCTCTTTCCAAGTTGTTTGACACAGAAGCCGAGTCAATGACACGCTCCCGAAGGGCGAGCTGTCTTGGTTTGTATACTTTGTTGTCGATTCTTGATTTAGACCCACTAGACCTTTAAATCGCCGCCGCGTCTACAAACCAAGCCATTCTCGCTGAACCTAACATCTCGAGGTTACTTGGGTATAAACTAGCTAAGAATACTTTTTTCAATTTCCAAGTTTTTTTTCTACAGCTCATAGAAAGAAACCCAACAAAAAAGCCATGCAAAGTAGGCCCTGCATGGCTTGGGTTTGGGCAGCAATGACACTGCCCTCGTCTAGGACTGGTTACATTGAGCTTTGATCGAAATCGTTGCCTTGGTCAGTACCTGTTTGAGTATCCGAGTCGAAGCTGCCAGAGTCATCCGTGAAGTCAACACCTTGATCTTGACCTCCCGCACTTGTCCAGTCGCTGCCGCCAGATTCCATACCCGCCATGTCTGGTTGCTGATCTTGAGCAGAACCTTGCATGGTGTATTGATCATCGACTTCAACTTCAACTGTGCCACTCGCACCTTCTACTGCGCTGCCCAACTCATCGTAACCTTGGAATTGGATTTCGCTCGTACCTTCGTAACCTTGTGGTAAGTCAACCGATACTGGTTGGTTCAGGTTGCCACTTAATGTGAAGCTGCCATCGCCATTATCCAGTGCGTTGCTTACTGATGCACCATCAGGTAGACCGGACATTTCTGCATAATCCACCGATTCGTTACCACTGACCTCATCTGGAACCGAGATAGAAATGGTATCGCCTGGTGCTGCAGTCACATCAGCTGCGCTCTCCTCTTCACTGTCTGCACCGTTTGCTGCTTGCTCTTCAGGTTGTTGCGCTTCGCCAACTTGCTGCTCTGCTGATGCTTGAGCAGTTTGGATTTGTGGCTCGTCGCTTTGCGCTGAATCGTCCGCAACTTGGATGCTCAGATTCTGAGTCGATACTTCACCGTTATCGTTGACCTGAACATCCATAGCCAAATTGCCATCGAAGTCATCGTTCGGCCAATATGTCCACTCTTCATCACCTGATTTCGCGAAGAAACCAGCATCGTTTGCATCGGCGACATCCAACACTTCTGCTGAAGGGCTAATGCCAAGCTCATCAATCAACTGTGCTTCCGTTAGTGTTAGTGAACCATCATCAGCGAGTGCGTAGCCTTCGCTGGTAGTAGTTTCACCTTCACCTTGGATGTCGACATTAAAGAAGCTCTCAATGCGGTTTTCACCGTCAGTTGCAATGAAGCCAACTTGAACATCTCCGGTGTAGCCTTCTGCTGGTGTGAATTGGTAGTTACCTTGGTTATCGGTCTCTATCACACCTTGACCTTCCATTAGGCTCACTGACTCAATGCTCAAGCTGTCGCCTTCTGCATCGCTCAAGGTCGATAGCATGTCATCATTGGTGAACGACAAGGAGCCATCCGCTGCCATTTCTGTGGTAGAAATGCTGTCGATTTCTGGTGAAGCATTCTCTTGTGGTGCGTCTTCTTTCACGACCACGCCTGTTTGCTCATCATGAAGCACACCGTCTTTATCAATCACGTAAGCGATATCCGCTTCACCAGTAAAGCCTGGTGCTGGATTGAATGTCCATGTGCCATCACCGTTATCGACAATCTCACCTTGGCTGCGATCAGCTAGGTGAACGAATTTCACTTCATCACCCGCGTCAGCGTCTACGTTTTCTGCCAATCCGATTAGGTCATCAGCGGTTAGGAGAACGGGTTCACCCGCTAGGGTTTCGAAGTCACCTGAATCGATGCCATCTTCGAACTCTTCTGGCTCGTCACCATAATCCACCGTTGTTGCGGTCACGGTTACGAAGAACTCGCCATTAAAGTCAGCCGGAGGCGTCATTTGCAGGTCTGAAATATCCCACTCGTTCAAATCGATGTATTGACCCGGTTCCGTAATGGTAATGGTGTTCACACCATCCGTAACTTCGAAGCCAACAGGGAAACCAGTCATCACTAGGTTACTTAACGTTTCTGAGTCGTCGATTAGACCGACATTCAAGCCTAGGTGACCCGTTTCGTCCTCACCGAAGACTAACGGACCATCATGGTCGGTTGTGATGACCGCGCCATCCGCAACAGGGCGAACAAACACTGGTACATCAAGTACCGTCTCAAACTCACCGTCACTTACCACAACTTGTAAGTCAGAAACCCCTGCAAAATCGCCAGTCGGTGTGAATGTCCAAGTACCGTCACCGTTGTCTGTTACCTCACCACCATCTTCACCTTCTGCGGTGATAATGCGTGATACGACTAGGTTTTCAGTGTCGATATCGCCGAACAAGTTCATCAGGTCGCCAGCGTCGAAGGTGAATGCGCCATCCTCGTCGGTTGCCATAAAGGCATTACCCACATTGAATGGAGCATCGTTGACTGGAATGACATCCACATTCAACGAGCCTTCAACCACTTCTTCACCATCTGTCGCGGTGTAGCCCAGTTCCACCAAACCATTGAAGTCTTGAGTGGTTACCAAGTGGTACATACCATCTGGCTGCTGAGTTAATGTCGCGTTTGCAGGCGCACGAACCGTGATGCTTTCTACGCTGATTTCGTCCCCATCAAGATCCGTAACTTGATCAGCGATGTAAGCTGGGTCAATCACCATGACCACATCTTCTTCGCCTTGCATCTGGATGGTTGGCGCTTCTGGTGCATCGTTAACCGCTTCGATGTTTAGATTGCCTTCAACCGGCGTAACTAAATCACCATCGCTGACACCGAACGACATTGGCACATCGCCATTGAAGTTCTCAGCTGGAGTGAATGACCAAGTACCATCACCGTTGTCTAGCAAGTCACCGTATTGCTCATCAATCACTAGGTCGACAGCAGACAGTTCGTCATAGGTGTTGTCGATGTCTGTCGCGTTAGCAAGCAACATGTCCTGCGTGATAAGAATGGTGGTATCTTCGGTGCCAGCAATATTCACTGGCGTTGATTGCGGCGCATCGTTAATTGGGTTCACCGTTAGGTCAACGCCCACTTCCACGCTCGCACCATCGTTATCAATCAAGTCGAAACTTAGGTCGATATCACCATTGAAGTTCGCATCAGGCGTAATCGTGAAGCTACCATCTTGGTTCTCAACAACGGTCGCATTGGCTACCGCGGTTAAGTTCACCGCTTCTAGATTATCGCTGTCTACATCACCCGCTTGAGCCAGTAGCTGTTCTTGACTCAATGTGATTGAACCGTCTTCATCGACGCTGTAAGCCAAGTCGCCAGATACCGGAGCATCGTTGACTGGCAATACATCGATGTTCGCGTTGGTTGTCGCAGTTGCACCGTCTTCATCAGCGACGACTACGTCTAGGCTTACGCCACCATTGAAGTTTTCATTTGGTGCGAAGCTATAAGTACCATCATCATTCGCAGTTAGAATGCCGTCGCTACCACTGTAAGAGACGCTTTCTAGGCTCACGTCGCCTTCCACATCGCTTGATTGCGCTAGCAGTTGCTCTTCCGTGAAGATAATGACTTCGTCTTCATTGACAGAGTAACTTGTCGCACCTGCGATTGGTGGATCGTTCACCTCAAGTACTGTGATACCCGCAGTGGTTGAGTCTGTCGCACCCTCTTCATCGACAACTACAACGTCTAGGCTGACCTCGCCATTGAAGTTCTCGTTTGGAGAGAAGGTGTACGTACCATCACCATTGTCTTGGAACACGCCATCTGCGCCGCTGTAGCTGACACTATCAATCGCGACTTCGCCTTCGACGTCAGATGAGTTAGCCAATAACTGCTCGTTACTGATGGTGATCGAATTGTCTTCATGCACTGTGTAAGACGTGCTGCCCGCAACTGGTGGATCGTTCTCTGGCGTAACTGTTACATCGATATTTGCCGTCACGGTATCCGCGCCATCGGAAACATCGAAAGTGAAGTTCACATCGCCATTGAAGTTCTCATTCGGTGCGAAGCTGTAAGTGCCGTCACCATTGTCGGTGAGAACACCGTCTGCACCTGTGTAAGTCACGCCTTCAACCGATAGGTCATCGCCATCGATATCTGTTGCGCCATCAAGCAGATCTTCATCAGTGAACAACAAGACGCCATCTTCACCAATGGTGAACGCTTGATCTTCTGGCTGTGGTAGGTCGTTAACTGGATTAACCGTTAGATCTGCCGTTGCGACCAAGGTGTCAGAACCATCACTGATATCAAACGTGATATCAATGTCACCATTGAAGTTCGCATCTGGCGTGATGGTGAAGCTGCCATCGTCGTTAGCAGTCACTGTCGCATTACCATCTACAAGCAAGTTTTCAGCAACAAGGTCATCGCCATCCACATCGCTAGCTTGAGATAACAATTGCTCTTGGCTCAATGTAATGGTGTTATCTTCATCTACGTTGTAAGCCAAGTTGCCCGATACTGGCGCGTCGTTGATTGGCAATACATCCACTGTGATATAGGTATCGACTTCTGCGCCATCTTCATCACGAATAGTCACGTCCAACGATACTTGACCATTGAAGTTCTCATTCGGTGCGAAGCTACAAGTGCCATCGCCATTTACTGAGAAGATGCCATCTGGACCGTCGTAGCTGATGCTTACAAGCTCAACATCCCCCTCGACATCCGAAGCATTCAGAAGCACTTGTGATTCACTGAACGTTAGAACTTGGTCTTCATCGATGGTGTACGCAGTTGGACCTGCGATTGGCGGATCGTTCACCTCAAGTACCGTGATACCTGCGGTAGTTGAATCCGTCGCGCCATCTTCGTCGACTACGACAACATCTAGACTCACTTCGCCATTGAAGTTCTCGTTTGGCGAGAAGGTGTACGTGCCATCACCGTTGATTTCCAGCACACCATCGTTACCGCTGTAGCTCACGCTATCAATCGATACATCACCTTCAATATCCGATGAGTTCGCTAGTAGCTGTTCGTCACTGATGGTGATCGAGTTATCTTCATGCACTGTGTAAGACGTGCTACCCGCAACCGGTGGATCGTTCTCTGGCGTCACACTCACATCGATATTCGCGGTCACGGTGTCCGTGCCATCAGAAACATCGAAGGTAAAGTTCACATCACCATTGAAGTTCTCATTCGGTGCGAAGCTGTACGTGCCATCGCCATTGTCGGTGAGAACACCGTCTGCACCTGTGTAAGTGACACCTTCAACCGATAGGTCATCGCCATCGATATCCGTTGCGCCATCGAGCAGATCTTGGTCAGTGAAGGTCAACACACCATCTTCACCAATAGTGAACGCTTGATCTTCTGGCTGCGGTAAGTCATTAACTGGGTTAACCGTTAGGTCCGCCGTTGCAACGATAGTATCGCTGCCATCGTTGATATCGAACGTGATATCAATGTCGCCATTGAAGTTCGCGTCAGGCGTAATGGTAAAGCTGCCATCGTCATTAGCCGTAACCGTCGCATCACCGTCAACCACTAGGTTAGATGCAGTTAGTGCATCACCTTCTACATCCGTTGCTTGTGCCAACAATTGTTCTTGGCTTAGGGTGATTGAGTTGTCTTCGTCGACACTGTAAGCCAAGTCACCCGATACCGGAGCATCATTGATTGGCAGAACATCAATGTTTGCCGTCGTCGAAGCGGTCGCACCATCTTCGTCCACGACTACAACATCAAGATTCACTTCACCATTGAAATTTGGGTTTGGTGCAAAGCTGAACGTACCATCACCATTGTCGGTAAAGATACCTTCACTGCCACTGTAGCTCACGCTATCTAGTGCTACCTCACCTTCAATATCGGAAGAGTTTGCCAACAACTGTTCTGCACTGATGGTGATGACTTCATCTTCATCAATGGTGTAACTGGTTGTGCCTGCGATTGGTGGATCGTTCACCTCAAGAACGGTAATACCCGCTGTTGTTGTATCAACCGCGCCGTCCTCGTCAACCACGACAACATCTAGGCTAACATCGCCTGTAAAGTTTTCGTTTGGTGAGAAGGTGTAAGTACCATCGCCATTAATTTCTAGCACACCGTCGTTACCGCTGTAGCTCACGCTGCTGATCGCAACATCACCCTCGATATCAGACGAATTAGCCAGTAGTTGCTCATCACTAATGGTGATCGAGTTGTCTTCATGCACAGTGTAAGACGTGCTGCCCGCAACTGGTGGATCGTTCTCTGGCGTCACACTCACATCAATGTTGGCAGAGGTCGTATCCGTACCATCTGACACATCGAACGTAAAGTTCACATCGCCATTGAAGTTCTCATTCGGTGCGAAGCTGTACGTGCCATCGCCATTGTCGGTTAGGACACCGTCCGCGCCAGTGTAAGTCACGCCTTCAACTGTTAGGTTGTCACCTTCTACATCTGTCGCGCCTGTTAACAAGTCCGCATCAGTGAAGGTAAGAAGACCGTCCTCACCCACTGTGAACGCTTGATCTTGTGGCTCTGGCGCATCATTGACTGGTGTTACTGTTAAGTCGAGACCAGCCGCGACCACTTCTTCCCCGTCAGTCACATCGTAGGTGAACTCGATATCACCGTAGAAGTTCTCGCTCGGAGTAATGGTGAAGCTGCCATCCTCGTTCATTTCAACCGTCGCATTTTCATCATTGGTGCTTAGGTTGATTGCGCTTAGGTCGTCACCATCAATATCAACAGCGTGCTCCAGTAACTGCTCTTGAGTCAGCGTAATGCTGTTGTCTTCGGCGGTTACCGCAGTGATATCACCCGTCACTTCTGGTGCATCATTGGTTGGCGAGATATGAATCGTCACATCTTGCGTCGCTGTCGCCGTGGTTCCAGTATCCACATCCGTAGAGGTTGCGTTCACGGTTAGCGTCACATCGCCATTGAAGTCCGCAGAAGGAATAAACTCTAGCCCTTCTAGCTCGCCTGGTTGTAGTGACCAAGTGCCGTCACCATTATCAACACCTGCTGATAGTGCGCTGCCTTCTGGCACATCTTCAATCAAGATAGCGAGGTTTTCTGAACCATCTGTATCGGTTAACGCTGCATCGATATCAAGTGGCACTGGTGTATCTTCGGTACCAATGATTTGGTAATCCGCGTCCGCTACCGTGATTTCGATGTTGTCGATACCAAACGATTCATCCCAAACGTCTTGATTCAAGGTTGAACCGAAGCCGAGTTGCAGTTCACCATCCTCGACAGGAACCGTCAGGTTGATTTGGTGAGCTTGGTCGTTCCAACCACTGAAGCCTTCACGTTGAGAGGCTCCGTGGATCACTTCACCCACTTCATTACCATCTGAGTCGTAAAGCGTTGTCGTGCCATCTTGAGTACGGAACGCGGAGTTTTCCAAGGTGGTTAGTTGTTCGCCGCCGACAAAGATTTGGAACGACTCGCCATCCCAAGAATCGATTTCGTAGAAGCTAAATGAGATATTCACTTCATTGACATCGCTTGGGATCTCGTAGGTTTTGCTGACCGCTTCATCACCGCCAGTGCCACCAATACGACCCAGCATATCGCCCGTTTCGAAACCTTGTGAACTTTCAGTATTCGCGTTCCAACCGTTCGAGCCAGACTCGAAGTTATCAGAGGCAATCACCAAGTCTGAAGCAATAGACAGCTCTGGCATATCAACCACAGATTGAACATCAATGTTCGCTTCTGCTGGCACGGTTGCGGTGCCATCGTTGACGTCAAACGTCACGTTCACGTTGCCATCGAAGTTTTCATTCGGAGCGAAGGTGTACGTGCCGTCACCGTTATCAACCAAAGTACCGCTGTCAGAAGCAACGTTTTCAACCGTTAGGTTATCACCATCGATATCACCTGCATTTTGCAGCAGTTGCTCTTCGGTGAAGGTGAAGCTTGTGTCTTCTTGCGTGACGAACTGTGGCTGACCAACCGTTGGTAGGTCGTTCACTGGGTTCACAGTCAGATCGGCAGTGGCTTGAATGGTCGCATCGCCGTCCGTAATGTCGAAGCTCAGATCAATGTCGCCATTGAAGTCCGCATCCGGTGTGATAGTGAAGCTGCCGTCATTATTCGCAACAACGGTCGCATTGCCGTCAACAGTGAGGTTGGATGCAGTTAGGTCATCGCCATCCACGTCGCCGGCTTGAGCAAGAAGCTGCTCTTGGCTTAGCGTGATAGAACCGTCTTCATCCACGCTGTATGCCAAATCACCTGATACTGGCGCATCATTGATTGGCAATACATCGATGCTTGCATTGGTTGACGCAGTTGCACCGTCTTCATCAACAACGACAACATTTAGGCTAACATCACCGTTGAAGTTTTCGTTTGGTGCGAAGCTGAATGTACCGTCGCCGTTGTCAGTAAAGATACCGTCGGAGCCGCTGTAGCTGACGCTATCAATCGCGACATCACCTTCAACGTCAGAAGCAGTTCGCCAATAGCTGCTCAGAGCTAATGGTGATGACTTCATCTTCGTTCACTGAGTAGCTGGTCGCGCCTGCGATTGGTGGATCGTTCACCTCAAGTACCGTAATACCTGCGGTGGTTGAATCCGTCGCACCGTCTTCATCGACAACCACAACGTCAAGGCTCACTTCACCATTGAAGTTCTCGTTTGGCGAGAAGGTGTAAGTGCCGTCACCATTGTCTTGGAACACGCCATCTGCGCCACTGTAGCTGACACTATCAATCGCGACTTCGCCTTCGACGTCAGACGAGTTAGCCAATAACTGCTCGTTACTGATGGTGATCGAATTGTCTTCATGCACGGTGTAAGACGTGCTGCCTGCAACCGGAGGATCGTTCTCTGGCGTCACGCTTACGTCGATATTCGCCGTCACGGTATCCGTGCCATCGGAAACATCGAAGGTAAAGTTCACGTCGCCATTGAAGTTTTCGTTTGGCGCGAAGCTGTAAGTGCCGTCACCATTGTCGGTTAGGACACCATCTGCACCTGTGTAAGTGACACCTTCAACCGATAGATTATCGCCATCGATATCCGTTGCACCATCAAGCAGATCTTCATCAGTGAACAGCAAGACGCCATCTTCACCAATGGTGAACGCTTGATCTTCTGGCTGTGGTAAGTCGTTAACTGGATTAACCGTTAGGTCAGCCGTTGCAACAATAGTGTCGCTGCCATCATTGATGTCGAACGTGATATCAATGTCACCATTGAAGTTCGCATCAGGCGTAATGGTAAAGCTGCCATCATCGTTTGCCGTAACCGTTGCATCACCGTCAACCACTAGGTTAGATGCGGTTAGCGCGTCGCCTTCTACATCCGATGCTTGAGCAAGAAGCTGCTCTTGGCTTAGCGTAATTGAATTGTCTTCATCGACACTGTAAGCCAAGTTGCCCGATACTGGCGCATCGTTGATTGGCAATACATCGATGTTTGCGTTAGTTGCCGCAGTTGCACCGTCTTCATCAACAACCACAACATCTAGGCTAACATCGCCATCAAAGTTGGCGTTTGGTGCGAAGCTGAATGTGCCGTCACCGTTATCAGTAAAGATACCGTCAGAGCCGTTGTAGCTTACGCTATCAATCGCAACTTCACCTTCAACGTCAGAAGCGTTCGCCAATAACTGCTCAGAGCTAATGGTGATGACTTCGTCTTCGTTCACTGAGTAGCTGGTCGCGCCTGCGATTGGTGGATCGTTCACCTCAAGTACTGTAATACCTGCGGTAGTTGAATCCGTCGCACCGTCTTCATCGACCACGACAACATCTAGACTCACTTCACCATTGAAGTTCTCGTTTGGCGAGAAGGTGTACGTACCGTCACCATTGTCTTGGAACACACCATCTGTGCCGCTGTAGCTAACGCTATCAATCGATACATCACCTTCAATATCCGATGAGTTCGCTAGTAGCTGTTCATCACTGATGGTGATCGAGTTATCTTCATGCACAGTGTAAGAGGTGCTGCCTGCCACCGGTGGATCGTTCTCTGGCGTCACACTCACATCAATATTCGCGGTCACGGTGTCCGTGCCATCGGAAACATCGAAGGTAAAGTTCACGTCGCCATTGAAGTTCTCATTCGGTGCGAAGCTATAGGTACCATCTCCATTGTCAGTTAGGACACCATCTGCGCCTGTGTAAGTGACACCTTCTACCGATAGGTCATCGCCATCGATGTCCGTTGCACCATCCAGCAGGTCTTGATCAGTGAAGGTCAACACACCATCTTCACCAATGGTGAACGCTTGATCTTCTGGCTGCGGCAAGTCATTAACTGGGTTAACCGTTAGGTCCGCCGTTGCAACAATAGTGTCGCTGCCATCATTGATGTCGAACGTGATATCAATGTCGCCATTGAAGTTCGCATCTGGCGTGATAGTGAAGCTACCATCGTCGTTTGCCGTAACCGTTGCATCACCGTCAACCACTAGGTTAGACGCAGTCAGCGCATCACCTTCTACATCCGATGCTTGAGCAAGAAGCTGCTCTTGGCTCAACGTGATTGAGTTGTCTTCGTCAACGCTGTACGCCAAGTTACCAGATACAGGTGCATCATTGATTGGTAAGACATCGACTGTGATGTAAGTATCAACCTCTGCGCCATCTTCATCGCGAATGGTCACATCCAACTGTACTTGACCGTTGAAGTTTTCATTCGGTGCAAAACTACAAGTTCCATCACCGTTTACTGAGAAGATACCATCTGGACCGTCGTAGCTGATGCCAACTAGCTCGACATCCCCTTCAACATCGGAAGCATTCAGTAGCACTTGCGATTCACTGAAGGTTAGAACTTGGTCTTCATCGATAGTGTATGTGGTAGGACCTGCGATTGGTGGGTCATTTACCTCAATCACAGTAATGCCTGCAGTGGTAGAGTCCGTTGCACCCTCTTCATCGACTACGACAACATCTAGGCTCACCTCGCCGCTGAAGTTCTCGTTTGGTGAGAAGGTGTAAGTACCATCACCGTTGATTTCCAGCACGCCATCGTTACCGCTGTAGCTCACGCTATCAATCGCCACTTCGCCTTCTATATCAGACGAGTTAGCCAACAGCTGTTCGTTACTAATGGTAATCGAATTGTCTTCATGAACGGTGTAAGCCGTGCTGCCTGCAACCGGTGGATCGTTCTCCGGCGTCACGCTTACGTCGATATTCGCCGTCACGGTATCCGTGCCATCGGAAACATCGAAAGTGAAGTTCACGTCGCCATTGAAGTTCTCATTCGGTGCGAAGCTATATGTGCCATCGCCATTGTCAGTAAGAACACCGTCTGCGCCTGTGTAAGTGACGCCCTCAACAGATAAGTCATCCCCTTCAATATCGGTAGCGCCTGTTAGGAGATCCGCATCAGTAAAGGTCAGCACACCATCTTCACCAATGGTGAACGCTTGATCTTGTGGTTCAGGCGCATCGTTAACTGGTGACACCAATAACTCAAGGTTGGTTGAGACAACATCATCGCCGTCAGACACATCGAACGTAAAGGTGATGTCACCATTAAAGTCCGCATCTGGCGTTAAGGTGTAAGTACCGTCACCATTGTCTGTGATGGTGATGTTTTCATCATCCGTTGCCAAGTTCAGTGCTGTCAGTTGGTCTCCATCCAAGTCACGCGCATTAGCGAGCAAATCTTCTTGCGTGATTAGGATTGAACCATCTTCTTCAACCACAGCAGAAACAGGCAATGCTTCAGGCGTATGTTCAATGTGAGCACCCGTTGCATTGACGTAGATGGTTTGAGAAACGGTTTCAGAATCATTATTTGATAGCTCTGTCGCCGTTGCCGTTACATTGATTTCTAGCTGTTGGTTAAAGTCTTCTGGCAATTGAATCTGTAGCTCTTGTTCAATTGCTGTGGTTGGAAGCGTTACAGAACCATCTGGACCGACTGTTACTTCACCACTGTAGATCTGGCTGTTCACTTCACCTACATCAATGGTGAAGTTGAAGTCACTATAATCGGCATCGCCGCCACCGTAGAGATCTTCAAAGCCGTAAACCAGTTCACCGTCTTCGTTCACAGTAGTTCGAGTATGTTCAATGCCATCTTGGTTGAGCTCTGAGCTTGTGCCGCCATGGAAGACTGCATCACCAAATTGGCTTTGAATCACGGTTTCAGAACCATCAGCACCCACAAACACGAGTTGTGGGTCGACCGTATCCATGTTCGCAGGAGAGCCATCTGCCGCACGGAACTCATACTGACCATCTTGCATGGACGCAAAGTCATTGAAGTTATGACCGTTAGGAATCAAGAATAGGTTGAAGCTTTCCCCTTCCGAGATTTGGAAGCTGAACTGATCTTGTCCCGGAATGAGGTCACCGCCTCCGCCAACTTGAGAGGCGTTTTCGTACACCACTTCAACGCCCGTGATATTGCCGTCTTCATCAACTTTGTAATAGCCAGCTGCGTTTTGGTAACCCGCGGTTTCACCTTCAAAGGTAACCGTGATTTCAGTATCATTGAAACTGGTGATACCGTTGTCTTGATCGTTAAGTACCCCTTCGTTGTCGTAGCTGATCACCGAACCTTCTGGAACACCATCAACGGTCACAGTCAGCGTTTCTGACAAGTCTTGGTCAACCAATGCTGCGGCGATGTTCACTTCAACAATACCGCCTGGCTCAACCAAGATCGCTTGGTCATCCACGTTTCGACCGTCGCCATCAGTGATGACTAGGTCTGGCGCATCTGCTACGGCTTCGATATGGACATTAATGTCTTGCTCAACTTCATCCGTACCGTCAGAAACCGTAAAGCTGAACTGTAAGTCACCACTGAAGTGCTCTTCTGGTACGAAGCTAAATGTACCGTCACCGTTGTCCGTTACAGTACCTTCATCACCCGAGTAGTTAATGCTCGTAACAGTGAGGTCATCACCATCAATATCAATCGCACCACTTAGCAGATCTTCTTGCGTGAACAGGATGCTGCCATCCTCTTCAATTTGGTACATGCCAGGCGCAACAATTGGAATGTCATTGACTGGGTTCACCGTCAATGTCATTTCATTGGCAACACTCAATTCACCGTCGCTCACTTCATAAGTAAACTCGATGTCTCCGTTGAAGTTCTGTGAAGGCGTAACGGTAAAGGTGCCGTCGCCGTTATCCACGATAGAGGCATTAGGATCATTGGTTTCTAGTGCCGTTGCGTATAGGTCATCACCATCTTGATCGCTGGCATTTTCAAGCAGCATTTCTTGTGTCACGAGAATAGAGCCATCCTCGTCCACGTCTGCCACGATTGGCGCTGCTTCTGGTGCGTCGTTGACGAACTCAACTTTCAAGTCGATGTTTGCCGCCACCACATCGGTGCCATCGCTCACATCAAACGTGAGGTCAACATTACCAAAGAAGCCCTGCTCTGGCGTTAATGTGTAAGTGCCATCGCCATTGTCTGTCACTTGAACCGTATCGCTTAAGCTCGTCACGTTCACAACAGATAAGTCATCGCCTTCGATGTCCGTCGCTTGAGCCAGCAGCTCTGCTTCAGTAATCGTGATGGCTTCGCCGTCTTCTGTGGTGAAGGACAAATCAGGTACATCTGGCAGGTCGTTCACTGGGTTAACGGTGAGGTTTAGATCCGCAGCGACGGTTTCAATCGCGTCAGTTACGTCATAAGTAAATTCGATTTCACCAAAGAAGTTTTCGCTCGGTGTAATCGTGAAGCTACCATCAGCGTTCTCAACGATGGTTGCATTAGGATCGTTGGTCGACAGGTTCACCGCTTCAAGGTTGTCACCATCCACGTCCGTCGCGTTCGCCAACAAGTCTTCTTGAGTGATGGTAATTGAGCCATCTTCATCGACGACCGCATCAACAGGCCCGCTTACCTCTGGACCTTCGTTGACGATCTCAACATCGATCTTCGCAGTGCTTGGTGCGCTTGCTTGACCATCGCTGATGTCGAAGGTCAGGTTCACTTCACCGTAGAAGTTCGAAGTTGGCTCGAAGGTAAAGGTGTTGTCGCCGTTGTCTGTCAACGTACCTTGTGACTGGTCAACAAGCAGTAGATTCTCGATATGAAGAATGTCGCCATCCACATCGGTCGCACCTGATAACAGGTCTTTTGCTTCGATGATGATGGTGCCGTTTTCTAGCATTTGAGTATGCAGCGGTGCTCCAGGAACTGGCACATCGTTGACCGGAATAACGGTCAGGTCTAGATGAGTATCGACTTCATCGGTGCCATCGAAGACTTTGTAATCGATATCGACTTCACCATTGAAGTTTTCATTCGGCATAAAGGTGTAAGTGCCGTCGCCATTATCGACAAGCTCACCGTTATCACCGCTGTAAGAGATATCAGAGATAGACAGCGCATCGCCTTCCACATCACTTGCATTGGCAAGCAGATCGTCCGCGCTAAACGTAATGCCCACATCCTCATCAGTCGACAACACAATCGGACCAGAAACAATTGGCGCATCGTTTACTGCTTCGAAGTTGATGTTGATGATGTTGTCGTCAGTTAGTTCACCATCTGTAACTTGGTAACCAAGCTCAATCTCACCGTAGAAGTTCTCATCTGGTGTGACTGTCCATGTACCATCGCCGTTGTCGGTTAACGTAGCGTGCTCCGCGTTATCCCCCACCAGCTCAAGGTTTTGAATATCAAGAACATCGCTATCGATATCACTCGCTTGTGCTAAAAGCTGTTCTTCTGTGATAACCACAGAGGCAAACTGCGTAGAACCTTCGGTATCAATGGTCACATTTGGCAGATCAGCCGTCAGTTCGATTTCACTGTCACCTTCTCGGATATTCAGTTCTACCGTTTCCGTGATTTCCGTGCCGTCCACGCCAATAGATGTGAACACCGCTTCATCATGACAAGTTTGCGAAACCGTCATGTTTTGAACCACGTATGTACCGTTACCTTGAATCGTACCTAGTTCGAAGTAAGATACAGGCTCGTTCACCGTTAGGGTGTAATCCGTCTCATAGCTACCACGATCTTCTTTGTGATAAGTCATCGAGTCGATCAAGTCACCATCAGAGTTGAATGCGCGAATTTCGACTTCCGTAAAGTGGCGAGACTCTTCCATAAACCAGCCGCCTAGACCATCTAGGTGGAAGCTGATTTCGTTGATGTCTTGACCTTCAACGGTCACAGTCAGTTTTTCATCACCGCTCAAGCCTTGGCGGTCAGTATCGCCAATACCGTGACCGATGTGTGTTTTACCATTCCACGCACCGAGTGGGTCATCATTACTTTGAACAGTAACTTTCAAATCGCCATCAACAAACTCACGTGTGTAAGGGTCAACAGCTGTACCCCAATCATCGAGGCTAGCGTTGTCATCAAAGGTACCAATTTTACTCGTATGCGTACCGTTCGCCAATGCATCATCGTTTGGAATGAAGCGCACTTCCGTGTCTGCAGGAACCTCCTGCCCGACTTCTAGCTGTACCCATTCGTCATTTAGATTCGCTTCAATGATGCCGTTTTCAGGGGCTTGGTCGAGACGTAACGCAGGCTCTTCACGCAGAGAAACACCCACGGTTTGGTCTTCTTCCGCTTGAATAAATATCTCGTCGCCCGCTTCTGGCGCATCGTTGACAGGGTTAACGGTCAGATCCAGCGTGGTCAGAACATCATTTTCGCCATCGCTGATGTTGTAAGTGAAGTCCAACTCTCCGTTAAAGTTTTCCGTATGCGTAATGGTGAATGAACCATCGTCATTGGCTACGATCGTCGCATCTGGGTCATTGGTTTGTAGATTGCTGGCAACAAGGTCATCACCTTCAATATCTGTCGCATTCGCAAGCAACTGTTCTTGTGTAATGGTGATGGCATTATCTTCATCCACTTCAGCTTGAATGCCTGATGTTTCAGGTGCGTCGTTCACCGCGATAACATCGATGCCTGCGGTTGTTGTATCCGTTGCACCATCTTGGTCGATAACTGTAACGTCGAGCGAAATGTTACCGTCAAAGTTCTCATTTGGCGTGAAGGTATATGTGCCGTCGCCATTGTCCACGAAGCTACCGTCGTTACCAGAGTAGCTAACATTCGCCAAGGCTACATCGCCTTCCACATCAGAAGAGTTGGCTAACAACTGCTCGTCACTAATGGTGATTTGACCGTCTTCTTGAACCGTGTAAGACGTAGAACCTGCCACCGGTGGATCGTTCACTGGTGTCACGCTGACATCAATGAATGCAGGTGTTGAACCTGTGCCGTCAGACACATCGAATGTGAACTGAACATCACCGTTGAAGTTCTCATTCGGCGCGAAGCTATAAGTGCCATCACCATTATCGGTAAGCACACCGTCCGCACCTGTGTAGAGTACGTTTTCGATAGACAGATCATCGCCATCAATATCCGATGCGCCTTCCAATAGGTCTGCATCCGTGAACAGCAAGGTGCCATCTTCTTCTACCGTGAACTGTTGATCTTGCGCTTGTGGCAAGTCATTCACAGGATTAACCGTAATATCCAGACCAACTTGTACCGAGCCACCATCGTTATCAATGATATCGAAGGTCAGATCTAGGTCGCCGTTGTAGTTTTCATCCGGTGTGATGGTGTAACTGCCATCATCGTTGTATTGAATTGTCGCGTTGTCATCTGTCGATAGATTGATGGCTTCAAGATTCTCGCTATCAATATCGCCCGCTTTGGCAAGCAGCTGATCTTGGCTTAGCGTGATTGAGCTGTCTTCGTTGATGGTGTAAGCCAAATCACCCGATACTGGTGGATCGTTGATTGGCAATACGTCGACATTGATGTGCGTATCAACGGTTGCCCCATTTTCATCTTGAATGGTCACATCCAACTGAACTTGACCATTGAAGTTCTCGTTTGGTGCAAAGCTGCAAGTACCATCGCCATTGATGGTAAAGATACCATCCGAGCCTTCATAACTGATGCCAACAAGCTCTACATCACCCTCGATATCAGATGCGTTGGCAAGAATTTGTGACTCACTGAATGTCAGTACTGAATCTTCGTCAACCGTGTAAGACGTTGGACCGGCAACTGGAGGATCATTCACTTCAATGACCGTAATGCCTGCGGTCGTTTCGTCAATCGCACCTTGCTCATCCGCCACAATCACATCAAGGCTGATATCACCACTGAAGTTCTCATTCGGCATGAAGGTGTAAGTACCGTCACCGTTGTCTTGGAATACGCCATCGGTGCCTGAATAGGTCACGCTATCGATGGACACCGCGCCTTCCACATCCGAAGAGTTAGCCAGAAGCTGCTCGTCGGAAATCGTAATCGCATTATCTTCATCAACCGTGTAAGACGTTGAACCCGCAACCGGAGGATCGTTCACTGGAGTGACGCTCACATCCACATTGGCAGGTACGGTCTCAGTGCCGTCAGAAACACCAAAGCTAAAGCTGACATCGCCGTTGAAGTTTTCATTTGGTGCAAAGGTGTAAGTACCATCACCGTGGTCAGTCAGCACACCATCGCTGCCTGTGTAGCTAATGCCATCAACCGTTAAGTTATCGCCATCGATATCGGTCGCGCCAGCAAGCAAGTCTGCATCGGTAAACTGAAGCGTGCCATCTTCTTCAACACTGAACTGCTGGTCTTGAGGAACAGGAAGATCGTTAACCGGATTAACCGTTAGATCCGCCGTTGCTTGGATAGTGTCTGTGCCGTCCGTAATGTTGAATTGGATATCAATGTCACCATTAAAGTCCGCATCTGGTGTAATCGTGAAGCTGCCATCATCGTTCGCTGTAACGGTTGCGTTTCCATCGACAGTCAAATCGCTAGCAGTCAGATCATCGCCCTCAATATCAGACGCTTGAGAAAGAAGCTGCTCTTGGCTGAGTGTAATCGCACCGTCTTCATCAACGCTATAAGCCAAATCACCCGATACTGGCGCATCATTGATTGGCAATACATTCACATTGATGACGGTATCAACTTCTGCTCCATCTTCATCTCGAATGGTCACATCAAGTTGAACTTGTCCGTTAAAGTTCTCGTTTGGCGCGAAGCTGCACGTGCCATCATCGTTAACGGTGAAAATGCCATCCGGACCATCGTAACTAATGCCAACAAGCTCTACGTCGCCTTCCACATCAGAGGCATTCAACAGCACTTGCGACTCACTAAAGGTCAGAACAGAATCTTCATCAATGGTGTAAGAAGTTGGTCCTGCGACTGGTGGATCGTTCACTTCCATTACTGTAATGCCGGCAGTGGTGACATCCGTTGCGCCTTCTTCATCAGCGACGACAACATCAAGCGTCACTTCACCATTAAAGTTTTCATTTGGAGAGAAGGTGTACGTACCGTCACCATTGATTTGCAACACACCATCGCTGCCAGAGTAGCTCACGCTATCAATCGAGACATCCCCTTCTAAATCCGAAGAGTTTGCCAACAGTTGCGCGTCAGAAATGGTAATAGAGTTATCTTCGTGAACCGTGTAAGACGTTGAACCAGCCACCGGAGGATCATTCACCGGCGTAACGCTCACATCTACATTCGCTGAAACTGTATCTGTGCCATCAGATACGTCGAAGCTGAAGTTCACATCGCCATTGAAGTTCTCATTTGGCGCAAAGCTATATGTGCCATCTCCATTGTCAGTTAGAACGCCGTCGGTGCCTTCATAGCTGATTCCCGTTACAGAAAGGTCATCGCCTTCAATGTCGGTAGCACCTGCAAGCAGATCTGCATCAGTAAATTGAAGAGTGCCGTCCTCTTCCACACTGAATTGTTGATCTTGAGGAACAGGCAGATCGTTGATTGGATTAACGGTTAGGTCAGCGGTTGCTTGAACGGTATTCGTGCCATCTGAGATATCGAAGCTGATATCGATATCACCATTGAAATCTGCGTCCGGCGTGATGGTGAAGCTACCATCGTCGTTTTGAGTCACCGTCGCGTTGCCATCTACCGAAAGATTAGATGCCGTCAGTGCATCGCCTTCCACATCGGAAGCTTGCGACAACAACTGTTCTTGGCTCAAACGAATCGAGCCATCTTCATCCACTGAGTAAGCAAGATTGCCAGATACTGGCGCATCATCAACTGGCGTAACGTTAACATCAATGTTAGCAGAAACCGTATCCGTACCGTCGGACACATCAAAGCTGAAGTTCACATCACCATTGAAGTTTTCATTTGGCGCAAAAGTGTAAGTCCCATTACCGTTGTCGGTCAGGATGCCATCGCCACCGTCGTAGCTCACACCTTCAACGGTGAGGTTATCGCCTTCAATATCAGTAGCACCAGTAAGCAGGTCAGCGTCCGTAAAGATCAGCGTGCCATCTTCTTCCACGCTGAACTGCTGGTCTTGAGGAACCGGCAAATCGTTTATTGGGTTAACGGTTAGATCAGCGGTTGCTTGAACGGTGTTCGTGCCATCGGAAATATCGAAGCTGATGTCGATATCACCGTTGAAATCTGCGTCCGGCGTGATGGTGAAGCTACCATCGTCATTTTTGAGTCACCGTCGCATTGCCATCTACCGAAAGGTTAGACGCCGTCAGTGCATCGCCTTCCACATCGGAAGCTTGCGACAACAACTGCTCTTGGCTCAAACGAATCGAGCCATCTTCATCCACCGAGTAAGCAAGATTGCCAGATACTGGTGCGTCATCGACTGGCGTAACACTAACATCAATGTTGGCAGAAACCGTATCTGTACCGTCGGACACATCAAAGCTGAAGTTCACATCGCCATTGAAGTTTTCATTTGGCGCGAAAGTGTAAGTCCCATTACCGTTATCGGTCAGGATGCCGTCGCCACCATCGTAACTTACACCTTCAACTGTGAGGTTATCGCCTTCAATATCCGTTGCGCCAGCAAGCAGGTCAGCATCGGTGAAGGTCAGCGTACCATCCTCTTCAATCTCAAAGGTTTTATCTTCAGGCACTGGTGCGTCATTGATTGGACGAACAGTTAAATCAATCGAGCTAGAAATGGTTTCTTGACCATCACTGATATCAAACGTTAAGTCGAGTTCACCATTAAAATCTGTATCAGGTGTGACGGTATAAGTGCCATCACCATTATCCACAACGGATGCATTAGCACCCACTTGCACGTTGAATGCGGCAAGATCATCGCCATCAACATCACTCGCGTACCCGAGAAGTTGTTCTTGAGTGAAGGTAATAGTGCCATCTTCATCCATGATGTATGCCAGATCTTGCCCTACTTCTGGCGCGTCATTTTCACCTTCGACTTTAATTTGGAACGTTTCGCTCGTAGTTTCGGAGTCGAAATCGTCTTCTACTTGCGTCGTGGTTTCTTCGCTGGTGTCTTGTACATCCACCGCGAAGCTCTCTTCAGTGGTTTCTGAATCTAGCTCGTCACCACCTTGAGAACCTTCAGAGTCTGAAGAAGCACTTGGCGCAGATGAAGTTTGTACCGCTTGTCCTTGCGCTTCATTGCCTTCTGCGTCCGAACCACCTTCAGAGCCAGAGGCATCACCACCACCGACCGCTTGGGCACCCGCCCCAGAATCCGAACCACCGCTGCCCAGAGCCTGGTCACCTGATTCTCCGCTAGAAGCTACACTATCAACAACATTGGATTGTGCAGCGTCAGAGTCGCTGCTACTTTCAGTATCCTCTTCTTGAACTGCGCCACCCGAGCTCACTGCTTCTTCTTCCGTACCCGCGCCACTAGGATTTTCTCCCATCGCACGATTGGCTTCATCAACAGCATCTGCACTTTCAGCACCGGTCGCTACAGTCGAAGAGACGGTCGACTGCTGTTTTTCTTCTTTTGTCCCCGTATCCTTCGTTTCTGTTTGCTCTACCGCATCGTTAAGCTTTTCATTGTCTTTTTCTTGATTAGTGTCGCCTGCCATTACAGCCTCCGTTGCTTTTAGCTAACTGATCGTATTTAGAGGCAGTAAAGGACACCATTTTTAGAAACCAACTTTTTTATACAACTTTTTTCATACCTTTCGAGTTCTATAAAAACAAAAAAATTTGAAAACCCAGTATAAAGATCCTTACTTGTTGTCATTAAAGCAATTAGTGCGGTGGGATAATGATAAATATGACAAATCTGTTGCGCTCAGTCGACAACAGCCATAAAGGGCTGCAATTGCTATTAGGCGATTTTTACCAAGATTTCAGTGATGCAGGGATTGATATTGAGATGCTGCATAAACAAAACCGTTTTGAAGCACTCAGATGTTATTCAAAAAGACTAAAGACCATTCTCGTCTTGTTATGTGATGACGACTTACCACCAAAATTGGCAAAGCTTGAACACTTAAACAAACACCATTTCCCTGCTCCTAATGAATTGATCGAGGACGTTAAAACCGAGCTTAACAACGTAAACAAACAAATTAGCCAGCTGTTAAAAATCGAAAATTCAATCGATAGCCGCACAGGTAGTGAATCATAGGGGTGGCTCATGAGTAATAAGCAAATAGAACATCACCTCAAAAAGGCGCTTGTTTCGAACAACGAAGCTTCGAAGGTAACAGCAGACGATACAATCGTGCTAGCAAGTGCAATGACCAGCGTACACAAAACCTTGCTGGTTATCTTTTTGCTTTCCATGGTGGCTATCGCCGTGGCATCTCAGGCTCGTATCGACATTGTGGTGTCGGTGCGCGGTGAGCTATTGCTCGAATCTGACATCGAAAAAGTGCAACACCTTGAAGGCGGTATTCTAGAAGAAATGCTAGTGCGCAAAGGCGAAGTGGTTTATGAAGGTCAACCTATTGCACGCCTTCGCTCTCTGGATAGAAACACTCAACTTGATACGGTAAACACAGAGATCATTCAGCTTGAGCTAGACAAGATTCGTTACGAAAGCCTGCGCGATATGGTGGAACCCGATTTTTCTTCCTACATCGAAAAGTACCCAGAATTAGTGCAAGTCAACATGAATACCTGGCAGCAAGAATTTTCTAAAAACCGTTCCAATGAAGAGTTGATCACTCACGATATCCAACATAAGAATTCGCTTATTGATTCAATGCTCAAGCGCCGTAAAAGCTCCGAGAACCAGCTCTCCTTGATACGCAAGCAGCTCAATATTAAGAACACCTTGTACAAAGAGGAAATGGCGTCTTACGTCGATGTTCTGAATATGCAGGTTCAAGAGTCAAACATGGTGCGTGAGATAGAAAACCTTGATGAGTCGGTCATGAATGAGCGCTTCCAACTCGACAAACTAGAGAAGCAGTACCGAGACTTGGTGGAGAATCGTAATGCCGAGTATCAAGCACAAATCATTCAAGCAAACAAGGACTTAAAGTTGAAACGTATATTACGTCCTCAACACTCAGATAAAGTGGATCGCCTCGTGGTTTACGCCCCTATTGACGGTGTAGTAGATAAAGTGCACTTCAACTTCCGCTCCGCTGTGATACCGCCAGGTGAAAGCATCGCGGACATTGCACCGATCAATAACGCCCTTCACGGAGAGGCGAAGATCCCGCGTAAAGACATGGGTTTTGTAGAAATCGGACAAGCGGTCAAAGTGAAGATGGATACCTACAACTTTGCCAAATACGGATTTTTGGAAGGTCGAATTGCATCGATCAGCCGTTCTTCTTATGAAGAAGAAGACGCTGAATTCTACCTCGCGGAAATCCAAATCAGTCAAAACTATCTAGAGCGCGGAGGCACACAATACAAGCTGTCCCCTTATATGGAGTTTACCGCAGACGTGAAAACAGGTTCACGCCGGGTGATCGAATACGCAGCGAAGCCGGTTATGTCGGCTATCGAAGACGCATTCGATGAGAGGTGATGGATGAGTAGCAAACCTTCTTACAATATTTCCGTTCCTGTTATGCGCCTAAGCATCGCTTTCAGCTTGATGCTGGCTGCCCTCGCCTTTTATTTGTATATCTCTTGGGAAAAAGTGGATTCAGTCGAGAAAGTGCAAAACGCGCCTCTTTTGGTTCAAGCTCAACAGCTCAACCAAACTATCGAGTTTGATATTCAAACGCTTCAACGCTGTTTAAGCGCACGTTATTGCAGTACAACAGAGCTTGATTTTGAGGTTCTGAAAGACGAAATTGACCAATTTAAGTCGCTCGCGTCACTCAACAAAACCGAGTTTAGCTTGGTGGGCGCGACCGAATACACGCAGCTTGAACTGGCAATCAATCGGTTCTCAGACAGCCAAAAAACACGCGACGATGTGTTGGCACTGTACCTCTCGCTCACCAATAACTACCTACAAATGGACGACAACTACAGGACCATATTTAACAACCATGCGAGCGACCTAATGATGGAGAAAAACGAGTTCTTCATTTGGTTGTTTGTGGTCGTTGTCGTACTGGTTGGTATCGCAGTGCTATCGAACTTGGTGGCAATCCTTAAACTGAAAAAATCCAGCTCGAATGAGCGTGACATTGATCAAGAATTCGACGGGCTTTATCAAGAACTCAAACAACTGGATTTACAGAGGTTGGAAGAGTTGCTCAATGAAGTGAGCATCAATCCGAAGCAGCGTCAGATCTACTCTCACCTAAAACTGATTTTCAGCAAACTCGAAGAGCAAAAACGTAATAACGATCTCTACAAGCAGCTCTATGCTCTGATTGGTTACGAGATTCGTGGCATCACCAACACTATTAACGGCGGCGTGCAATATCTCGTTCAAGAGACCGATGAGAGCGGCGTGTTGATGGCGCAAGATATAACCTCGGCTGCCAATACCCTGTCTGAATTGGCAGAGAACTATAACCGACTCATTTCACAAGGGACCGAGAGCAAATCGAAAGAGTTTTCACTGCTTAATGTGCTGTCTGAATTGATGATTCACATCAGTTCAAAAGTGCAGCGAAATGAAGGTGAGCTAGACTGCTTTATCTCGGATAACTTACCAAACCGTGTTGAAGGGCAATCCACCAGCTTATTCTGGGTGTTGTTCCTACAGCTATCGAATGCCATCCAACTCAAAGCCGACAAAAAACTGTTTGTCACCATTGAATCGGGCGCAGCGTCAGACATTGAAAACACTCGCCTGACCATCAATCTAAACTTCTTAACCACACTGGATGTGCCGTTTGCCAAGCTCAATACACTACACTGGAGCGACCATAAACAGCACACCGCAACCAAAGACGATTTGGCGAAAAGCGTACTGAAAGATTACGGCTATTACGAGAGCCATTGGTATCAATCGGGCAATCAGGAACGTTTTCAAATTCAGCTCGATTTGAAAGCCAAAAGCTTCCACACCGAGAAAACTCGCTTCGATAATAAGCGCCTATTACTGTGTGCCAACTCTCAGCTGCGCATTGATGTGATGAACAAAATGTTAGTCAACTTGGGCTTAGAGATTACGCCAATTCGCACACCAAACGAGCTCTTCTCTGCGGCAAAAACCTTTGGCGAATACGATGCCATCATGCTGACTGACACGTTCGAGCCAAACAAGCTGCCCTCACTGAGCAAAACGGTGAAATCGCAACTGCGCAATCACCCAAATACTAAATTGCTGCTTTCAGTCACTAGCACTCAGCAAGCACAAGAGAGCCATACCTTTGTCGACAAGATTCTGAACTCTCCTGCGATTCCGTATGAGTTCATCCCTAACCTATTGGCAATCATGGAAGCGGAAGCCTCTGAAGATCAGATGGAGAACAGCTCATTCCTGATTGTTGAGGATGACCGTGTTCAACAGATTCTACTCAAACGTATTTTGAGCAAGCAAGAATACGAAGCCGACACCGTTGGCGATGGCGCAGACGCTGTTCAGCACTTCATGAACCAGCGCTCGGATATCATTTTTATGGACTGCATCATGCCGGGTATGGGCGGCATTGAAGCAACCAAACGCATTCGACAATACGAACAAGAGAGCGGACAAAACCCTTGCACCATCATAGGTGCGACAGCATTGACCAGCAGTAATGAACACCAAGCTTGTATCGAAGCTGGAATGGATTACGTGATCAGCAAACCTTATAAAAACGACGAAATCATCAAGGTGATCAACAAGTATGTGGCGGTACAGAAACTTAACTAGCTGCGTATTGGCAGCGCTTACATTGAGCAATGCTCCTTCAGCAATGGCGACCACCTTGCTTGAGGCGGTCAAACTCGGCTTGGAAAACAATTTATCTCTGCGCGCTAGTGACAAAGGCGTGGAAGAAAACGAATACAACATCGACATTAGCCGTTCTAAGTTCCTGCCCTCTTTAAACGGTGCCGCTGATACCACATGGAATGAAAACGAGACCATATTAACGGGAACACCGGATACGCGTTCTAGCTACAACTCAAACAGCTACAGCGTGTCTTTATCTCAATCGGTGTTTAACCTTGGCGACATCTTCAAATACGGCACCGCGAAGCTTGATTTCAACATTGAAGAAATCAAACACGAGAACAAAATCCAGAGCACCATTTCTGAAATCGCGACTCAATATTTCGAGTACCTGAAAAACAACGCGCAAATCAAAGCCACCAAAGTCGAGCTTAAATCTTCTGAAACGCGTGAACGCCAAATGCGTCGCAACGTGGAGCTTGGTAACACTGCGGCGAGCGAGTTGTATGAGGTGATTGCTCAGAAAGAAGGCATTGCCAATCGCTTAAGAACCTTAGAGAAAGACCGACGTGTGATTTTGAACGGTTTAGAGATTCAAGTTCAATACCCGGTCACCCCATCGCAGGACATCTACGAAAGCGTGCCCTTGGCGGAAATCAGCGAATCCGAACAACGCGCGATTCTTGAACAAGCTTTGAAGCTCAATAACGACTTATTGGTTGCGAAGAAGACCGTAGAACGAAGCCGAAGAGGCTTGAAAGAAAGCGGTTCAAACTTTGTGCCGACCGTGTCGCTCTCTGCCAGTTACCGTTACGACGATGCGAACAACTATGACCGAACCGACCCAACCGCAACAGGGGACAGTAACTCCACCAGCGTCGGTTTGAACTTGAATGTGCCGATTTTCTCCGGCGGTTCGGATTATTACGGTTATCAAAAATCTTCAACTGCTATCGAGCGAACCGAGCTACTTTACCAAGATTCGTTGTTCACTACGCGCAATAGCGTTAACACCTCGGTACTCAACATTAATGACTTCTCCCGCGCTATTAGCAGTTACGAGAACATCATTCGTGCAAACTACGCTTCCTACAAAGGCATTCAACGCGCTTACCAGCTTGGCACGCGAACCATTACCGACTTACTGGCAGCGGAGAGTAAACTGTTTAGCGCGCTACGTGATTACGAGAGCGCGCGTTATGACTACATCATTGAATCAATCAATCTTGAGCAAATCAAAGGCATGCTGTCGGTGCAGTCCATCGAAAGCATCATGCAATTGATGAGCGATATCGAAGGCAGAAGCAATCAAGACTTAGTTCCAAAACACCTTCTCTCCAAACCATCGATTAAGAAAGGAGGTCGCAATGCAAACTGAGCATTTTTCCCAAAGGATTAACTTTGCTGACAAGTGTTACCTGACTTTCTCAACGATCATCTCGACGCTGTTTGGTTTAGTACTGCCCTTTTCGATTCTGATTATCTTTGACCGAGTTTTACCTAACCAAGCCAAAGACACGCTGTTTCTTCTGTTTGCCATTATCTTGATCACCATCTTCCTCGACTATCACTTAAAGAATCAGGAAGAGAAGATTTCGTCGGTGATCATGAAGCAGTTCGAAACCAACCTAACCAACAAGGTGTTTCAATCCATCTGTTTGGCTGAGATATCGAAGTTTCGTCGCCTAGAACCCGGTGAATACCTAGAACGTATTGCCACCATTCCAGAGATTAAATCCTTCTTTGGCGGAGAATCTGTTCGGGCATTGATCAACCTTGCCATCAGCATACTGACCATTCTGATTATCGGTCTGATCAACATTTGGGCGGGAGTGACCATCTTGCTCGCCTCCATAGTTTTAGCGGTGTTCGCACTCAGTCTTTCCAAGCAAAAAATCAACAGCCTAGAAAACAAATCCGACATCGAAGGCTTAACCACTTCGAAAATCATCGAGATCATCTCTAGCCCACTCGATATCAAAGCACGCAATATGGAATATCGCGTCGAGAGCTTGATGACACAAATGGTGGAAGAACGTGAAGTCGAGAACATCAAATACGAGCAAATCGAATCAAACTTCAACCTTATCTTGTCGCTCATACAACAGCTCTCCATCGCTTGTGTGGTGGTGGTTTTAGCAACGGCAGTTATCAACATGCAATCTAGCCAAGGCATCATGGCAGCCATCATCATGCTTACCAACCGCTACTTCGCCCCATACCAGCAAGTGATGCGCACGGTGAGTCGCTGGGAGTTGAACAAGCTTCATATTCAACGAATCGCCGAGTTGCTTGAGCTTGCTGCGTCTGTAGAACAACAAAATGACACGACAGAAGTCGAGCGCATCTCGGTGAAGTATTCGGAAAAACAACGCATCGAGTTCGAACGCGGTCAGGCTTACTTGCTAACGGGGAAAAGCGGCGCAGGCAAAACCCATCTTGCCAATTGCATTACACGGCAAAACACCGACAGCAAGCTCGATATCCAAATCAACGAGACACCGCTCGATGACGTCAATTACAACGTCTGGCGTAATAGCGTGCTGATGGTCGACAAAACCAGCTCGTTCGTCGAAGGCACCATCATCGACAACTTGACTTGTTTCCGCCCAAGCTTAAATAACACGGCATTTGCGCTTTGCGAAACCATGAACATCAAAGCACAAATCGATGCCCTTCCCGCTGGTTTTTACACCGAGCTTAAAGGGCATTTACGCAACCCATTCTCGCGCCAAGTCGCTTATGCCTTGTTGTTGGTGCGTGCCTTACTCGCAAACAAACGTGTGTTGATCTTCGACGACATCGACTGTGTTTATGATGACGACTTTGCTCGATTGGTTTTGACCAGTACTGCTTATCGCGCCAACGACAAAATACTCATCATCGTCAGCAATAAGATGGACAAACTCAATCATCGCCTCAAACGCGTCAAACTTACCGGAGGTGACCAATGAGTATTTTGGTTGATTTTAATAATGTCCCTCAGCGCTTGTTGGACTTTGAGGCTCGCAGTTATGACGAGCGATACAATGAGTCACCTTTGATTCGTGGTTTAGCTTACACCCTCATAGCGCTTGAATGGGAAGGCACACCTTCTATCCTCAGCGACGCTTTTATCCCTAAACCAAAAGACAGCGACAGTTTTATCGCTACGATTGAACGCCTTGGTTACCGTTGTGACGTCACCAAACTAAAAACGTTGGAGCACATCGAGGGGCACCCTCATCCTTGTTTTATCGAGATAGAAAACCTCACTGCGATTTTCTTGGGCACCAAAGACGGCAAGCTGATCCTGTTTGATTACACCAATAACAACACCATTGAATACCCGCTCTGCAAAAAGCCATGCTTGTTGGTCTCTATCAGCGAATACTCGCGCTTGTTCCGAGAGCCACCACCTGAATCTCAAGACCGCAGTAACTGGATTAAATACGCGTTTTATCGCTACAACAATGAACTCAAGAGCCTGATTATCCTCAGCTTCGTGGTCAGTATTCTCGGCGCACTCCAGCCCTTTTTTATTATGAGTGTGTACAACTTCGCCTTAACCTCTAGCTCGCAAGCCACGCTTTATTGGCTCACGTTATTTGCTGTGATTGTTGGGTTCTCGGAATACTTTTTCAAGAAAATGCGGGTCAACATCATCGCCACATCAGGGAAGGATTTGGCGGTGCATATTTCTCAAAACGTAATATCCAAACTGTTGTGGCTTCCTTATTCGATGACATCTACCGCTGGTGTCTCTTCTCAGTTAGCACGTTTGAAAGACATCGACACTTTCCGCCGTTTGGTAACCGCAGAGTCAACATTAAGCTACTTCGACATGCCGTTTGTTATCGTATTCATTATTGCCATTGCTCTTATGTCTGGTACCGCAGCGCTAGTCGTTATGGCGGGGTTGATTCTAATGTTGGTGTTCTGTGTTTATTCTCGTTACATCTACTCGCAAGCCACGTCCAAGAGCTCTCGCGCCAACGCCATGGTTTCTTACCAATGGAATGAGATTCTTCGTGGTATAAAAACCATCCAAGGCTTGCCATTGTTGCGTGTTATCCAGTCCCGCTTTAGCGCATCGCATTTACAAAGCACCAACGATGCAGAACATGTTTCAGTGACTAATAGCAGGGTTCAGGCAGCAGGCGGAAGTTTGATTCAGGTTATTGGTACCGCAAGTATCGTGACTGCGGTTATCGGCGTAATGGATGGCACATCTGATGCCGGTGCCATGCTTGCAACCGTAATTCTAGTCTGGAAGGCGTTAGGTCCGATAATGGGTATCTACAACTCCATTTCCAAATTCCAATCCATTAAGGCGTCCTCTGCGCAAATCAACAACCTTATGGCGATGAATGATGACAAGCTAACGTTGGAGAAAAGCCCCCCTATTCGCCTCTTCCAAGGCAGCATTGTCGGCAGCGGTGTAAGCCATCGCTACACTGGCGCAGCAACGGGCTTAACCAATCTCGGATTTAAAATTGCCCCAGGGGCGAAGGTGGTGATTTGTGGACCGACTGGTTGCGGCAAAACCACGCTAATTTCCATCCTTGCGGGTTTAGAAGATAGATACCAAGGCGCAGTGTCGGTAGACGGTTACAACATCAAACAGTTCAACAGCTATCGCTACCGAACCTCGATTAACTACATCCCGTTTAATTTGCATATTTTTGAAGGCTCCTTGGAGACTAACTTCATCTTGCATAATGGATTAATCCCAACAGAAAAAATGCGTGAAATGGTGAGTTTCTTTGAGCTCGATACATGGTTACCACAAGGCCTGGACACTCAATTGAGCGTTGATATCTGTAAAAGTTTACCAAATGGTATTCAACAAAGACTGCGGCTCGCATTAGGGCTAGGCAACTGCGAACAATCTTTGATTATCATTGACGAGCCATTTAATGGTGCAGAGCAAGAAAACTCCCACTATTTCAAGCGGTTATTTAGCGACAAACTACTCAATAAGACCGTTATTTTCTCAACGAATGATCCGGGCATGATCTCTACATCCAATATGAGCTTAGTCTTGGAGCCAGATGGCAACCTGAAATATTTCGGGTTAACCGATAAGTACTTAAAAAGTCTAAGTTAAGTTCGGAATGTGGTGTGGTTCATCATTCATACTTGAGCACGGTCATTGACAAAAATGTAAACGATGAGACTATTTACTCTGTAAGCGCGTACACTAAGGAATCCGATGTATACATTTGTTGCAGACAAATTGGATGTGGTTTATTTATCAACAATACCAGAAAACTACCAGTTACAAGACTTCGATGTGCCTGAAGAAGAACTCGAAATTCGTGAAATTGTAGAGGTATGGTATGAGTGTGCGTTTCTTCCTGACTTTAACCTTCAACACATCGACATCGAAAACAAAACCTCATTAGTCGAGACACAAGCGCAAGTCGTAAACAACTACACAAGTACGCTCGCTTTTTTACTCAAAAGTCGTGCTTATCGCGCAGCACTTAACCGATTATTGAGTGTATGGAGATTGGAGGCAGCAGCTAAAGCACAGCTTGAGCTGCTGTTACTTACGGAAGAACAGAGTAGCAAGCCAGTAAATTAATCGGCTAGGATAAGGGGCTAAAAATCTTAAACCCAACCATCGAATCGGAGACGTTTCTGCACGCGTTCAACCGCCTCTATCTGCATCTGACGAACACGCTCGTTAGACACGTTTAACAACAGGCCTATTTCCGACAAGGTTTTCACTCTCTGGTCAAATAATCCGAATCGATGGATCAAGACTTTTTGCAACTTAGTTGGCAAGGTTTTAATAATATTTTCAATAGCTTGAGTAAAGCACTGATTTTCACAGTCTTGTTGTGGATCTGGCGTATACTCACTTTCACACAGTTCAAGAACAAATGGAACGCGATGTAGGTCCGCAGTGGTCGATACATCAATAAAGCCACTAAGCGCAACAAGTTCATCTATACGCTCTGCTTTCACCCCTGAGCAGCGTGAGAGTTCAGAAATAGACAACTCCTTGCTCTCACTTTTTGACGCATCGAGCTTTTTTAAAGCCAGGCTATTTATCTCTTTGCACACATGAGCAGGTAAACGTACCGTGCGGCCATTGTTCATTAATGCCGCTTCTATATTCTCGCGAATCCACCATACCGCATAAGTAGAAAAACGGTAGCCTGGCTCAGGATCGAACTTATCGACCGCTTTTATCAAACCAATATTACCTTCTTCTATTAAATCGAGCAGAGTAAAGTTATTGCCTGGCCGTTTGAGGTAGCCTTTTGCGATTTTCACAACAAGTCGAAGATTAGACTCAATCAACATTTCGCGCGCTTCTTCATCACCAGCTCGATTAAGTTTGGCGTAATGCAACTCCTCTTCACGAGACAACAAATCAATCCCCACAATATCTTTGAGATAGTGAGCATAAGGGTCTTTCCCAACTGACAACGATTCTTTCATTGACAGTTCATCCGTGACAGCTCGGAACCTAGCAAAGCATTCGTTGTTCATTCCCCGTCCTTCTCAAGCCAACTTATTTCTTATCTTCTTTAATTGTTTTTGTACAACACTGTATGCATCATGCTTTATATGCATTACTTTACACTGAGTGTAGACAGGGGTTCTGATCTTTACCAAGAAATCACTTATCACTTTAAAACAATTACTGCTTCTATGATAAAAACGTGAGCAGGCGGGGGGTTATATATATGAAAGTGATAGTATTTGTACGCAAATTGGCCTCAAAGAAAACAACGCAACGTGATCGTCAACGCTTACCACGTTACTCTGACTAAAACTTTGAGGCTTGAGGATGGCTTGAAGCATCAGTTGAATTAGCGAGATCTAATTCACTTGACGAAGCGCAGGTTGAAGCTGACAGTCTGTTATAACTTGGAAAACTGCACGATTCTTTCCTTCAGACTTACCTTGATACATCAACTCGTCAGCATCTTGCAAGCTCACGATGTGGGTAAACTCAGGATAGTAAGCACAGCCCAAACTGATACTCAAATGAATTGCTTGTCCACCCAGTATAACAGGCTGATCGTAAACGGCTTTACAAAGCATATTGGCAAAATTGAGCGCTTCTCGCTCTGACAGAGACGACGTAACGAGTGCGAACTCTTCTCCTCCAATTCTCGCCAATGTCATTCGGTCATCAGTCATCGACTTAGCGGCTTCTGCGATGGCAACTATTGCTCGGTCTCCAGCAAGGTGGCCATATCGATCATTGATTGATTTAAAATCATCAATATCAAACACCATCACCGTTAAGTTTCGCTTCAAATGATTCAGTAGCGCCAATTGCTCAATCAGGTGTCTACGGTTGTATAGCTTTGTGAGAGAATCCGTCAACGTCATCTCCAGCAATTGCTGATTGGCAATCGTTAATTGCCTTGTCCGAAGAGCAACCATACGTTTGAGGGCAAAAATATGATAAAGCGTTGCAATCGCCATAATGAAAATAGCAATAGGGAAAAGATAAAGTGGATAAACCGTTTTCACCACACTCCAACGGGTGAGGATCCGCTCACGATCCGTATCGATGACTTTTTCAAACGCTCTTGATACCTCTAAAATGGAAGTTGCACTGTGCATTCCTGCTGCAATCCGAAGATCTTTACTATATAAGCTAATTGTCGGGACAAACATACCCGCTCCCGGCGTGGTTGCCATATAAAAGTTAGCAACTTGCAGGTCTGCAACAAAGTACAGCACCTTTTTATCGACGGCGGCTTGTATCATCGAATCATTGTTAATGTATTCTGCGATAGGTGCATTCGGATAATTCGTCTGAACAAACTCAGACTCGTAACTTCCTTTAACAACGCCAATTGGCATCGTCATTTCGCCAGTTAAAACACTCCTGATATCAACCGAAAGTACATCTTTATTTACGTACAATTTGGTTTGGATAGGCATTATGACGGCGCCAAAGTCCATATACTTCGCTCTTTCGGGCGAGTAGACAAGTCCTCCGTGAAAGTCAGCCTTACCCTCTTTTACGGCTTGCAAAGAAGCATCCCAATCCAAAAGGAGAAACTGAACGTCAATTTGGTTGTTCGCCGCGTACTCTTTCCAAAAGTCGATTAAAATACCTTTAGGTTCACCATCTGGGCTAAGGTAAGAGAACGGCTTCCACGCTTTGGAGTTAGCAACAATTAAAGAATGAGACTCTGATTTGTGCGCATGCGCCATCGGACAAATGGACAGCCACAGTAGTAATAAAGAAGCACACGCTTTTTTACATTTGCAACCATAAGTACCATAACTCGTCGATGACATACCTACTTCTCACCAGTCTTTTTAAACCATAATCTCGGCTGTTTGATTAGACTAAAGATATAGTAGAGTTGCATAAGACAGGAAGTGACGCTTATTGATATGAATCTAACTTAGTAAGTTTTAGTACTTAATTGGTACTTTCAACGCCTGGTTCGCTGAAGCAGTTGAAGCAGTTGAAGCAGTTGAAGCAGTTGAAGCAGTTGAAGCAGTTGAAGCAGTTGAAGCAGTACATGATAAATTAGGAATAACTTATCTGGTACTAAAAAATTGAATATCATCAGTTTTGCAAACACCTAGTACCAATAAAAAAGCCCTATTCAAAATCCACCTTGGGGAGAACTTTGAATAGGGCTCTTTGCCTCTATGCTTCATTTTACGGCTGAAGCTACCTTTACCTTTTTTCGCTTTAACGACTCGTGTTTGGAACAGCTGACTGGTAACAACCGCTTTTAACGCGTTGTCTTTGATTTCACCTCTGCCGAAGTCGGTCTCATGTTGTGAGCCACTCGGTTGAGGACTGATTTTACGCTTTGCCATAAATCCTCCTTAATGGTCGAACCAGATTGGACAATAATTATATAAATAAGTCAAATTTATAGATTTAGTTGAATTTTATGCTAAAAAACTTCACATCACCGTCATTTATTTGAAATTTAATCAAAAACATGCTGGTTAAATAGTGACTAAATACAAATATTTGTCCATAAAGCACTAATATATGTTGACTCTTCGTGGAATTAACCTAGACTCAAACACGGCTAGAAAGAAAGTTCTTTGTTTTCACATTTCGTTGGATTACTTGTAACCCGTCGTCCTGTGGTACGCAATAGCAATTTATTTTTCCACGCTATAAGCGCCGTTGAGGCGAAAGATTACATTATTTAGATATTTAGGAAATAGACATGTCTAACACAGCTACTGGCACAGTTAAGTGGTTCAACGAAACTAAAGGCTTCGGTTTCATTCAACAAGAAAACGGTCCTGACGTATTTGCTCACTTCTCTGCAATCACTGGTGACGGCTTCCGTACTCTAGTTGAAGGCCAGAAAGTAGAATTTGTTATCTCTCAAGGCCAAAAAGGCCCTCAAGCAGAGCAAATCAAAGTACTTTAATTCTTAAAGAATTTGATACGATAGCCAGCTTTTAAAGCTGGCTATTTTTTTGCCTAAAACTTATTTTGCCAACAAAACGATATAAATCTATGGCTCTTAAACCAACCATTTACAAATTTCGTATCGCCATTTCCGATATGAATAATGACTATTACGATTCTAAAAATCTAACTATCGCCCTTCACCCTTCTGAAAAGCCGCAACGAATGTTGGCTCGCATTCTAGCTTACTGTTTAAATGCTCAAAGCAATCTGGAGTTTACAAAAGGACTCTCTACGATTGAAGAGCCTGATTTATGGCATGTTGGCGATGATCAAAGCATTACTCACTGGATTGAAATTGGCGAACCAGAACCAGACAGAATTAAGAAAGCTTCTCGCCTAGCAAAGCATGTAAAAGTTTACACTTATAACACCAAAGCGGCTGTCTGGTGGGACAAAATGTCAGGAAAGTTCTCAATGCTTCCCGTCAACGTAGAGAGCTTTGACTATGACGCTATCGACTTGATTTGTCAGCACCTTGACCGAGGTACTAGCCTTTCTGTTATGATTACTGGCAGCTCAATTTTTGTTGATATCAATGATCAACATATCGAAGTAACGGTGAAGGAACTAAAAAACCATGACGTCTCTTAGTGAACTGAGTCAAGAGATGGGATTTGAAGAAATCCCCTTTGTTAAAGAACATAAAGCAGCAAAGCGACGTTGGTTAAAAGAACAGTCACAACTATTTACAAAAGTTTGTGAGAACAAACCCACAACAGCACCTACTCTTCACCTGCTTGGCCTTTTGACCAAATCACATATTGAAGCAAGTGCTAACTACGAGCAACATGCTCACTCTACCCAGCGTATGCAGCAAGTTCTGACTGACTCCTTGGGTAATGAGCACGCGGATAAGTTTACTAACCAATCTGCTGAAGACCTAATCTTAGTCACCCACCTTTGGTTATACACGCAAGGCTATTTAAATATGGATTTCAGCTTGGCGCACGATCATGCCGAGCAGACTCAAAATACATTGCAGCATGAGCTTGTCATGAAACGCATGGACGTTGATGGATTCAGAACCGAACTCATGCAAAGTTTTTATCAAGGTAAAGAAGCCCGTCCGGCTTCAGCAAGTGGCTTTTGGGGTTGGTTTAAACGTCTATTTTCCTCATAAAATACATGGTTTTATCCATTTCAAACAACTGATAGACTTCACGCTCAGTGCAACAAGCATCATGATTGCATTCTTAAAGGACAATTACCCAATGAACATCAAGGGATCATTATGAAGTTTATCCGTTGGATTTTAGGCAAGTTTATCTTATTGCTGAACGCGGTGTTCTCACCTCGTGGTATTAAGCGCACCGCAGAAGAACAGCAACGTATTGATGAAAAAGCGAAACAATACGCACTTTACCAATTTGAAGCCTGCCCTTTTTGCGTAAAGGTCCGCCGTGCAATGAAGCGTCAATCGGTGAACATTGAGCTACGTGATGCAAAAAATAACCCGACTCATCGAGCTGAACTAGAGCAAGGTGGTGGGCGAGTTAAAGTCCCTTGTCTTCGTATCGAAAAAGATGGCGAAACACAGTGGTTATACGAGTCATCTGACATCGTCGCTTACGTTGAAAAAGAATTTGCCTAAGTTCCCCCTATGAACATTGGCGGATGTAAAAGAGGCACCTAACGGTGCCTCTTTTCTATTTTTTCTAGCTAAATGTTGCCGTGCGAGCTTTCCTTATTCAGTCTTCTTGCTCAACTCCGAACTTAAACTCCATTAAGCAAATAACGAGTATGCGAGAACAACACAACGAAGATTACCGCCCAACGTCTGCGTTATTCATCCACGATCAATGTTAGCTCTACGCGCCGATTGCAAGCTTTACCACTTGCTGTCGCATTGCTGCACTTCGGTACATACTCTCCGAAGCCTCTAGAAAACACTCGTTGACGTGGAATACTCGTCGCCAATAGTTGTTTTTCTACTTCACGAGCTCGCTTTTCAGATAGCGTGTCGTTGAAGCTTTCAGCTCCCGTGCTATCCGCATGACCATCAATCACGACATCAACATCAGTTCTTCCCGCCAGATAGTGACCAATGTTTCGAATCCAGTCTTGAGATTGAGCCGATAACCGTGCAGAACCCGTTTGAAAATGCACTTGCTCTTTCAAACGTATCATCAGGTGACCACCACTGAGCGTCTCGTGAGGAATGTTATGCCTGCTCAGGAACATTTCCAGAGAGGTCACGTTTTGCGACTTTTTTACTGACGCCCTCGCCGTTTGATATGAACGAGGGGAAGAAGCCACATTGGATGCGCTCGGGTATCCCCATTCTGGGTGTCTCAGCTCTGTGTTTGATTTAGGAGCTGTATCTAAAATGTCCCCACCTGGGACCATATCTTGATCGAGGCTACTGCACCCGGCCAGAATGCCACAAACAATTAAAAACCAATGCTTCATACCATTACCAACGTAGAAAAACTCTTGTTCATTGTGTCGACAAAACACGCCGAATCTTTAGCGCTTTTGTCCACCGATTGGTTTGTCTATGCAGCGTTCATGCCACTGGAGTCAATGCAAAATCATCTCTCAAATAAAACGCAACACTAAAATACCCTACCCTTGCAGCCCATACGTCAGGCTAAGTCTGTTACCAATGGTCTCACTTTATTGTTATTTAATGGTTTTAGTCACTATCGTTAACCGATAAACTAACGCAAATTTCTCATTTAGAGCACTACTATGTTAAAAACCATATCGAAAGGCTTTGCTGTTGTTGTTGCCGTAATGGCTTTGTCGGCATGCGATAGCGGCAAGAGTCAGCCTCAGCAAGGCAAACAATACGAAGTTTTGCCAGTATCCCTTGAAGAATATGATTTAGCTCCCCTGACTGAAGCATTCTCTTTAACTTGTGGCCACTGCCGCTCAATGGAAGAGTTTGTCCCTCAAATTGAATCATTGACCGATCAAAGCGTTGAAAAAATGCATGTAACGTTCAATGAAAGTGCACAAGTGAGCGCCATCATCTTCTATACTGCCGTAATGCAGCTTGAATCAACACCAGATAAAGCGTTTATGGTGGATCTTTTTACTGCTGTGCAAATGGGTGCCGATGCAACGGCTGAGGAACGCCAAATCGCCGTAGAGAAAGCCTTTGAGTCTCGCAACCTTATCAGCCCTTACCATTTAGATGAAGCACAGCAAAAAGCGCTGTTTGAGTACATCACTAAGGCAGAAGCGATCACGACTCGCGGCCAAATTAACTCCGTTCCAGCCTTTATCGTAAACGGAAAATATCAAGTGATTACTGGTGGTCATGACAGCGTTGAAGCCATGGCAGAAACCATCAACTTTTTGCTAAAACAACCTAAATAGACAAGGAGATTACGTGTCTAAATTTTTGTTTCCTCTTATTATTTTTATTTTGGCGGGCTTTTTCATTTACCGTACTTGGACAAACCATAAAGTAGCAGATGAAAACTTTGCCAAAGGCCAAGCATTCTTACTAGAAAATGCGAAAAAAGAAGGCGTCATCACAACAGAAAGTGGCCTTCAATACATGGTTCTTGAAAAAGGCGAAGGTGAGGTTCACCCAACGGCAACAAGTAAAGTAAAAGTACACTACCACGGCACCTTGATTGATGGCACGGTATTCGATAGCTCTGTTAATCGTGGTGAGCCGATTTCATTTGGTCTTAACCAAGTCATTAAAGGCTGGCAAGAAGGTCTACAATACATGGTAGAAGGTGAGAAAATCCGCCTTTTCGTACCAAGCACGCTTGGCTATGGTAAGAGTGGCTCTGGCCCAATTCCACCAGCAAGTGTTTTGATCTTTGATGTTGAACTGCTAGAAATTCAATAAATCTAGAAAGCTTTGTCTTAAAGCCAAAGTATCAAAACCAAAAACGCCGCGAACCACGCGGCGTTTTCTGTTTTAAGAGAGGTTAAAAACCAATATAGTGATCCGAAAGCAATGCAATGAACAACGCCAAAAGATGATAGATAGAGAATTTAAACGTCTCCATCGCGGTATTTGGCTCTGGTGCATATTTTAGCTTCCATGCATGGTACATAAAGCCAGCATTGAGTAGTAGCGAGGCAAAAAGATACACCACGCCGACCATACCAACCAAAACCGGTAGGACACAAACCAAAGTCAATAGCACCGTATACAACAGAATAGAAGTTTTGGTGTACTCAATGCCGTGTGTCACTGGCAGCATGGGAATATCTACCTTGCGGTAATCCTCGACACGATGAATAGCCAGAGCCCAAAAATGTGGTGGCGTCCAGATAAAAATGATCATTACGAGCAGCCAAGCATTCGCATGTAATTGCCCTGTTACAGCAGTCCAACCGAGAAGAGGCGGCATCGCACCGGCAATCCCTGCAATGACGATATTTTGGGGCGTAGCACGTTTGAGGTACATTGTGTATACCATCGCATAGCCGAGCAAACTCATCAAAGTCAACCATGCCGTCAGCGGGTTGACCATCGCATAGAGAAGTACAAACCCTAAGACACCTAAAACTGTAGCGAAGGCTATCACCGATGATGGTTTAGTCTCACCCGATGGCAATGGTCGTTTGTGTGTACGTGCCATTCTCGCATCAATTCGGCGGTCAATTAGATGATTAAACGCTGCCGCAGACCCTGCCATCAGACCAATCCCCGTTAGGCCAACTACCGCCTGCAACCAGGGGAAATCATCAACCGGGGCTAAGCTCATCCCTACTACTGCCGTCACCAACATTAACGCCACCACTTTAGGTTTCGTTAACTTCAAATAAACGGAACTTAGTCGCTTTCGCCCATTTAACGACAGCGCGATTTCTTTACTCATAGCGAACTCCTTTCGCGGTGTAATTCCAAGCCGTTTTACCCTGCCACAAGTAAAACTGGCTAACACAAACGAGACTCAACATAACAGCGGCACCAAGGTTGTGCGCCACCGCGACATAGATAGGAAGTTGAAATACTACGTTGCTTACACCCAGCATAATTTGGCACACCAGAGTGAATAACAACCACCCTCCGATTCTCTGTGAATGATGAGAATCTTGCCTCATAAGCCCAATACTATAAGCCAATACCACGGTGGCGGTAACAATAGCGCCTATACGATGAGTGACGTGTATAGTCATTCTTGCCGGATACTCCAAGACACCAAATTCATAATTCTCGAATCCAGTTTGCCAGAAAGAAAACGCTTCTTTCCATGAGAGATGGCTCATCCAGTCTCCCTCACAAATCGGCAGTGTGGTACACATCAGCGCAGCATAATTTGACGAAGTCCATCCTCCAAGGAGCACTTGCACCAAAACAACCAGGAAAACCAACAATGAAAAGCCTCTCAGAGAGCTAGAAGATGGAGAGAAATAGAGATTGTTTTGCGCTTTTAATTGGCAGTAAAAAATCGCCTGTAACGCCAATAAAACAAAACCACCGAGCAAGTGAAGCATCACGATGACGGGCATTAATTTAAGAGTAACTGTCCACATTCCCAAAAGTGCCTGCCCAATCACCAATACGCTTAGCAACATCGGAATGGTTGAATTTACACGCTCAGACCTTACTGATATCGCTGCCATCGCAAAAATGACTAAACCTAACGTTCCTGCAAAATAGCGATGAATCATCTCAAGCCATGCTTTCTCATGCTCTACTGCCCGCTCGGGGAAGTTCAGGTTAGCACGTATGACGTCTTCTTCTTGATGCGGCACAGAAAAGTGCCCATAACAACCAGGCCAATCCGGGCAACCTAACCCTGCATCTGAAAGGCGAGTATATGCCCCTAACATGATCACCACGAGAGTTAGGAGCAAACTGAATCTCACCAACTGAATTAATTTCATATGCACTTCCTCTAACCGACTCGTGACAGTTTTAAGAGCTTGCGTAAGTCCGCCAACATACCTTTATTCAATAGGACTAAGTCCTCATTTGGTTTCGGCGAGTAAGACATCACCAGCTGCCCAAGAGGATCAACGATCAACATTTGCCCAGGTTTCACTTTAGAGGTAACCAATTCATTCATTTGCATCGCTAACATCGATACTTCCATGGGATCTGAATGCTCAGTCTGCCAAACGACTGGCACTACTCGCTCTTGATACTTACCTAAAGCAACATGACTTTGCTGAAGCAGGTAAAGCTGCTGTTTACACTGTTCAGTGCATTCGTTAGGCAATACATAAGCGAGTTGCCAACCATGGTCTTTGAGAGGTGACTCTTGACCAAGCTGCTCTAACGTCGTGTATGGTTCGACTAACTCGCCTCTATTGGTCACTCCGCTTTGATACCACCCTTGTGTGAGAATGACTTTTGCAATGACAGCGGGAAGCGCGAACGTACAAACCAGCGCAATCAACATTAGTCGTCCTTTGGTTACTTTAGATGTCATGCTTCACCTCCATGTGACGCAACTTTTTTTGCCAACGAACAAAAACAATTAAAGTCAGTATTAAGAAAACACCTGCCATCGAAAACCATTGAATCGAATAGCCAAAATGTTTGGCACTATTGAGTGGTAATGGATTCCAAGGAAAGTCATAGGGCCAACGAGTTAAATTGTCTGGCTGCAAGACTGCGGGCATAAGTTCAATATTCAGTAGCTGATTCAATTGCGCGATGTTTAGGTTTTGCACGCGAATAACATCGCCAACTTCCGGCATTAACTCTGAGCTCAGTGGATTAGTAGATTTTCGGTACAGGCGTCCTGTGATGAAAATCGAATTATCGAGTTTGGTGACCGTTGGTAACATTGAGCGATCTGCTCTTCCCTCGACAAAACCAAGCTCCAATAACGCATAGGTACTAGGCTCATCGCTCGTCAATACAATCTGAAATGCTAAATATCCCACACTGCCTTGATGCGTTTGGTTGTCTAACAAAATTACGGGAAACGCCTGAGGAACAACATTAACTTCCACTTTTTTCCCGAGGATACTTTCCTCTCGCCAGTCGTTGTCTTCAAGAACGACGCTTAGTGCTTGGTACGCACTATCCGCACGCGCGAGAATGGCTTGTTCCAATGCTTGTTTTTCTTGCCCTCTCTCAAACTGCCAAAAACCCAGTTTGACCAAAAGAGAAAACACAACCACAGTTAAACCAACTGCAACCCAAAACCGTTTCGATAGCCATAATTGTCTTGATAACAACAATGATGAAACCGGAGGTGCCATGTCCACCGTATTTCTATTCAAACTGACGCTTGTCCTTTTGCTGCTTTTCATTATCTTCAACCTCGCAAAAGCGCTTATCGAAATGGTTCGTGAAGACCCAGATAATCCTGAAAAAAGAGACAAACCCATGAGTCATTACTTAGGCCGTCGAGTCATGTTCTCAGCTTTGGTGGTCGTCCTTTTGCTTATTGCGCTCAGCTCGGGTTGGCTAGCACCAAACCCTCGCCCTTATTAGTCGAACCAAGAGTTCACACTGCGCCTAAAGTACGTAAACAAACACAAACAGACATAACCAAACCACATCCACGAAATGCCAATACCAGCTGCCGGCTTGAAAGGCAAAATGGTTCTTTGGCGAAAAGTGATCTTTAGCGATTCTGAACAGCAGCACGATCAAGAAGATAGTCCCAAGACAAACGTGTAAACCGTGGAACCCCGTCAACATGAAGAACGTGTTACCGTAAATACCGGACTGCAACGTGAGCCCTATGTCTTGATAAGCATGAACATACTCAACCGCTTGGTAATATAGAAAAAAGCCAGCAAGTACGATGGTTATCTCTAACCAAACAATCAGTGCCGTTCTTTTGTCTTGTTCAAGGCTTATATGCGCCATATGTAGCGTAATAGACGACAATAGCAGCAAGATAGTATTGGTAAGGGGTATGCCCTGCCACGGCATAGCTTGTGTTGTTTCTCCTCCCGGTGTCAGTGTGAGTGGCCACATCGCTTCGAAGGTTGGCCACAGGACTTCGTTAGTCATGAAGTTATTATCTGCCCCACCTAACCAAGGCACAGAAATCATTCTGGCGTAGAACAAGGCACCAAAAAAGGCACCAAAAAACATCACTTCAGAAAAGATAAACCAGCTCATTCCTTGGCGAAAAGAACGAGTAATTTGCGAGCTGTATTTTCCACTCAGTGATTCAGTAATCACATTACTAAACCAACCAGCCAACATGTAAAGCAAGAACAAGAAGCCCACCGCTAGCACAATGCCACCAATGGTTCCCACTGCACCGTCACTTTGTGTCCCCTGGACGGTCATGCCCGCGCCAACAGCAACCAAAAACAGAGCAAATGCACCGATGATCGGCCAGCTACTTTGAGCGGGAACATAATATGTTCCTGGCTTGTTACTCATAATTTCTCTCCTTACTGACCAACCTTGGTCTGTATCTCTCTCCCTGAGTGGCTAAGAGCCTGTAGGAGGGGGAAGTTTATAGAGTGTGTAAGACAGCGTTAACGTGTGTATAGACTCAGGCAAGTCCGGTTCGATATAAAAAATCAACGGCATTTGAGCTTGCTGTTTACCATCCAGAGGCTGCTGGTTAAAACAAAAACACTCAATCTTATTGAAGTAAGCAGCTCCAGTCCCGGGAGAAACAGAAGGAACGGCTTGCCCCACCAACTTCTGCCCGCTTTCATTAAATGCAAGGTATTCAGTTTGCACAACTTCACCTGGGTGAACATCCATCGAAATCACTTTGGGTCTAAACTCCCAAGGCATATCTGGGCTTACATGCGCCATAAACTCCACGCGAATAGTTCGGCTCATGTCCGGCTGCATACCTGTCGGTTGAATAGCGGCCACTTCACTTGTCTTTCCATTGATTCCCAATGCGTCGCACATCACGTCATAAAGTGGGACCAGTGCATAGCCGAAGCCAAACATTAACAGGGTCGCCAAAAGTAACTTCACTGTGAGCTTCTTGTTTGATGGATTCGGTTTCATGTCACTCACCCCACTCTTTGCTAGTCAATCTCAGGCGGTGTAGTAAACGTATGATGTGGCGCAGGGCTTGGCACTGTCCACTCTAAGCCCTCCGCACGTTCCCACGGTTTTGCAGAAGCCTTTTCCCCGCCACGAATACACTTGATCACCAACCATAAGAAGATCAGTTGTGACAACCCAAATGCAAACCCACCAATTGATACTATTTGATTAACATCAGCAAACTGAATGGCGTAATCCGGTATGCGTCTTGGCATGCCCGCTAAGCCTAGGAAGTGCATTGGGAAAAACAGGACATTGACGGAAATAATTGAGCACCAGAAATGCCATAAACTCAGCTTGTGGTCGTACATATTACCCGTCCACTTAGGTAGCCAGTAGTATGCCGCTGCCATGATCGAGAATACCGCACCAGATACCAACACATAATGGAAATGGGCAACTACGAAGTAAGTGTCATGATATTGGAAGTCCGCCGGCACAATCGCCAACATCAGTCCCGAGAAGCCACCAATAGTAAAAAGCACAATAAAGGCAATGGCAAACAACATTGGCGTTTCAAATGTCAGAGCTCCACGCCACATGGTGGCAACCCAGTTAAAGACTTTAACCCCCGTTGGTACCGCAATCAGCATAGTGCAATACATGAAGAAGAGCTCAGCAAAAACTGGCATCCCCGTGGTAAACATGTGGTGCGCCCACACAAGGAAAGATAACAATGCAATGCTGCACGTCGCGTAAACCATCGAATGATAACCAAACAGCTTCTTACCACTGAAAGCAGGCAGAATGGCGGAAATGATTCCAAACGACGGTAAAATCATGATGTACACTTCTGGGTGACCAAAGAACCAAAAGATGTGTTGGAACATTACCGGGTCACCACCACCAGCTGCGTCAAAGAAGCTAGTCCCGAAATATTTGTCAGTAAGAACCATGGTCACTGCACCCGCTAGTACCGGCATAACCGCGATCAACAAGAAAGCGGTAATTAACCAAGTCCAAACAAACATTGGTAACTTGAACCAAGTCATTCCCGGAGCTCGCATATTTACGATCGTCACGATAACGTTGATCGCGCCCATAATGGAGCTGATACCCATGATATGCACAGAGAATACAAACAGCGCAGTGCTATCTGGTCCATAAGTCGTGGACAGCGGAGCATAAAACGTCCAACCAAAATCAGGACCGCCGCCAGGTAAAAACAACGAGCTCAACAAAATAAGAAATGCAAAAGGTAAGATCCAAAAGCTCAAGTTGTTCATGCGCGGCAGCGCCATATCAGGAGCGCCGATCATCATCGGGATCATCCAGTTAGCAAGACCCGTAAATGCTGGCATCACCGCACCAAATACCATCACTAAACCGTGTACCGTGGTCATTTGATTAAAAAACTGCGGATCGACTAGCTGTAGCCCTGGCTGGAACAGTTCGGCACGAATGATCATTGCCATCGCACCACCTGTTAGAAACATCGCAAAGCTAAACCAAAGGTAGAGGGTGCCTATGTCTTTATGGCTTGTAGAATACAACCAACGAGTGATGCCCTGGGGTGCATGATGCTCGTGACCATCATCGATCGCAATGGTACTGTTCGCACTGGCTTCTGCTGGCGCAGACTTCACTGCCTTATCTATTGGCTTACTCATATTTCCTCCTTAGCACTGCCTTGTGCCTTAAAGGCATTCACATCGGATGCTTGCACTGTATCGCCAGTATCGTTGCCCCATGCATTTCGTTGATATGTGATAACCGCGCCAATTTCTTTGTCACTTAACTGATTAGAAAAAGCCTGCATTGCGGTGCCCGGGCGACCGTTGACAATAATATCTATGTGCTCTGTAACATCTCCGGTTGCAATAGGACTGCCTTTAATCGCGGGAAATGCACCCGGAATCCCCTCACCATTTGCCTGATGACACACAGCGCAACGCGCCGTGTATATCGATTCGCCTTGCGACATCAATTCGTCCATAGATAAGTCTTGAGAGAGCGCTTCTTGTGCCGCCGCTTTTTGAAGTGCGAGTTCTTGCTTCTTACTCGCTAGCCATTCATCGAACTTTTCTTCTTCCATCGCATGCACCACCACTGGCATAAATCCGTGTGCACGACCACATAGCTCCGCACATTGGCCGCGATATACGCCTGGCTCATCAATTCTTGTCCATGCTTCATTAATAAAACCTGGAATGGTGTCTTTCTTGACGGCAAAGTCCGGTACCCACCAAGAGTGAATGACATCATCAGAAGTCATCAAAAAACGCACTTTGCGATTCACAGGCAACACCAAAGGGTTGTCTACTTCCAGTAAGTAATGTGCGCCTTTAGCTTCGATTCCATCAATTTGTTTTTGGCTGGTGGCAAGCAAACTAAAAAACTCAACATCTTCGCCAAAATAGCTGTAATGCCATTTCCATTGCGAGCCTGTGATCTTGACCGTGATATCCGATTGGCTTGTGTCTTCCATTGCGACTAAAGTTTTCGTTGCGGGAATCGCCATAGCGACAAGAATGATGATGGGTATGACCGTCCAAATAATTTCCACTTTTGTACTTTCATGGAAATGTGCGGCAACTGCTCCTTTTGACTTGCGATGACGGAAGATGGAATAGAACATCACACCAAAAACAATCAAAGCAATTACACAGCAGATATAGAAAATCAGCATATGTAATTCATACACTTGCCCACTTATCTCTGTGACCCCTTTTGTCATGTTGTAGTCATTTTCCTTTGACCAACCAAAAGAGGAAAATGTGATTAAAATCACATTCAGTGATAAGGCTAGAGTAGTCGTTAATCTTTTCAAAAGATCTCTCCTCTGCTCAGCCGCTACGCCTACGCGAGCTTCCTTGCGTCCCGATGCAAATATCGAACAACTTTACGAAAAATCACAAAAACTACGATTTCGACACGGTTTGTTATATTTATGTTAAAAGGCTAGTTATAGTTCCAAGGTTCTTCAAGAAATTAAATATGATTAAATTTTGTTCGGATAAGAAAAATTAATTCGGTTTATCGATTGCCCTCTTTGAAATGTAATTGAGAACCATTTACATTGATTTAAAAGAAAACATTGAGATACTTACCAAACGAAGTGTCCAAGAAAGTAGGCTCCCCCTACTAAGGAATGACTGATATGACAGCACTAATTACGCAATGGCTAGAACGAGACCCTGATCCTAAGACTCGTGAAGAGCTACAACACCTCGTCGATACGAACAATGAACAAGAACTTACTGATCGCTTTGGCTCACGCCTTGCCTTTGGTACTGCAGGCTTACGTGGCAAAGTGGGCGCAGGTCCAAACCGAATGAACCGCTTGGTGATTCAAGAGACCGCCACTGGTTTAGGGCACTATTTGCTTGAGCAAGTCAAAGATGCCGCGAGTCGTGGTGTCGTTATTGGCTACGACGGTCGTCCCGATTCAAAACAATTCGCGCATGATACCGCATCCGTACTGACGGCCCTTGGTATCAAGGTTTACCTAACGTATGACGTTGCAGCAACCCCAATTGTCGCGTTTGGTGTCCGTACATTGAATGCGGCGGCCGCTGTTGTTGTTACTGCCAGTCACAATCCACCAGAATACAATGGCTTTAAAGTATATTGGGAGAATGGCGCACAGATTATTCCTCCGCACGACTCTGGAATCGCAGCGAAAATTGATGACGCAACAACGAAGCCATTACCTTTAATGTCTCTCGATGATGCAAAACAGCACGGTTTGTTAGTTTGGTTGGAAGACGACTACTACCAAACTTACCGTAAGACAATGAATGAAAACGCGCTGCTTACTCCTGACAACAACACCGATATTTCTATCGCTTACACTGCGATGCATGGCGTTGGCGCGAATATGGCGGAAACGCTACTTGCCGACGCAGGCTTCCAAAAAGTGGCAAGTGTTAAGGAACAGCGCGAACCTGATGGAAGCTTCCCAACCGTCAACTTCCCAAACCCTGAAGAAGCCGGTGCAATGGATATGGTGATGGCGTTAGGTAAGTCCGTAGATGCCGATATCGCTTGCGCTAACGATCCAGATGCGGACCGTTTTGCCGTGGCAGTTAAACGCCCAGATGGCGAGTATCAAATGCTAACGGGTGATCAGGTGGGCTCACTGTTTGGCGATTACTTGTTGGAACAGCAACCTAACGCTTTGGTTGGCAACACCATCGTATCCTCAAGAATGCTGAGCAGCATCGCTAAGGCGCATGGCGCACAATACTATCAAACATTAACTGGCTTTAAATGGCTTACTAACGTTGCCATGGAACAAGAGACAGAAACCAACCCATTCTTGTTTGCTTATGAGGAAGCGCTCGGTTATACCGTGGGTAACAAGGTGTGGGATAAAGATGGTTTATCTGCAATCGTCGCGTTTTCACAGCTAACAGGCAAGCTTAAAGCGCAAGGCAAAACACTGTGGGATAAACTGGAAGAGCTGTACCGCGAGCACGGTTTCTACTTCAACGCACAACGCAGCATCGCTCTCGACCCGAACTCTCCACCAATCGGCGACAAACTCCGAGCAAATCCACCAACAGAGATTGCTGGTAAAAAAGTTGCAGTAACCGAAGATCTAAAAACATCGGTTCGCATGTTTGACGACGGCTCTGAAGAATCCATTGACTTACCGGCAAGTGACGTATTGATTTATCACCTAGAAGATCAATCACGCGTGATTGTTCGTCCTTCTGGTACTGAGCCAAAACTAAAATGTTACTACGAAGTCATCAACCTCTTCCCTGCGGATATGAGCTATGAGCAAGCACAGCAAGCAGCAGAAGCGAAGATGAACGAACTTATCGACGCGCACCAGCAAAGTTTGTAAGTCAAAGAGAAACATAGATATTTGATACAACAAGAGGCGCAAATTCGCGCCTCTTTTTTGATTTTCACTAGAACAAGTCAAGCTAACCCGTGCTTTCCCTAGCCTACAATTTCCTTTTGTAGAAAGTACTTGTGGATGCCCTCTGCAGGATAGCCTGAGTACTGCCCCACTTTCTCAAAACCCAATTTGAGATAGAACTCAAGAGCTTGAAAGCTGTAGGTATCCAAATAAACATGGGTAACCCCATGAGGCTTTACTTTTTGTTCTAGCATCGACATTAATTGACTACCGAGACCAGAGGTTCGACTTTCAGCGTCTACCCACAAAAACTCCACAAACACCGTATTTTTAAACATTTCGCCAGTCAAGCCACCCATGATCTTGCCATTCTCATCTTTTGCGAAACAGCCTACAGCATGCACTTCCCCTTCAGGTAAATGCAGTCGGTTATAAGATCGAATACCTTCACGAACAAAATCAAGGTCTGTTTGATCTGGATTTAAACAAAATTCAAGCTTCATATATCCTCTCCTTAGGAAACACCAATATCCTAAAACAAAAAGCCAGCAATTGCTGGCTTTCTGATGGAATATGATAACTTTACAAGGCGAAACTACTCAGCATCCACAACGCCAGAATAACAAACACTAACCCCATTAGTTTATGTTGATACGTGCGGAATTTTTCGTTCTCGAGCAGCCCTTTGCCCAATGTGCCTGCTAACCCAACAAGTAATAAATTGAATGACAAGCCAAGAACGTTCAACAATAACCCTAGCGCTAGCATCTGCTCACCGGAAGATGCCGTGATATTGCTTGAGACAAACTGCGGCAAAAACATTACAAAAAAGACCAAGGCTTTAGGGTTGAGCAAATTACTCATCAAAGCACGTTGATAATAAGTTGATGCCATTTTGTTTTGACCATCAAGCTCTGGAGCCGAAGATGCCTCAGCTCGTAAGCAGTCCCAACCCATTTTTAACAAGTAAGCGCCACCTAGTAGATGAAGGACTTTAAGGGCTATTGGGCTCATGGCAATCAGGGTAGATACTCCCATCGCAGCAAGCAAAGTAAGAATAACACCAGACGTCGCATTGCCTAAGCTAGCAAAAAGACCGACCTTCTTACCGTAACTCATACTAGAGCTCGCTATCAGCAACATATCGGGCCCTGGTAACAGCAACAAAGCCACTACTGCGGTGAGATAAACAGGAAGTACAGATAAATCAATCATGATGGAACCGCTTTTCTACAACAAGGCGGCGAATGTTATACCAACAAAATAACATCATCCAGCCCAAAATAGCCAAGATAAGTCAAAAAATAAAAATCATAGTTTGCCCAGTTGAAAAGTAGCAATCAATTCGCCTGTTTATCAAAATCGAATAGCAATTTTGTACAAAAATAAGCACGATGGATCCGTTACACTTCTAAAATGATTTTCTTGAGCAGACCGGATAAAGATGAAAGAAAAGAATAAGGAAATCGCTACCTTCAAGATAGCTCAAGAGCTCGGCGGTTTAGAACTTCTCGATGCAAAGTATGAGAAGCAGAATTTTTCACGCCATAGCCACGAAGGTTACACTATTGGTGTCATCGAAAAAGGGGCACAACAATTTTTTAGGACGGGCGGGAATCATATCGCGCCACAGGACAGCATCATCCTTGTTAATGCAGATGAAGTACACAACGGGCATTCAGCCTCGGAAGGCGGTTGGGAATACAAAGCAATGTACCCTGTACCTCAGCAGTTTCAAACTTTAGGACAAGAGCTTGGTTCACCAAATGTAGCTCTGCCCTATTTCCCTCAACCTGTGGTTTACGATCCTGAGCTGGCTAGTCAGTTACGATTGGTATTTGAAACACTAGAACAATCAGACAACCGTTTATTGAGAGAAACTTTGGTTTACGGCACGTTGATCAAGCTAGCCAGTAAACACAGCACTCATCGGGCACCACTGAAAGAGTCAACCAGAGCTCAGCGACAAGTGCAGCTAGTCAGAGAATTTTTGGAAGACTTTCCACAAACGGACGTCTCACTAGAAGAACTCGCCAAACTGTCTGGATTAAGCCCTTTTCATCTGCTGAGAGAGTTTCAAAAGCAATTTGGCTTTCCGCCTCATGCCTATCAAATTCAGCAACGTTTACGTATGGCGAAGAAGCTACTAAAAATGGGACAAAAAATTTCAGACGTGGCACAAGAATGCGGCTTCCATGATCAAAGCCATCTGCATCGACACTTTAAAAAAGCCATGGGCGTCACTCCCGGCCAATACGTCCGTCACAGCTAAAGCAGCAATATTGTACAAGGCGTTATGCGACTACCGAGCTATCTTGGTAATCTGATTTAGGAATAAATAAGAAGAAACTATGGACCACACTTTGCCGTTACAAAAAGAATCAAAAGCCACGCTATTTTGGCAAGGTACACTTGCGATGATGCCTCTGAGTATCGCAGTGCTCCCTTGGGGCTTACTCGCAGGCTCATTCGCAATTGATACTGGGCTTCACCCTTTGGAAGGACAAGCACTATCCGCCATTCTGTTCGCAGGTTCTGCACAGCTCGTCGCGATGGGTATGATTAAAACGGGAGCAGGTCTAGTGACCATGTTACTGACAACGTTTTTTATCACCTCTCGACACTTCCTCTACAGTGTATCGATGCGCAGTAAAATTGCACCGCTCCCTCTAAAATGGCGATTATCACTCGGCTTCTTACTTACTGACGAGCTGTTTGCGATTGTAGGCCACCATTCCGATAAACAATTTAATCGCTGGTATGCACTTGGGGCTGGTCTGAGTTTTTACCTGTTTTGGAATGTCGCGACATTGACGGGCATTATTGCGGGAAGTCTAATCCCTGAACTGAACGAAATGGGTTTGGAATTTGCTGTAGCCGCTACTTTTATCGCGATAGTAGTACCCACCATTAAAAATGCAGCGGTGCTCGCGAGTGTTATTGTGGCTTTGGTGAGCTCAGTTGCCCTAACCTATTATCAAATTGAGGGAAGTTTGATGATTTCGAGCATTTTAGCCATGCTTACTGGTTACTTTGTGGAACAAGTAAAGGAGAAACGCTAATGATCATGTTGGCTATTTTGCTGATGACGGTACTTGTTTTCACCAGCCGCTACTTGTTTTTAGAACCCAAGCTACCATTGCGATTAGGGACGCGCACTCAAAAAGTACTCAATTACGCTAGCCCCGCAGTACTGACTGCGATCTGGGCACCGATCGTTTTCATTCCCGATGGGGAGCTCAGCGTCAATGTGCAAAACCCATTTTTACTGGCTGCCGTACTGGCTGCTTTAATCGCGTATTTTACTAAAAATGTTCTTTTAACGACGGTTATCAGTATGGTGGTATTTCTCGTTCTACGAATTTGGCTTTAATCCGCCAACCACTCAATCTCCAACAAGGTGACATCGCCACACTTTAATCGACCAAGGAAGATGTCACCTTCATGTACCTCACCAACGCCCTTTGGTGTACCAGTCATCACTACATCGCCATCTTGAAGTGTTGTGTAACTGGTTAATTCATCCAGGATAGTTAGCGGCGGATAGAGCATTTGGTTAACGTGACCTTTTTGTACACGAACACAGTTGATTAAGAGCTCAAGGTTAAGATCATTGATATCAATGTTATCCAAAGAGACAAACCGACTAAACACAGCAGAGCCATCAAATGCCTTAGCTCGCTCCCACGGCAACCCCTGATTTTTAAGCGAGGATTGCAAACCACGCTTGGTCAGATCCAATCCCAAACCAACCGCTGAATAACGTCCATCCTTGATCAAAAAGCAGATTTCAGCCTCATAATGAAGGGGCTCTTGATGGAATGAACGCAGAGTTGTTGATACGGAAGTTGCGGGTTTATTAAATACAACCATTTGCTCAGGCATTGCATTATTAAGCTCATGAATGTGTTCAACGTAATTTCGTCCAACACAAAGCACTTTACCCACTTCTACTTTCTTTTCTTCAACTTGAATAACACTCATCATTCTTCCCTGCAAAACAAAAATCCCATCATAATCTAACCTATTGACTTAACGACACTAAATAGCAACCTCTAGTGTAAAAAATAAGACATTCACCCCGTTTTGAGTTTTGTATCATCTAATTGAAACAGCAAAGTATTTGTAAAACAAATAGACAAAAAAGCCAGCACGAGGCTGGCTTTAGATCAATGAGCTTGAATAATAGTTCTCGCTAAACCCTATTATAGGTAGTAACGAGCACCTAACGCCCATTTGTCATCAGTTTCACGACCATTGTCGTCATTTAGGTCAAACTGGTAACCCGCGTAACCAACAAATTTAGGCGTGAAGTTGTATTCTGCTTGTAGTGCCATTTCTTCACGAGCAGTTTCTGTTTTAGAGTTCTTAAACTCTTTACCTTCCACCATCTCATAGTTAACACTCAAGTTTAGGCTGTTCGCCAGAGCGTATGCGATGATCGCCTCGTACGCATCACTTTCTTCTAAACGGTCACCTTTTGCACTGAAGTTCATGTTTTCGTTTGAACCATAAACTGCAGCAAGGAATAGGCCTTGGCCGTACGCACCGTAAGATGCTGATACAACGTGTGATTCCGCCGTGTGCTTACCTGCATATGCAGGGTGCTGGAAATCACCGCCATTGTAAGAGTAACCGATTTTAGCGCCCATGATTGAGTAAGAAAGCGCAGCTTGCACACGGTCATCGTATTTAGCACCGCCAGTTATAACTCCAGCATCGTTGCGCGTGTAATCATCGTTTGCACCCTGCCAACCAAGACCAAAGTTGATCACACCCGCTTCACCCAGCTCGATGGCATTACGGTAAGAAAGCATTTTATCCGCACGGCCAGTGCCAAGGTTTCCATGATCGTCATAGATGAAGTCGTTGGCAAACGCGATTGGCATATCTGCAATACCTGCGACATCGTAGTAAGGTGACCATTGCGTACCACCTACTGCACGACCATAAACCTCATGTGTTATACCTAAGTAACCTAGACGGGTTTTAAACGACTCTTCACCACCGTCTAAGTAGTTTAGCGCCCATTCACCACGTGCGTCTGCGGTGAAGCCATTACCCAAATCCTGTGTCGCAGAGATATTGATACGAGGAGAGTTAGTACCCACATCCGTGTCACCTTGCTCTGATCCATTTAAATTAACAGAAACGTGGCCGCCCATCGAAAATGTTGTGCCATCGTTATTATATAGTTCCACTGCAACTGCTTGAGTACCGAAGGTTGCTGCCGCGATTGCCGCTGCTAATAATTTTTTATTCATTTCTAAATCCATTACTTATTAGTTGGTTAGTCAGTTTTAGACCCGGCTTTGGTTCACTTTCGTAAAAACGAAATGATGAACAAAGAGAGGAATACAAAGGCTATCCGAGGCATCGTTTCCACCAGATTACTTTTACCTTTGTGTAACAACTGCCGACACTTTATTTGATTAGTTCCTGACAACCGAGTGAAAAGATCTCAGACAAAACCTAAAAAGCAATCGTTTACTTAGTCTTTAAGAAATCGAGAAATAAAAACCTTACAATAAGAAATGCTTTAGAGAGAGTTAGCTCACAAATAGCTGATGATTCGCTATTTTTAGGCCAAACTTCCCTGCCAAATTGAAATGTTTACTTACATTTAGGGTCAAGAAGCAATTCAGGAACTTTTTGAAAAAAACACAGTCTTTAACGGAGAGGAAAAAACCTCAAAAAAGATAAACCTTTCTTTTTATAAGTGGTATGAGAAGGGGAACTTATTCTTTCCAGCAATAAAAGTGCAATCAAATCATAACTTAACAGAAATCTATCTTTCATTTTCAGCCTTTACCTTAGCGTCATCAACACATCGGGCAAGAAAGCCCATCGATTACAACTAGGGTAATAAGAAAATGAAAAAGGCAGCACTAACTACTGCAATTCTTACAGCATTGGTATCAGCACCATCATTCGCAGCAACTGTATACAAAAACGACGGTACTGAATTAAAAGTTGGCGGCCGCGTTGAGTTTCGTGGTGACTTCATCGGTTCAGACGGTGCTGAAGTTGAAGGTTCCATGGAAGATAAAAGCCGTGCTCGTCTAAACCTAAAAGGTAAAACAGACATCGGCAACGGCCTTTCTGCTTTCGGTGTTTACGAAGCCGAACAAAAAACGGGCAAGAGTGAATTCAAAAACCGCTACATGTATGCAGGCGTCGACTCTGATATCGGTGCTTTCTCTGTAGGTCGTCAAGACATGGCTGCCGTCATCATCTCTGACATGACGGATATCACTGAATTCTCTGGTGTTCAGCAAGTTATTGATTCGTCTTCTGATAAGCAAGACAGCGTTTTCGCATACCGTGGTGCGTTTGATGCACTACAACTTCAAGCAACCTACCAAGCAAACTCTAGCGATAACGAAGATAAATACGGCATCTCTGGAATGTACTCACTACCAATGGGCCTCGACTTTGGTCTTGCATACTCTGGTGGCGATGTAGATAAAGATAACTCTGAAGATCAAATTCTAGGTGGTATCGCTTACTCGATGGATAACCTATACCTAGCAGGTACTTATTCTCAAGGTTCCCTGACTGACTCTGAAGACTTTACGGCTTACGAGCTAGTCGCAAGCTACAAAGTAGCAAGCAAAGTGACGCTTGCAGCTCTATACACAGCTCAAGAGAATGATCCAGACAACGGTTCAAAGTACGACACCGTTGAAGGTATCGAGCTTGTTGGTTACTACAAACTAAACAGCAACTTCCGTACTTACCTGTCTTACTACATCAACCAACTTGATGAAGCAAAAGATGCAACAACAGGTCTAGTAACAGAAGGCGAAGATACACTGCGCCTAGGCGTACGTTACGATTTCTAATTCACTCTTGTCCTAAGAGCGAGTCCACTTGGCCAGCACCTTTGCTGGCCATTTTTTATGTAACCCAACACAACTCGATAAGTTTTCACACTATCGAAGCATCGCTCAGCAATGAAAAACGACCGTAACGACGCCTACTTCTGCCCTCTTTTAATGCGATTGCTCACTAAGTTAGTGCGTTTGATCTAATCGACAACATAGAAAAACCAAAAAAAACATTTAAAATCAAACAGATAAAAGTTGGCACGTGTTCTGCAATATTATTTATGCAAATGCATGGCAGCGTTTGTGCTTCTCGTTCTTTGTACCTGTTATAACAGGCACGTCCTTTGAATTGGTAATGTCGCCTCCCTCTGGGAGGCATTTTTTTATTGGCGCGAAAAACAATAGGACGTATGATCCCGCCACCTCTATCAAACTGGAATTTTTCAATTGAATCATCATCCTGTTCAAGGTGCGTCCTGGATGCTAACAGCTGGCTTGGCATTCGCCATAGTGAACAGCTTCGCCCAAATTGCTAGCATCAACTTTGGTGTCTCTTCCACCACATTTGCGTTATTCCAATATGCAATCGCCTTATTTGTTATTCTGCCCTACCTACGTACACTTGGGATTAGACGTTCTTTAAGAACCCAACACTTTGGCTGGCATGCATTCCGCATTTTTCTCTCTGTTATCGGGATTCAACTTTGGTTATGGGCTCTCGCTTACCCAGTTCCAATTTGGCAAGGTATTGCACTTCTCATGACCTCCCCGTTATTTGCCACAGTTGGTTCTGGCTTGTTACTCAAAGAGAAAGTAGGTACTGCACGCTGGTTAGCGACATTGACGGGGTTTGTTGGTGCCATGATCATTCTTGAGCCTTGGGCAGACTCATTTACATGGGCGACCCTGCTCCCTGTTGGCGCCGCATTTTTCTGGGCAGCGTATTCATTAATGGTTAAAAAAATGTCGGTAAACGATCCGCCATCAACCATGGTTGTCTATTTATTGCTGCTGATAACACCATTTAATATCTTGTTAGCGATACCGACGTTTACTATGCCAGATACGTGGACGATATGGGGTGTGCTTTTAGCCGCAGGTGCACTTACAGCACTCGCTCAATGGGCTATCGTTAAAGCATATGCAGTAGCAGACGCCTCATTTGTGCAACCATTTGATCACGCCAAACTGCCTTTGAATGTTGTTGCTGGTTGGTTGGTGTTTGGTTGGGTGCCACCTGGTCGTTTATGGTTAGGTGCTGCGATTATTATTGCATCTATTGCGTTTATTACGCATTGGGAAGCGAAAAAGACAAAGTTAGTTGAAAGAAAAATCTAATTTAAAAGTTCTATATTTTCAGGAAAGGAAATGAGGAACCCATATGAGTCAACCAATCAAAATTACACTGTATCGCTGGGCTGGTAGTTGGGGCCCATTCAAAGTCAATATTCCTTGTGGTGAATGTACATTAACCAAAGATATTTTAAAGGATACTTTTGAAAACGAACTAGCCGATGTGCCCGTTGAACTTGAAGTAAAAGATTGGTTATCGCACTGGTGGGAACCATTAAAAGCTGGTGCTTGGCATGCACCCATTCTTCTTGTCGAAGGGAAAGTTATCAGCCAAGGAGAAGCATTGAATCGGGGTGTGCTTGTACAGTCTGTTATTGCTGAGTGGGTAAAACGCGATGAGCTAAAAGGCAACATTGTTTATGGTAAAGCAACTTGCCCTTACTGTGTCAAAGCCAAACAATTACTTGACGAGGCTGGCGTTCAGTATGAGTACCATGATGTAGTTAAAGACAGCGCCGCCTTATACCGCATGATTCCTGAAGTAAAAGCCATCATTGGCGAAAAAACACCGGTAACAGTGCCGCAAATTTGGTTAGATGGAAAATATATTGGAGGCGCTGACGATTTAGAAAAGTGGTTATCAGCAAAGGGGCTAGATAAAGTGCCTAACAATGTTGTGGAGATACCAAGCCAATCCGCGTAATTCTAGATTTAAATGTCATCAATCTTTGAGTAGCGTTTTGCCAATGTTGTGCAATATGTTGGCTACTTACTAACAACAAAACAGAGAAAAGCAAAAAGCCCTGATTTTTCAATCAGGGCTTTTTAAATTATTTCGCCAGTTTTTTAATAACACGAGCAAAAACAGAAGCTTTTTTCTTCTTCGCTTTACCGTAAAGCGCTTTGTGCATCGCGTCTTTTGCAATCATCTGGCCAATATAAGCACCACCAAGTTCGTTACCCATGACCTTCTCCTGAATGTATTGACTTAACTATGTAGTAATTTTACACCACAATTAGATAAAAACAAGACTCCAGTCACATTTATTTTGTAATTAACTTTCAGTTTGATTTTCGTGGATTTCTTGAAATGAGCGTCTATCGCTTAGGTTGTTGGTATGTTTTACCCGCTGCGACGTACGTATCTTTCTGTTTGATTTCAAAGAATGTTTCAAAGAACCACGCAGCAAACTTGATCAAGTGATCGCCTTCATTCATGACGTGCTCTACGTATTCTTGCTCTTCTCCGGATTCATCTTCTTGAGTGGTAATATGGTAAATACGTTTCTCACCATCAACTTCTGCAAGGCCAAACTGACCCGTTAGGGATTGCGCCGTTTGTGCAACTTCTTCTTCCTCACACGCCTTGAAGATTTCAAGTGCCTTTGGCATGCTTTCTTGCTGAGTAATTTCTTTTACCAGTGTTTCAAATTCGTTTTGTTGCATTCTTTCACCTAACGATTAGAGATCGGATAGCCATTGGGCAGAAATGTATTCCAAGCTTGAGAGAAGTATCAAGGTTCGCCCTCTTCCTTTCAAACCAAGTCATTCAGTATACACAACAGGCCAGACTTAATTTAGCTGCGCATTTTAGAAAGCCGACCTTCTGGTTGCAAGTATATTCAGATGGAAGTTTCTGCTTGAACCGTCCCTTCTGGAACTTTACGAAATTGGCTTAGTACAAGAACAAAGCAAGAAAGTAACGCAATAAACAAATAAAACACCCCAAGCTGCTGCTGATTCGTAACCCATGAGTCTACTAAGTACCCACCAAACAAACCTGCTAAACACATTTGAATAGAACCAGATAGCGCAGAAACCGCGCCTGCCTGTTGCTTATGTGGTGAAAGTAGCAAACTGATCGATACCGGGAATGACATTCCTTGAGCAAAACTTAAACACGTGAATGCCGTCAGCAATGAAAATACGCTGAAGGGGGTAACCAACAACATGAAGCCAGCAACAGCAACAATCGCGAAACTCATCAGCAAGATTTGCTGAGCTTTGTAACGAGCATTGATCAAATTCAGCACTAAGCTACCCGTCAGCAAACCAACTGATGGTATGATCATCAAAGAGCCGTAATCTGCCGCCGTTAATCCTAACTCTTGTTGCATTAAAAATGGATACAAGGAGAGCGTAACCAGAGCCGATAAATAACTAAGCCAGTTGTAGCTCGCACTACCAATCACTTGTGTATTCGTTAACAGACGCAAATAGTTCGCGCTTACTTCGCCTACTTTAAATTTTCTCTTCGGATAAGGCAGCGTTTCTGGCAGCACCAATAAACCAAGTGTAAAAATTGCCATTAAATAAATCAGCACAAACACGAAGACAGCATGCCAACTCAGGTGAAAAGCGATCCAGCCACCAAACAGCGGAGCAATAATTGGCATCACAGATGCCGTGACTGAAATATAAGATAGCGCTTTGGTTAATTGCATACCGTCATAACTATCACGCAGTACTGACCGACCAAGTACCGAAGCGCTGCCCGCTCCTAGGCCTTGCAGTAACCGTCCCGCTTCAAGGGCAACAATGTTGTCCGAAAACGCGATGCAAATAACCGTACCAACTAGATATACACTTTGCCCCAGAATAAACACTGGCCGACGACCAATCGCATCAGACAATGGGCCGTAAAAAAGCTGAGAGATACCGAAGCCAACGAGAAATAGCGTGACGAGATTCTGAATCGAATGTTGCGGCAAATTCAAGTCATGACCAATCAATGGCAAAGAAGGAAGATAAATACTAACGCCAACTTGGCCTGTGGCAATGATCATCATCGCTAATAACAATGGTGTTTTACGCAAACGTTCCTCCTACTTTGTGACAGATTGATGGCAAACAGTGTATATTTGATACTCAAAGATGATAATCAGCTAAGTTGGAAAGGAATTAATTCCCAAGGAGATACAATGGACTGGATTCAAAGCGTGAAGAGTTATATTCGTGTGGTCGAAGAAGGTAGCTTTAATGCAGCAGCGCGGAAACTCAATACCACCAGCTCAGCTATCAGTAAGCGAGTTCAATGGCTAGAAGATAAAATTGGCGTTCAACTACTCAAACGTACGACCCGCTCAATTAGCCAAACTGAAGCTGGTGCTCTGTTTTATCAACGAGCAAAAAGTCAGCTTGATTCATGGCAATCGGTATTAGATGAGACTCGCTCAGTCAACCAATCACCAGCAGGGCTATTAAAAATTGGGGCAACGCTGGCCGTTGGATCCAAGTTTCTAGTTCATTATCTTGATGATTTTCTTGAGAAATATCCAGACATCACACTTCAATTAACAACAACGCTACCAGGCCAATTGCCAGAGCTAAGCTTAGACCTGTTTATTAGCCGGGAATTAGAGCAACTGAACTCTCTAAGTTTCAAAGCCACAGCGCTTTTCGAACATAAAGCACAGTTTTACGCCGCGCCTAGTTACCTAAAAAAATATGGAACACCGCAATGCGTTGAGGATCTGACAGAGCATAATGTCCTGATTTGGGGAGAAAAACCCTCACGAGAAATCAAAACAAATCGAGGTAAGCGTATCAGCTTGTCCGGTAACTTTGCCACGACCAACCCAGAAGCGCTGTTTCATGGTGCCAAAAGAGGCATGGGTATTTTGATGACGAACAACGTCATGATCAAAGATGATCTCAAATCCGGCGCGTTAGTCCCTATCCTGCCCGATATCACAGCGGATAAAGCCACTGTATATGCCTACTATCCAAAGCTGGATTATCAGCATACCCGGACTAAGCTATTCCTCGATTATCTCAAATCACGATTAGAAGAGGAGAAGCGCGCCTAGCTTAGCGTTTTTATCGCTATACCTTTAAAAGGTTCAAGCATAAAAACATGAAAATAATGATTTGTTCGTTCACAAAATTTGAAAAATCTGCCTTAGTAACCGATAGTTTATTTGATGCATATCAAATAATAATTCGTCGTGTCTTACACGATATGTTAATAACAACGCTAGGTGAAATGCTCGATGGGTCAGGTACAAATCAGTTTCCACAAAATTGATGAGATATTGAAGCTAAACGGCACGGCTCAGCTAAACCGAGTCACGTTAGATATTCATCAACACTTGCAGAGCCATTGCACTTGCGTTGTAGAAGTTGCGCATCTTCAGCATTCGGCTCATACCATTTCCTTCGCCAGCAATGGAAAAATTACAGACAACCTAAGCTACCACCTTTCAGGCACCCCCTGTGAAAAAGTGGCGAAAGACATTGGCGAACATATTTTCTATCAAGACCAGGTATACAAGCGTTTTCCTGAAGATCAGATGTTTCAAGAAGATGGCATTCAAGCTTACATTGGCCTGCCATTGAAGACACAAAATGGCGAAGTTCTGGGAATTTTACTGTCTACCTTTACCCGAAGCATCCACGCGAAAGAAGCGCAAGATATCCTCGACTTCCACCGATTTTATGCCAATGTCATTATTCATAGCTTACGTGAAAAGTGGGTCAGTGAACGTTCAGATAAGCTTCTTAATCAGCTTAGCTATGAGGTATCGCATGATAACCTAACTGGACTGCTCAACCGTAGCTGTTTAGCTGATACCTTGGAGACATTAACGCAGCAAGCGACTCGTCCATTCAGTTTGGCGTATCTTGATATCGATAATTTCAAATCGATCAATGATATCAACGGAAACTATATCGGCGACCAAATCATTAAGTTCACAGCTAACGCCATTCAACAGAGTTTGTCGTCGCCAAACAATGCGTTCCGTGTCGCAGGAGATGAATTCGCCTTCATCACGTACGACGAAGATCCTGTAGCCGTGTGTCAGGAAGTACTCGACAAAATTGAAAGTGGCTACAGCGACAAATCTAACCGGATTTCTTTCACCGTTAGTATTGGCATTGCGCGTGCCCCAGTACATATGTTGAACAGCGATGAGCTGATTTTGAATGCCAGTCTCGCTCTCAAAGATTGTAAAAAACACCGCGATACACGGATTCAGCATTACGACACACACCTTAGTGCGTTATACCACCGTAGGACGCAGCTTATTGAGGCAATGCGAATCCAGCTAAGTACTGATATACAAGACAGCGATGAGTTGTATGTAGTGGTTCAACCGATCGTCGATATCACGAGCGACCGCTGGAATTACTTTGAAATTTTGACTCGTTGGAATAGCAATATCTATGGAAATATCTCTCCAGCGGAGTTCATTGAAGCTGCCGAACAATCAGGCCTGATTATCGAGTTAGGAGAACGGATTATTGAACTCGCGTGTATCGCAAAGCAAGAACTCGAAGCGAACCTAGGCTATAAAGTCAAACTCTCCATCAATTGCTCAGCGTATGAGTTGGTTGATTCCAACCGTTATATTAATCACTTAACCAACATGGTTGAAAAGTATCAGCACGAAGCAAAAGACTTTGTTATAGAGCTCACCGAGACCGTCTTACTCTCACAAAGTGGCCGTGAACAGATGGTACTTAACTCGTTGCGATACTTGGGTTTTAAAGTCGCACTGGATGATTTTGGTACGGGATACTCAAGCTTGAACTATATACACAATTATCCGATTGATAGCATCAAAATCGATGCTACCTTTGTGCAGAACATGCTCTCAAATACAACCTCTGAACAAGTAGTGTTTTTGATAGCGCAATTGGCAGAGCTGCTCGATGTGGATTTGATTGCCGAAGGCGTAGAAGACGATAGAGCACTACAAAAGTTAATTGAAATGGGCTGCCACTACATCCAAGGTTATTTTTACTCTCGTCCACACAGTGTTGAAGAAATCGTACACCTGATAAATGAACGTGAAGTACGGAGTGCCTAACGTACTGAACAGACTGCTGTCCTAGAATTCAAATCTAGTTAATGCACAAAGTAAAAGAGACCAAGCTATGCTTAGTCTCTTTTTGTTTTTTGAGCGAAGTACTTTATTACAGCACTGCTTTCTCTTTATCGCGTAATAGTTTATCCATTTCATCTCTGTTCGCGACAAAAGTAGCCATCTCTTTCTTAGGAACAGAACTCGCCATTGGGATATTTGCTCGCATAGCGTTAACTGGACGGCCGTATTCAATCAACTCATAGTGAAGGTGTGGCCCAGTCACTCGACCTGTTTTACCAGAAAGACCGATACGCTGGCCTCGAGAAACCTTTTGCCCTTTCTTCACCAAAATCTTACTTAGGTGTAAGTAACGGGTTTTGTATTTGCTGCCGTGCTCAACAACCACGTAGTTACCCGCATAAGGGTGTTTACGAGTCATGATCACTGTACCATCACCAGTAGAAACGACTGGTGTACCGGTTGGTACAGCAAAGTCAGTGCCGTTGTGCGGCGCAACACGCCCCGTTACTGGATGTAAACGATTAGGATTAAAGCCAGAACTGATACGCCAACGGCTACTTACAGGGTAACGCTGGAATGCGCGCTGTAAGCTTTCACCTTTGGCATTGTAGAATTGACCATCAGTATGAAGGTAAGCGGTGATCTCGCGGCCGCGATTATAAATCTTAATCGCCTCAATTTCGTTCTTACCTGTTGGTACACCATTGATGCTTTGTGAGCGACGAACAACTTCAAATCGATCACCTGCACGAAGATCACGTCCAAAGTTAAGTTGTTCTTTGAGTAAGCTTACGACTTGACTCACTTCCGCCGACGTTAAACCTAAACGACTGGCAGAAGAAGAAAAACTGCCTTGAATAACGCCAACTAAAGGTTCTTGGCTCCACACGCCAGGAATGGAAATATCAGTAAAGTCATAGCTACCATCACTATTCAGCTTGTAGACCACTTTATCTGCAATAGAAAATTGCAGTTCCATTTTCGCTAACTCGCCTGTTGCATCATCACGCCAGAAACGGAGCGTATTGCCCGGCTTAAGTGTATCAAGTGCCAAGTAGTTCAAATCCGTTTCCATTACTTTCATTAACGAGCTGTAACCGAAACCGAGCTGACTAAAAATAGTGCTTAGGTTGTCACCTGTTTGGATTTGATATTCGAAGTTCGGGGGAGTGACAACTTCGGCAGTTGTCGCATCAAGAATTTTTTCAACGACCTGAGATTCAGGTAGGTTCAATGCGATGGTTTTGGTTAAAGATGACTCTTTGAGAGAGTGAGAAACACCAATCGCAACTAAAACTGGCAAGGAGTATAACAGCAGCGCTCTACGACTTGTCAGATTCGGCAACCGTCTTGTAATTTCATTTGTAGACACGGGAATTACTATCTCCTTTCAAACAAGGCTCATAGCTTATGCATTCCCGAATAAGAAATCACTAGGAAATTTCGAGATCTAGCGCAGAAAATACTGAATTTTTACAGAACTCAAAAAAAATTCATCACTGTTGCATATGTAAGTTATTCCCTACACGCTGTAATGTGGATGAATTGAATTGATTTGGCGTGTCTGCCATTGCTTGATCGTCACCGTGCGCTAAATATGAAAGCGTGATAGTTGTATCACTTTTCCATTCGAGCTGAGTAAATTTCACGCGGTCACCAACAAAAATACTGTCTAAAAGGACAACTCGGCTCGGCAAGGGGTCAAACTTGAGCAAGCCAACATAGTTAAACGAACCGCTACCTTGTGTCGTTACAATCATCGGTGCAACAACCCATGAAACACCTTCAATCTCACGCTGACTAATCGACGCAGTTGGAACAAGTACCTGACCTTTCGTCACACCTGCATCATAGTCACCTATCAAATAGCCGTTTTCTTTATCCCACTCATCAAGAAAAGTGACCGCACCCTGCTCGGGGACTTGGATCGTCCAAGGATTACGTGCAGTGATACCAAGCGTCTCTTGCACAATAACGTTCGTTTCTACTTTTGTTTGAGGAAACTTAGCCATGATCTCGTCATCAGACAAACTAAAGCGATAAACACCCGCGATCACAACCACAACCAATAAAACGATTGGAATAAGTAGAATAAGTGGTATCGGCAGGATTTTTTTGTGAGTCATGAAGACTTCCTTGTTTCAAGGTATAAACGAAAAGCGAGTATACCATTGTATACCCAAATGATTTCACCTCTTCAAGTGTTTCAAAATTAAACTAAACTGATTGTATCCAAATAGTTTCAAGTCCAGAGCTCATAACGAGCTAGTGACATAAGCTCTGTGCTCTAGGTCTATTGGTGTATTGGGACAAATAGGTAATCACGATGACAAAAACCATTCATACATGCGAGTGCGCCTGCGGTTTAGTTGAGATCCGTTGTAAGGGAGAGCCCACCCATACGTCTGTCTGCCATTGCTTCGAGTGCCAAAAACGAACTGGCAGTGTTTTTGGGGTACAAGCTCGCTTTGAAAAAGAGCACGTCACTTTAAACGGTGAAGTCACTAGCTATACCCGAATTGGCGATGATGGCGGTGAGGTTCAGTATGACTTTTGTCCATCCTGCGGCACAACAATGAGGTTGTTTGTTTCTGCATACCCAGAAATCATGATCATTCCCGTCGGTCTATTTACCGATAAAGAGTTCCACCAACCTACCGTTTCAGTCTATGAACAAATGAAACACGGGTGGGTGAGTTTCGAATGCACAACGGAACACATCTGCTAGCGAGCAATCCGCGTTCACGTATTTATTTTGGCTCGGACAACCGCCCTATAAGTGAGATTTTTTTGAGAATGATCAATCGAGTTTTACTGTAAAGGGTTTCGTAACTCGGTGTGAGCGTTATAATCGGCTCCTAATATTTGGTGGGGGTTTATTGTGATTTCCAGACTTCCTCGTTGGGTGGAATATGGCGCGTTTCTACTAGCTCTTCTCGCGGGCTGCGTCAACGCCGTTGGTCTTCTCGGCTTTCAACACCAAGCGATAACTCATCTTTCGGGAACCGTAACTCAGCTAGGGAACAGCTTGCTAACAGGTGTGGATAGCTCCATTCACCTGCTCTTCATCGTATTTAGCTTTTTGATTGGCGCTGCCTTTAGCGGCTTTTTTATTGAAAGCAGTGCGTTAAAACTAGGGCGAAGATATGGTGTTGCACTGTGCATAGAAGGGAGCTTGCTCTTACTCAGCTTGGGCTTTTTGGTGCAAGGGGATTTGTACGGCCAATATCTAGCATCAGCAGCATGTGGATTACAAAACGCAATGATCACCACGTTTAGCGGCGCAGTAGTCAGAACCACACATATGACCGGAATCATCACCGATCTAGGGATTATGATTGGAGAGAGCTTGAGAGGTCGTCAATTTGACCGACGTAAAGCAAAATTATTCCTATTCATTTTCTTTGGCTTTTTGTTTGGCGGCGTCGCGGGAGCGGCTCTATTTACGGTATATGGTTTATATACGCTGGTTTTCCCAGCAATATTGGCTTTTTCTACGGCTCTGATTTACTGGAGTTACCTATACATACTTAGCCGTCAACAAAAAGCATAAAATTTCGATCCGATTGAAGCGACATGCTTCAATCGGATTTGGCTCAATAGGTTCACACTGCAACGGTACAAGAAACGCTGAACGGTATTTTGACACCACTAAAAACCTTAGAATAGATAAGGCTAACTGAATTTCTGGCTAAGAAGTTAGTCAGATCAAAATCACATTTGTTTACCATTTTATTATTCCAGTCACAATGCGCCCCATAATTCACTGCGCAATTCGCCTCTCGTGCTACAATTTTCTAACACAAGCAACATATTCGCATACACTTAGACGTTATTTGACCAATTACCCGACAAATCGGCTGAATAACTAGATGTATTTAATGAATAGTATTGCAATGGATGCAGTTTGCGGATACCCTCCGCAAAACTGTGATTAAATACGGATGTTTAGTGAATATTTATGTCATGGAAATGGCAAGTATTGACTAGTAGTAACACGAGACAACTATGCATAACACCACTAATGCTACTGAAGCTCCTAAGGGCAACTTTTGGATGTTTTTCATCCCTTCCCTAATTGGTCTTCTACTCTTTATGGCTCCGATCTCTTACGATGGCGGCCTAACCATTCCCGTTGCAGTGATGGCAAAAGTCATCCCAGCGGTGTTAGGCGATACCTTGATTGCTATCGTCACCAGTATCATCGCTTTCATGGCCGTTGCTTCTGTTCTTTGCAAAATTTTTAAGCCAGCTGCAATTTTACGTAATGGTTTTTTAAACGGTCTCTTCAACCCATCTCCACTTTGGCTCGTTGTTCGTTTAATCGGCGGCGCTGCCGTGTTAATGACGTTTTTCCAAGTGGGTCCAAAAGCAATTTGGGAAGAGAACACTGGCGGGCTTGTTCTTACTGGTCTCCTACCTACTCTGTTTGCCGTTTTCATTTTCGCGGGTTTACTGCTTCCGCTTCTTTTGAACTTCGGTCTTCTGGAGCTATTTGGTGCGTTACTCAGTAAAATAATGCGTCCGGTATTCAACCTACCTGGCCGCAGTGCAATTGACTGTATGGCATCTTGGTTAGGCGACGGAAGTGTTGGTATCTTGCTAACCAGCAAGCAATACGAAAATAAGTTCTATACTCAGCGTGAAGCGGCTGTTGTCGGGACCACTTTCTCAGCAGTATCGATCACGTTTAGCTTAGTTGTTATCGCTCAGGTAAAACTAGAGCACTTATTTTTGCCTTTCTACGGCGCTATCTGTCTAGCTGGTATCGTAGCTGCGATTATCATTCCTCGCCTGCCTCCGCTTAGTCTGAAGAAAGATCGCTACATTGACGGCAGCAACCCAGATAAAGACGCAGATGCAGTGCCAGAAGGCCACACCACATTCTCTTGGGGTATGGATCTAGCTCTTAAGCGTGCTGGTCAAGTCACATCGGTTCAGTCTGTATTTAAAGAAGGCGTACACAACGCAGTCGACATGGTATTTGGCGTACTACCTGTAGTGATGGGTCTTGGTACCGTCGCATTGGTGATTGCAGAATACACGCCTGTATTTGCAATTCTGGGTCAACCGTTTATCCCATACCTAGAGCTACTGCAAGTCCCTGAAGCTGTTGCAGCATCACAGACAATCGTTGTTGGCTTTGCAGATATGTTTATTCCAGCAATTTTAGCGGCCTCAATCGATAACGAAATGACACGTTTTGTTATTGCAGCAATGTCAGTAACTCAGCTTATCTACATGTCGGAAGTAGGTGCCCTACTATTAGGCAGCAAAATTCCAGTAAACATTGTAGAGCTCTTCGTAATTTTCATTTTACGTACGTTAATCACGTTACCTGTGATTGCTGGCGTTGCTCATCTTATTTTCTAAAATCGAGACGTCAATTAACAAAGGCTCCGCATCGTCGGGGCCTTTTTTATACCTAAAACTCCGTCCACATTAGGCTTTTAGTAAAAAGCTCATAATTTACGAAGACAAAACTTCAACAAAACACCTTTCAGCACCAACAAAATTTTCATCACCTCACCTGTAAAGCCAGTTAATGCCACTGTTTGTTAAGCAATTCTTTTCATTATGACGATTTCATTAATCGAGCTCGCAAACATGATCACACTCACAAGTTTTAACGTAAACTATCGTTTTGTTTAAATTTAGTTAAAAAAGACGACAAATGAGTTCATGTTTTTGACAAAGATGTCGATAAAAATATAACCAAACACAATAGGTTTCTCTTTATGCCCAATTCGCTCGGTTTAAAAGAGGCGAAAGCAAAGTGGAACCAACCGGGAGAATCAGAGGAAAGCTCATGAAATTCAGACATAAGGTTGTCACAGCCTCTTCATTTTTGCTGCTAATTACCGTGTCGTTATTGTCGACACAACAAGTTATGACCATCCGCTCCCAAACTCAGGAGCAAATCGACTCAAGTGTCAACGAGATATTGACCAGTGTTGGTAACACTGTGCAATCAGAAATGAATGCAAAGAAGGATCTCGCTCGCTCCATTACTGAAGTGATTGAGCTTGATCCCAGTTCACATAGCTATGTTCAAAACATACTTGAAAGACCCACGCCAAAAAGCAGCTTCCTTGCCATCGGTTTTGGTTATGAAAGTAATGGCTTTGTGATTGAAAATGACGACGGCTGGGATGCGGGTCCAGACTACGACCCACGTCAGCGTCCTTGGTTTATTGCAGCTAAGAGCAAAGGCGATTTGGTCGTAACCGATCCGTACGTCGATGCGTCTTCGAAAAACGTTATCATCTCTGTTGGTACGCCAGTAAAAGAAAATGGCCAGTTTTTAGCCGGTATGTTTTATGACCTCGAATTAACTACCCTTTCAGATCTGGTCAACCAAGTGAATCTGTTTGATGCTGGTTACTTATTTCTGGTCACCGCTGATGGCACAACCATTGCTCACCCTCAAAGTAAATACAACGGTGAGAAAGTCGGTAGCTACCTCCCACAAATCGAACTTACGCAATCAGCACAACATGTTGAGATTGATGGCAACCGCTACATGGTTAACCTGACTCACATTCCTGGAGAGAACTGGTACGTAGGTTCGGTGATCGATGAAGCGGTTGCCTATTCTGCCGTAGGAGAGCTCCGTAACAACGCTATTATTTATTCAATCATTGCCGTGATTGCATCTATTATCGCCCTAACTCTGTTGATTCGCACTCTCATGCGTCCTTTGGACACGCTAAATAATGCGATTAAAGATGTAGCATCAGGGAAAGGCGACCTTACACAACGCCTCGAAACAGATACTGACCAAGAGTTTTCTGAGCTTGCCACAAACTTCAATACGTTCATGGAGAACTTACAACAGCAAATCATTGAGTCGAAACGTATTTCTGATCAAATTTTAAACGGAACTCAAATCACCGCTGAGGGCGCAAAAGACTCGGCAGGCGCAATTCACACTCAGCTGCAAGAGCTAGAACAACTTGCTACCGCGATGCATGAGATGTCTGTCACCGCGACAGAGGTTGCTAATAATGCGCAAGGTGCGGCAAGTGCAGCCAAAGAAGCCGACCAAGCAACGGTTGAGGGGTCTTCTATCGTTGGTGAATCGACACAAACGATAAACATGCTTTCCGATAGCATTGACCTTGCAGTCGAAGAAGTACAAGTGTTGGAATCTGCTACCGCTAATATCGAAACGATTCTAAAAGTCATCAACGATATTGCGGACCAAACAAACTTACTCGCGTTGAATGCCGCAATCGAGGCTGCACGTGCGGGAGAATCTGGCCGAGGCTTCGCCGTTGTTGCAGATGAAGTACGTACACTGGCACAACGTACTCAAGAGTCGACAACAGAGATTCGTACTATGATTGAGCAACTACAATCTGGCGCTTCATCTGTGGCAAATGCCATGCATCAAAGCAAAGGTAGTGCTATAGAGGCCGTTGAAAAAGCGGGTTTAGCAAATAGTGCGTTACAACGCATTCGTGACGCGATTCAGCGTATTTCAGATATGAACTTGCAAATTGCCTCAGCAGCGGAAGAGCAAAGCCTTGTCGCTGAAGAGATCAACAACAATACGGTGAATATTAAAGACCTATCGACTCAAGTCGCCGAATCGGCAAATCGAACCAACGACGCGATGCAGGCGCAACAAGAAGATGTACATAAACAAGATCAAATCTTAAATAGATTTACTGTCTAACACTCATTTAAGCGAAAACAGCGAGCACCGGCTCGCTGTTTTTGTTTTTAACCCTCTACCCTAGTATTGGTCGATGTTACATGTGCCATGTTGGTGCTATTAAGCTCAACATTACAAGAACGCCGACTATGTGTCCTTTCAAGTTTAATTGAACTCGACATGGATATAGCGATCATTAGAACGACGATAATAGCGGTCGTCCACTTTTAGATAAGTGAAATCTCCAATCTTTATGTAGGTACTATTCCGAGGAATTCGGTCATGGTAATAGTAACTGCGCCTTGGTCGTCGGGTCTCCACATAAATAACGTCACGATGTTTGTGTTTATGTTTATGCTTGTGCTTGCGCTTGTGTTTATGATGGTGGTGATGTGCATGATGGTGATCGTACCGATGTCCATGCTTATGCTTCGGGTCAGCCACCGCTTCTGTACTCAACACACCTAAAGACAACATAACGCCAACCATGGCAAAAGATAATTGCTTTGACACAACAGAGCCTCTTATTCATATCAACATCGATATAATAGAAGGGTGAATCACTGTACATGTCAGCCTTTCGCTAAGGAGTTTTACTAAAAAGTCAGCGCTAACCGTGATTATCAGAGAAACGTCAAACATCACAAATGCTGATGACTTTGAGTGGCCTGGGTTCGGCTATGAATACAAAAAAGCCGCCCGTTTGACTACGAGCGGCTCAGTTTTTAAATAAGCTAGCGTGATTTTATACTGCTTGGGCAAACAGCAAGAAACAGCCGAATAGGAAGATCATGCTCATTCCCATTGCGCCGCCACCAGCTTCATAAATATTGTCATCTTCTACCGGCACTTGGCGCACTTTCATGGTCATTGATAATGGGACAAAGACCGCGAGAAACACGAGAATAATCCCCGCGTAGCTGAGAATAGCTAGGAAGTGTTCTGGCGCAAATACAGCACCTAATAGTGGTAGCACAAAAGTAGTAACAAAAATCACTGGCTTACTTGCTTTCAGTAGGTCTGCATTTTGATCGTATAGCGCCATTGCAACACCTAAGAACGACGTTAGTAGTGCCAAACCAGTAAACATGGATAGGATGAACTCTAAGCCCTCGTATTGCTGACCTAGTACCGATATCAACTCTGTTACGTTGGAGTATTGAACAAGCTCATGAGGTGGTAGGTTGCCGACAACCGCTAACAACCATAATAGGTAACAAACAAGCGGAATAGTTGAGCCCACGATAATCATATTACGCAGCTGTGTTTTACTCGCTTCTTTGTTGTAAGTTACAAGCGATGGGATCACGACCATAAAACCGAAACTGGTGAAAAGCACCGAACTGGTTTTGATAAGTGCCATTTTATCGTCGCTCACAACCTCATCAAGTCCTTCAAACGAGACGCTTGGTGCAAGCGCAAAAAGTGTCAGGATCAGCGCTACGATCATGCCTAGGAACAAACCGCGATTCAGCTTATCTACTACCCCTGTACCTGCCGAAACAATGATACCAACTAAAAGAGTAAAACCGACTTGGCTTGAGATCGTAGATGTTGGAAGCCCAATTGAGGCTGTTACTTTTTGTACCAGATCACCCGCACCAATGATGTAAGCCATTAATAGACAAACTAACAGGGCGTAAAGCAAGCTGTTGGTTACCAACTGACCTCCTTTACCAAGCGTTTCGCGAGCAATTGCATTCATGCTCACACCACCACCTACTTTGCAACTGGCTTCAAGAAGGAGCAGCGCAGCATAAGTCGTTCCAGCCCAGATGAACAACATAAGAAGAGTGCCCCAAAGGAGGCCAAATTGAGCAAGCACCATTGGTATAGCAAGCATACCAGCGCCAAGAGCAGTACCTGCAACGATCAGGGAGCTGCCGACAAGTTTTAGGTTCACGGTTAATACCTCTAAATTCAATCCGTTAATTTCTCGCCAGTTGTGCTTTATCTAAAGCACACAACAAAACGCTCCGACTTAGTCAAAATTTGGTTACAAGAGCACTATGTTACAAGAGCCCTGTATGGCTAAGAAAACATGCAACAAAAGGTGGTTAATCATTTGCACATGAACACTTGAGAGTCATTTTTGGCGATGTCATCGTTGATGAAATGTGCGCAACTTTGGGTTCGAAGCAAAATTGTTCATCTTAATTCATCAACCCCATTCGTTATGAATGGATTTGGTTCGAAAAGATTGTAAGGCATAAGCAGGACGATTGAAAAGCAAAAGGTCAATCTTATAGCGATATATTTTAACAACTCTTATCTTTTACCTAAGATGTGTTGTTTTTTTCGTCACTAATTAGTCTTTTATCGCTTAAAGAGAAGGAAGAACGTGCTCAATGGCTCAATTTGGCTGGGTGTACAGATTAATTTACAGTTTAAGTGAAGGTGTTAGATTCCAAGGACGTAGCCTAGATCGGACAATATCGCTATTATTCGCTGCGTACCGACACTGTTTGGTTCACATACCTCTAAACACTGATTTACGGTTCGAAAATATAGGTAAATGAGTGTCCGAATGCTGGGTGTGGTTCCCCAGCATTTGCATCCTTTCTTTTAGATGTCATCAATTGATCGAAATTGCATAAATCTTGTATCGCCCGACTTTACGACTGTGTTAATACGCTTTATCTAGCGCGCCAATGATATAAGTTAACACTGGAATACCCATATCGGCGACCTGCTTCTCAGTCTCACTCATATTTTCATGCGCCATCCGCAGCTCTACTTCACTTATCGATTCTTTGTGAAGGTAAAGCTCTTTGTAGTTCATCAATCGCTGTTGTGACTGTTGAATCAGTGTCACAACATTCTCTTTAGTCTCACGATGTTGCTGATCAATTTCACTAAATAAATGATCTAAAATGCGTTGCATTTTGCGAATAGAAGCTTTCGTTTCTATTGATTTGTATGATTGATACTTTTCCATTGAGTTAATAACTGACTAAAATATTTACGTTTTTATAAGACAGTTATTTTTATACTGATTGCAAAGCAGGTAAATATGTGGTGGTTAAACTGGTCCACTTCTTGCTCCGTTTAGGTCAAAACTGTCCTTTCAGGAGAGCACATGCAGGTAGACCCAATAATTCAAGCACTGATCGCAAGACGAAAATCGAATGGCCTCTCCCGTGAGCAAATGGCAAACATCGCTGGAATGAGCGTAAAAACATATCAAAGGATCGAGCGCGGAGAGTCCGATCTTAAACTCTCACAATATCGTGCCATATTGCGTTCGCTTCATTTGACTGACCTAGATATTGCTTTAGATGTACGTGATGTTCAGCATGTCACAGCAAATGACTTAACGGCCGTAGCGCGATTGCTCTCACCGGAAGCTCAGTCCCTGCTCGTTCGCCTGTTATCGTTAATCCTTGAACAAAAGAACAAGAAAGGTGATTAACCACATTACTCATACTCAAACGATGAATGCCCTGTTGAGCGTTGAAACATGAACCGTTTAGACAAAAAAAAACTCGTCAAATGACGAGTTTTATTCTTTATATCAGTCCGTTACTCTAGGCTTTTCAATTCCGATGTATCAACGCCTTTTATTGCATCTTTCGCCACTTTATCAGGATCAAAGACATCACGTTCTTCATATGAATTATCAATCATGCCTTGTCCTATCGCGGTCGCCTGCTTTTGTAACTTGTTACCCTCTACCTCACCAGCATCCCAGCCTTGTCGATAATCTGAGTCGGTTTGATACCTTGTTTCGTCCTTAATATAGTGTTCAAAATCATTCCCTGCCTCTTGCATACCACTATGCCGACCGTCATGAAAGCCTTGGATATAAGCTTCATCATAACCGCTCTCTTTTAACGCGCTGTCACTCGTACCACAGCCTGAGAGGAGAACAAAAAATAGCGAAACGAATACCTTATGAAACATATTTAGGCCTCAAAGCTTTCAAATAAATTAATCATAGTTCGCGATTTCAACTTCTGCTTACTTCAGGCTATTAGATAGCATTGTGACTCGACGAAGCCTGTGAACTTGAGTCCCTACAGTGAGTACAAAGCTGGACAAAGCATCACACCTACTGATAAACATTATACTCAACGCGCGTTTAATACTTCCATCGCAAGTGCTTCATCATCTTGCTCAGCCAAACCGCTAATGCCAATTGCACCGACGATTTTCCCCTCTTGTTCTATAGGCACACCACCCATAAAGCCTGTGATCTTCGGGTCAGTCCAATAACTCAACTGCTTACCCGTCTCACGAGCCCAAGCACCCAGATTGCCGCTAGGCTGACGGTCTCTAGCCGAGGTGTAAGCTTTGTTCTGGGCCAACAAACCTGCTTGCAGACTCACATCATCCATTCGGGCAAAACCGAGCAATTCTCCATGTGTATCAACCACGGCAACCGCAATGTTTTGCTTGCGAGCAGTCGCAATTTCCAATGCCGTTTGAATCAGAGTTTGAACTTGTACGTATTTCATTTTTCTCTCCTACGGGATCTCATGACCAAGGGTTTTCTCGAGCAAGCCATACCAATGGCTGCGCGACAGCGTGACGTTTTCCACTTGAGCACAAGCGCGAATACGTTGTGGGTTTGCAGTACCAATAACAGGCTGAATTTGGTTTGGATGACGCGTCAGGAAGGCTAAAACAATCGCCTCAGACGACACGCCATATTCAGCTGCCAGCGCCATCACCATCTCCGCCGTCTGTCTGGTGTTGTGATCATCAGAATGTAAGCCACGCTCTGAGAATCTTCCTTGCGCCATACTGCCCCACGCTTGCAGTTGGATATTGTGCTTACGGGCATGTTCCAGTGTTCCTGCAACGTAATCAGATGCCGACGAAGGAAGCCCCATGCCTTGCTTGATGAAGTCAGACTTAGCCAGACTCATTTCCAACTGGTTCGCCACGATAACTTCACCCGTAGCTTGTTGGAGAAGATCAATTTGAGCACTGTTCATGTTAGAGACACCAAAGTGGTTAACTTTGCCAGCTTGTTTCAGTGCTTGGAGCGCTGTGCCCAGTTCTTCAAATTCAACCAAAGGATCCGGGCGATGCAGCATCAAAACATCAAGGTTTTCCACGCCAAGGCGTTCAAGAATGCTCTCAACAGAAGCCGTCACCCATTTAGCAGAGAAGTCATACTGCTTCACACCTTGCTCATCTCCTAGACGGATGCTGCACTTGGATTGCAGATAAATTCGTTCTCGTAACGTTGAGTCATTGGCTAAGATGCGCCCAAATACTTCTTCTGCCTTACCGAATTTGTAGATATCCGCATGATCAAAGAGATTAATGCCTACCTCTAATGCTGCCTCTACAGCGGCATAAGCTTGGTTTTCATCTTGGGCGGTTAATGGGTTGCGATTCCACTCCCCTCCAAGCCCCATGCAGCCGAAGACCAAGCGGCTAACGTTAGGTAAGGTTTTGGCGAGCGGTAGTGTTGGGTTGTTCATCGTTGTTCTCACTTTTCCGATTTCTGCATTTTCAATTTCTGAAATTAACTCGAACCATCTTACCGTTCGTAAAAATTAGTTTAATACCGTAAAATCGAATTCATTATCCTCGTTAGCGAACAATCGAGATGACAGATTACAAAAGAATTGAAAAACTGATGCTGTTTGCCGAAGTGGCTCAAACACTCAACTTTTCTAGGGCAGCGGAGCAACTTGGCATTTCTAAAAGTTACCTGTCAGAACAAGTCAAGCGATTGGAATCGGAACTCGCTACGCCTTTGATTGTTCGAACTACACGCAGCGTGAGATTGACGGCAGAAGGTGAATCGATCTTTGCGCAAGCGGAAGATCTCAAACGACGCGTAATGGAAATGGAAAAGAGTTTAAGTCAGCAATCTGAGCAAATAGACGGCCTGATTCGGCTTACCGCTCCCAAGATGTTTGCTGAAGCGGTACTGCATGATTTATGTGTGGCGTTTCGCGCTCTACATCCAAACGTAGAGTTCGATATCCTTTCTAGCTATCAAGCGTTTAATCTGACGGAAACCAGCGTCGACTTTGCGTTTCGAGCGACAAGAACGCCGCCAGAGAATATGATTGCTCATCACCTTTTGGACTACTACCACTGGCTGGTTGCCTCTACTGAGTATCTGCAAGAACAAGGCACGCCGGAGACATTAGGTGATTTAAAAAGCCATCAATGCTTAACCACGTTGCATCAAAAAGAATGGCCTTTAAAAACGGGAACGGTTCAAACCCAAGGTTGGCTTTCAAGCAATGAAAACCGCCTACTCAAAGAATCGGCCCTGTCCGGCAATGGCATCGCTCGATTAGCAAGTTACTTTGTCGAGCAAGACGTTGATAATGGCCGACTAGTGCAGGTTCTATCGGAAGAAACGGACCACCAGCACAACGCAGTGTACTTGGTGTATCCGCAACTTATCTATCAATCGGCGAAAACCAAAGCCTTCATTGAATTCGTGAAGCAGCACTTTGCTAAATAACTAAGGCAGTTAATCCGCTGACCACACCGAGCGAATATCTGGCCAACCCCAGTTAGTTAAAGCGACGTCTTCTAACACACCTTGGAAGCGCAAAGTTTGTGTATGGTGGAACATAGGTGCAATCCAATACTCGCTGATCAACGTCGATGCAATTGGCTCCAATGCATTAAGGTACTCCTCAAGTGGAACGAAAGATCTGACTCTCTGTAGTTGTTCATCTAACCATTGTGCGTTCTTTTCTCCCAAAGTGTGGAATAGCACAGCGTTGCTGAAGAAGTTCGTGAACGCTGAGGCATGACGATTATCATCTAGGTTTATGTTCGTTACGACCATTGTCTCATTTAGCTCACCGTTCTTAGCCTTCTCGTTCAGCTCACGGTAGGAATACATAACAATTTCTACTTTACTGCCAACACTCGCCAAACGATTAGAAATAGCCCGCGCACAGCGACGCAATGCGGTATAGTTATATCCTGCTATCGTAATGTGTTTAGGTAACTTAAGCGGCTCACTGAACGGACGGAGCACTGGCTTCCAACCTGGTAGCAGGTTATAAGCGGGTATACTCCCAAACACAATATTCTCGCGGCGCATCACTTCGGCCAAGTGCTCAGGTTGAATTAGCTCACTAATATAACGGCGCTGCGCTAAAGAGAGTTTGTGCTTAGCGTGCTGATTAAATAAGGTGAATAAGCAACCATCTTCTATTCGGCTACGCTTGCTCGCCGATGAGTTTTCTCGGTTTTGCGTCGACATATAGTGTCCACACAAATCCTCCTCGGGCGAAGCATCCCTTTGCAACGTATTTGCTGCCAATGACGGGTTCTCCATTTGCTCGTCATTAACAATCCAGATAGTCACCAAATCCGTTAGAACTCTACATGCGTAGTAACCATTAAATGCTTGCAGTTTTAAACGACTTTCATTGTGCTCGACAACAGAGAATGGGCCACTTCCGACCACCAGCTTGTTATTCGCTACGTTAACTTGGCTTACTGGTTGAATGCCGTATTTCACCCCAGAAATAAGTCCAGCAAAGCCCAAGTCAGCTCGATTAAGCTTAAAAACAACTTTCAATGGCGTTGGCGCAGTGATGTTAGCGACATGTGCCAATTCTTTTTCGTAATACTGTAGTGAACTCAATTTTGCAAACAAGCTAACCACTGTTTCTGCATCAATGGAATTACCATTATGAAAAGTCAGACCTGGACGAAGGTAGAAAGTCCATTCGTAGGTGTCTTCGTCATAACGCCAGTGATGTGCGAGTTCTGGTTGCACTTTCCCATTGTGATCACTCGAAACTAAGCAACAATAGATTTGCCTTAATAAGAAACGTTCGCTGCTACGCTGAAGTTGATGTGGAACGACGCGCTCAAACATTCGCTTATAGGTTAATTGAATATTGAGCTGTCCTTCTTGAACAGAAGCACCAGACGTTGTTTTTAACAAACGGCCAAATGCCATTTCGTCTTCATCTAATATCGCCAGTGCTTTTTCATACTTGCCTAACTTGATACGTTCAAGAGCCAAGCTCTCTTTTAAAACGTCTAACTCCATATTCAGAATAAGAGTCGATCGTTGGTTCCGCCCAGCTTTCGGGTGCCAGCTCAACCACGCCTTCTGCTGCATCTGCGTTAGCAGGCTACGAGCATGCCGAGAAGAAGTGAACATGATGTCGGCAATGTCCTGTAACGTGGTTTTTGTTTCATCACCAACGCTAAACGAGAGTAATCGTTGGTAATAGCGAAACAAATTGAGATCAGACACTGAATCAACCTTAGATCTGTGAAGTTTGTGGATAGGAATAGTTTACTTAAGTTGGCGGTAATAAAATAAGAAAACTTCCTAATTATCTGTTCCCCTTTTCCACAATTAACCTCCAAATTCGGCTTTAAAGCCCCATATATTTACGTTATTAGGAAAAAAGCCAACAAAAGCACTCTCTTTTTTATATCCCCTTTTATACACATAATTTACTCGTCAGCGTAAAGGAGGAAGAAATGAAGAAGCCAATGATGGCGTACTTTTTTCAGCAACGCCTAGCTCAATCGAGTAATAAAATAGAAGTGATGACTCTGGTTTATCTTAACGATATGTTCCAGTGGTCATAGCCTAACCTCAAGCAGAACTTAGCTCCTGATACTACACCCCCACTTCGTTGTATCTTAAGTTCTGCTTTTTCATCTTTTGCACTCTACTACCTTATTGCAGGTTACTAAAAGTTAACTAGTTGAAACACAGCAAAACAGAGTCTACATTGAAGTCTCATCCCCCAATCGCTTTGTTGAGAAAGGGGCATTCATGGATATACACCACCAATTCGGGAGTCAATATGGCAACTTCAGTGAAACTTAAAGCGGGCGACAGCTTCCCTCATCTTCAAGCCACTTTGCTAGATGGTTCAAGCGTAACGTTGGGTCAGCCGCAAGGTGATGCGACTTGGCAAGCAGTATTCGTTTATCGTGGTAAACACTGCCCTCTTTGTACTAAGTACCTCAACGAGCTTGAGAGTTACAAACAGGCTTTCGCTGATGCTGGCGTCGATATTCTTGCCGTTTCTGGCGATTCAAAAGCACAGCTAGAGGGGCATCTAGAGAAACTCGAAATCAGCTTCCCTATCGCTTACGGCCTGACCGAAGAACAAATGAAAACGCTAGGCTTGTATGTATCTATTCCTCGATCTGAACAGGAAACCGATCATAATTTCGCAGAACCAGGTCTGTTTGTGGTGAATGAACACGGCGACTTACACGTGGTGGATATTTCAAACAACCCGTTTGTTCGCCCTGAGCTTGGCGCGCTATCACGCGGATTGGCATGGATTCGCGATCCAAACAATAACTACCCTATCCGTGGCACATTGGATTACTAATATCTTCTACACCCAAGTAAACTTTCTATCCTTAAATAAGCTAAGATTCTTGCCTTAGTGAGAATAACTTGGAATGCATATCAGATCCGTGAGATCTGATATGTATCAACAAGTTGGAAATAGAGTCCTTGTTCATTATACAACGCCTTGATGAAAAACAAGATCAGTGAAGCCCAGGCTCCCCTCAAACAACGTTAGTTATTTACTTCTAAGTCACTTTCGCGATAAATACATGAAATTAAGACTAAAAACTTAGACTTAACGGATATATAAATCATAACGGTACCTACACAAGTAGTTGGCTAGCGATTATTATCCTATTGCAACTCACAATTGTGCAAATCTAATAATTCATACCATAAATGAAAACATAGATACCGTAAGAGACAAAATAAAAGCAAACGATTAAATTACCAATAAAACACCGTTCAATTAAAATAAAAAACATTTCACTTTATAAAAATGTAATTAATCGTTATTTGCAATCACACATCTTAATTGAGAAATACAGTATGAATAAAATCTCTTTGCTTTATATGGCCGTTTGTATCGGATTAGTTGGATGCGGTTCAGGAGGAAGCGACAACGATCCAGCAAAAGATATACATCCCACCATTTCAAATCCGGAACAAGTCAACGCAATGACGGTGGACAAAGGTCATTTCTATTGTTCTGTAAACCAACAAAAACTGGAACACGGAGGGACATCTGCAACTATGTCCTACCTGATTGAAAAGAAAAGAAATTCTACGGTTGTCGACGATTATGAATGTACCGAATACGGTTTAAAGAAAGGTGAGTCAATTATCGTCACTAAAAGTGCAATTGAAAACTTTTCATACTCAAAACATTATAAAAGCACGAAGAAGAATGACATTAATAGGTTTAAAATCATCTACCCTACAGGGCTTACGACTCCGATTAATAAAGATTATGAAAAAATTACGATCACGTATAATACGGAGAGACCTGACGTTAACATTAAGATAATTCAATATTTTGACGAAAAGTCTAAATTATATACCATCAAAAAATATGAAAGCCACGTTAACGACAACTCACCAATAGGTTTAGTTGAGAAAGAGGAATTCGATAAATATTCCGATTTTGAAAAGAAACTGGAATTAAATAGTGCTTTTTTAAATTCAACTGAAGTGAGTGATTTATTCTACAACTTATTAAGCATGATAAAATAATAACTAAAAATCAAAAAGTTAAAAAGTACGATTATGCTCAAGTAGCTTCGATATGCCTGACTAGAAAGAGTACGTTGTTTTACGAAACAAATTACGATTTGAATAAAGCACATCTAAGTTACTTGGGTATAAACGGCGATGTATTGTTAATCAGCTTTCAAAAGAGAGTGACGTTTGCGATTAACTACTTTGGTCTTAACGAAGCTCAATTTGATGCTTTTCAGACCAAATTCGCAAATCATCAAGAATCTTAAGTGCGGTACGGCCGAACTCTGTTAGCTCATAGCTGACTGCAATTGGGCGATCGCTGATCACTTTGCGTACCACCATACCTTCCGCTTCTAGCTCTTTGAGGCGCTGGTCGATCATCTTTTTGCTTGCGCCGCCTAGCATGCGTGCTAAGTCATTGAAACGAACTGGGCCGTCTTTCAAATGAAAAATCAAAGAGCCTTTCCATTTACCACCAATTAGACGCATCCCTTTCTCGATAGCACATGGCTCCGCACATACGTTCGCCACTGACTTACGACCTTTGCTATCTACACTGATTCTGCTTTCCACAATACACCTCAAGATACGCACCTAATCTAGGTAACGAAAAGTAAGCTAGATACATTTAGTGCTTTAGAGTAATAAAAACGTCACCTCGCCGCAAACAAGTAAATTACCACCTTCTAAAGAAGGTGGCTTTGTGTGAGCCCCCTAAAAGGGGGCCTTTGTTTAGTCCAGCGCCAATTGCTGCTGCTCTACTCGCTCTTGCTTCTCTTGATGTCTTACATATCGGCGTATTATTTCTTCATTGATTCCAACACTATCGACAAAATAGCCTCTTTGCCAAAAGTGATTACCCCAAAGCCTGTTCTTCCTAAGGTGAGGAAACTTGCTAAATAGCTTTAAGGCTATTTTGCCTTTCAATACCCCCATCAACTTGGATATCGAAAGCTTTGGTGGGACCTTTACAACTAAATGTACGTGGTCAACTTGTACGTTTAGCTCTACGACTTCACATCCAAGTTGATTACAGTAAACATAAATACATCGATAAACTTCTTTACCTATATTGTTCTTCAAGATCCTAAATCGATACTTTGGCGTCCACACTATATGGTATTGACAACGCCAAAATACGTGGGAAGCTTGATTGTATCTACTCATGTTATTTGTCCTCTTTGACTTCTGGAAAAATCAAAGACGCATTTAGCATGAGTAGTTTTACAGGCAAAGCCGAAACGGATGATAACCACCTACTGAAGTAGGTGGTTTAGGGCTGAAAATAAAAATGGACCGCATGCAGCAGTCCATCTCAATTCATCATTCAGTTCGCACTATGTTTCTAAAAGGATTAGAAGTTTTCGTTAATGTGCGCTTCGAAACGAACAAAATCGTTTTCGATATCTGCGTTCTTCATCACGTCGTAACAAGCGAATGTAGGCAGTGCTGACATACCAAAGAAGCGGAAGTTAGCGTGCATGTGGAACATCAAATCGTCCACGCCTTTACCTTGGAATAGGTATTCGTTCTCATCATCAAACGATTCTTCTGGCGCGTTGAATGTCAGTGACAGCATGTATTTGCTGTTGGTTTGAGTGCCGCCTGTACCATAGTTTTTCTTTGGTTCTTCTGCGCTACGGCCATCGAATGCACACAGTGCGCCGCCCATACCCGCAGTAAACACGTCGTCCATGTATTTTTTGAATGACCAAGGCACAGACATCCAGTTGATTGGGCTTTGGATGATCACGCGATCAGCCCATTCAAAGTGTGCGAGTTGCTCATCTACGTTGATCTCATCTTGCATTGTCACAACGCGAACCTCATGGCCTTTTGCTTGCAGAAGCGTCTGTGCTTTGTCGACAAGAGAAGCGTTTAGACGACCTTCTGAGTATGGTGATGGTTCGTGTGCATTGATGATCAGTACGTTGCTCATGGGATTACCTTTAAATAAGTTCACAAGATGACGCAATAACCATTGTGCGTCGGATGTGGTTTATTATGGTAACCTAGAAATATAGTGCAATTAGTTAACTTTTAGTAACCTACTTGAATTTTGATTATATTACTGTTTTTAAAAGAGATATTTTTTCAACTTTTTATTCATCGTTATTTCCCGATTAATTTTTTCATCGATTTGTTGCATCTTCCACAGAGCAGGCGTACACTTTATCGCAATTCGACGATTAACTATTAAGGCCAGCGAATGAGTGATAAGTGCAACGACACGTGCGAAGTTGTTTTTCAGACAACACAACAACAGCTCGAGAAAGAACAAACTCTAGCAGCACAAGCAAAAGCTTTGTCACATCCAGCACGTTTGCGCATTCTGCATATCCTGCACACTCTCGATACCATGGGCGGTTGTTTGAACAGTGATTTGGTTTCTGAACTCGGTCTTGCGCAATCTACTGTTTCCGAGCACTTGCGTATTCTAAAGCAAGCTGGCTTTATCAGCGCCGAGCCAAACCCACCTAAGGTGTGTTACCGCATTCAACGCGACGCGTTTGATCAGTTCAATCTAGGATTTTCCAAGTTATTTGATTAATTCCCTTTGCACGCTGGTCAGGCGTGCACAGATAAACTATACCTTTAACTATCGCCTTTCGACGATAAACGAATAAGAGAACACTATGACTACTCAAGTTTTAAATAGTGCCAGCGACAAAATGAGCTTCTTGGACCGTTACCTAACGGTGTGGATTTTTGTTGCAATGGCAATCGGTGTAGGTATTGGCGCAGCATTCCCTCAAGTTGCTGAGTGGAACGAGTCAATGTCAGTTGGTAGCACAAACGTACCGCTAGCGATTGGTTTGATTTTGATGATGTACCCGCCACTCGCAAAGGTGAACTACAACCTGCTAGGTACAGTGACGAAAGATAAAAAAGCGATCACGCTGTCTTTGGTCATGAACTGGATTGTCGGCCCTATTTTGATGTTCATCCTTGCATTGACTTTCCTAGGTGATCATCCGGGTTACATGGTTGGTATCATTTTGATCGGTCTTGCTCGTTGTATTGCGATGGTGCTTGTATGGAACGATATCGGTGGCGGTAACAAAGAATACGGCGCAGCCCTAGTTGCACTAAACAGCGCTTTCCAAATCGTGACTTACAGTGTGATGGCATGGTTGTTCATCACTGTGTTGCCACCAGTCTTTGGTTACGAAGGTTTCGTGGTTGATATCTCGATGATGGACATCGCGGAAAGTGTTCTGATTTACCTTGGTATTCCATTCCTAGCGGGCTTCCTAAGCCGCAAATGGCTGGTCGCTGCGAAAGGTGAACAATGGTACAACGACGTGTTCATCCCACGCATTTCACCAATTACGCTTATCGCCCTGCTTGCGACCATCGTACTGATGTTCAGCTTGAAAGGTGAAATGATTCTTGAACTGCCAATGGATGTATTCCGTGTAGCAATTCCAATGGCTATCTACTTTGTGTTGATGTTCTTTGTCAGCTTCTTCGTTGGTAAGAAAATGGGCATCGACTACGACAAAAATGCATCGATTGCTTTCACGGCAACAGGCAACAACTTTGAATTGGCAATTGCGGTTTCTATCGCGGTGTTTGGCCTAAACTCAGACCAAGCTTTTGCTGGTGTCATTGGCCCGCTGATCGAAGTGCCTGTGTTGATTGCTTTGGTGAATGTAGCATTGCGAATGAAAGCCAAATATTATGGCTAACCTAAAAAGCACAAAAAATACAAAAGCGGTAAAACATTAACTCACTACCGTTTTAATATACTCGCTGGGCGTTAGGCCGAACTTACTTTTAAAGCGTTGGCTAAAACGCCCCTCTGACTGATAACCACACAACTGTGCGAGCATAGCAACGTTATACGAGCCATTTTGCATCAAGTAAAGTGCGTGATTTAAGCGCACTTCCGCCAATACTTCACGATACTGGGTACCTTCTTGTTTCAGTTTGCGTATCAATGTTGCTCGGCTCATAGCAAAGTGCCCCGCGACCATGTCTAATGGATGCTCCTCCCCTGGAGAGCGCGATAAGTAACGACTAAGTTTCTGACTAAAAGAGATATGTGAACTCGAGAACAACCGATGCAATAACCCTCTCTCAGCTAGCTGCTGATATAGGCCCATAATCCAATAGCGTTGTGTCGCTTCACTTAAGCTTTCCCGCTCAAACGAAAACAAAGCATTTAACGTCGCTTTCAATGCTTTATCTGTCTCAACAACGGGTACATAGTTTCCTAATGCGTTGCTCATGCTTAGCTCCAACATTTCATCGCTAGGCACACAGTGAAAACTGAACATTCGAGAAAGAAATCGCCCTTGTAGAGGAAGGTTTTCAAAATTTAGGGATGCATTTGCTTCACAAAGCATGATATTTGGATCATGGATGTCGAGTACTTCATCTTTCCAGAAAAGATGTTTACTCCCCTTAACAATCTGAATAAGGCTTGGGGAGTGAATCCTGACATTACGAAGCTTCTGCTGCTGCTCCGCACGAAACAGCGTAACCTGATATTGGTGACCCATTCTCTCCCCTTATATTCAATTATCGCGTGTAAGTCGTGGTTAATGTCGCTTTACCCAAAGCAACACTATTCAAAGTAAACCCTACAATGGCTGGAGGCGTGTTTTCAGCCAAATTCAGTTCTTCAGTTGGCAATGACCACACCGTAAACTGGTAACGATGCATCCCATCATTCTTTGGAGGACACGCGCCGCCGAACCCCGTTGTGCCGTAGTCAATACGAGATTCTTTGCCGCCTAACTTGTTCATATCAATGCCTCGAGGCAGCTCGCTAACGGTGGATGGAATATTAAACGCTATCCAATGCCAAAAACCACTGCCTGTTGGCGCATCGGGGTCATACACGGTGATCGCAAAACTTTTTGTGCCCTTTGGAGCTTCTTTCCACATCAATTGTGGTGATTGATTCCCGCCATCACATCCCCAACCAGAGTATTCAAATGTCTTCGCCATCGGGTGGCCTTCTTGAATATCTCTACTCACGAGTTCAAATGCATGGGCAGAACCGACCGCAAAAACACTCAATGCCAAAACTGATTTGTAGATCGCTTTCATGTTTTTCTTCCTTTCAATGAATTCAACACTAGTGTAAGTACCCAGCAGTCCGAACCCTTGTCAGTAAGTATCAAAAAACACAAAATAATCTATAATTTTGACACTTTAAGATTCTAACACAAATTTCTTACTCTCTTAATTGCACTTGGTTTATGCTAATTAATCGCTCACGGAACAAGGAAGGAAAATGGAATTGGATATCTACGTGGTGGACGCCTTCACCGATACGCAATTCAAAGGCAACTCAGCAGCGGTGATACCATTAGAGGAATGGCTAGCCCCAGAATTGATGCAAAATATCGCGACAGAAAACAACTTATCAGAGACGGCTTTCCTAAAGTCCATTGGCGCAAACCAATATGAGATTCGTTGGTTCTCTCCGATTACTGAAATCGATTTCTGTGGACACGCAACACTGGCCTCTTCGTTAGTTCTGTTTGATGAGTTTGGCATTAATGGCACGATTGAATTTCATACTCTGGAAGTAGGGACCCTCACCGTAGAGAAGAATGCGCAAGGTAAGATCGAGATGACGTTCCCTGCTCGTCCTCCAAAAGCCGTTTCTGATATTCCCTCGGCATTGATTGAAGGCCTAAGTTGCGATGTGGAACGCGTACTGCTTAGCCCTCAAGCGTATTTCGTGGTGGTCGGCAACCAGCAGGAGGTACTTGAGGTTCAATACCGTTCAGAGCACCTCAAGACACTCGCTCCTTACGATGTGGTCGTTACCGCAAAAGGCGATCAACAAGACTTTGTATCTCGTTACTTTTGGCCTGCAAATGGTGGTGACGAAGACCCCGTAACTGGCTCGATTCACGCTGGGTTAGCACCGTTCTGGGCAGAAGCGTTAGGCAAAACATCACTGGTCGCTTACCAAGCTTCTCAGCGCGGAGGCATTTTGCACTGTGAAGTTACTGGCGAACAAGTAAGAGTATCTGGCGACGGCGTGCTCTACATGAAAGGCAAGATTTTTGTTTAAATGATTTTCATGTAATCAACTTAAAAGAGCCAAGTAAAGCACGGCTTCCGCAGGATCAAGCCAGCTTCAATAATTAATCAATTGATGAATATTGAAGGAATTAACTTCCTAGCCGGACAAAACTGACTCACGTTACACTGAATGCAGTCCCATACTCTTCTATAGCTTGATACGAGTTCGAGCTCACCTTCTTAGAGGAAGCGTCGCATGATGAAGCGAATCATTCTTGGCACCCTAGCCCTGACTCTTTTAACTGCCTGTTCCAAAGATGACGGACAGCAAGCCCTTGGCACATTAGAACGTGACCGCGTAACCTTCACTGCCACCTCTAGCGAGATAATTCGTGCCCTACCCATTAAGGAAGGCAGCCAAGTCACCGAAGGAGAAGTGCTGGTTCAGCTCGATACAAAGAACCAAGAAGCCGTTTTAGCTCACGCAGTTGCCGAACAAGCCAAGGCTGACGCCTATCTTTTGAAATTGACCAATGGTGAGCGACCAGAAGACATTGCCGCAGCGCAAGCACGCGTTGCCAGAGCGGAAGCTCAATTGGTTGAAGCGCAAAAGAACTACCAACGTAAAGCGGAGTTAGTCCGCAAGAAACTCATCAGCCAATCAGAAAAAGACACCGCTTTAGCAGCCAGAGATTCTGCCCGCGCTGAATTGGACTCCTCACAAGAAGAGTTCAGTAAACTGACGGCTGGCTCTCGCCCTGAAGATATTGAACAAGCGAAAGCCGCACTCATGGCTGCAAAAGCCGATGTAGCACTGCAAGAACAAAAGCTGGCAGAACTCACCATCACGGCCACGCGAGATGGCTTGTTAGATAACCTACCGTTTAACCTTGGTGAACGCGTTCCTGTTAATGGTATTGTTGCCGTAATTCAAGCCAGCCGCGTCCCATACGCTCGCGTTTATGTTCCTGCTAACTATCGAGTCGACTTTGTGCCGGGTAAAACGGTTAACGTGCATGTAGATGGCGTTGAGCAACCGTATAGCGGCACCGTTCGTTGGGTAGCAACTGAGCCTTCATTCACGCCCTATTTCGCGCTTACCGAGGAAGAACGCTCGCGTTTGATGTACCTAGCAGAAGTCGACCTACAAGACTCCGCACAATCCTTGCCTTCAGGTATCCCAGCGCAAGTGGATTTGGTGGAGTAAGCCAATGACCGAATACGCGATTCAAGCTGAAAATGTAGTGAAGAAGTTTGGTGACTTCACCGCCATCAACAACATCACGCTTAATGTGCCCAAAGGCAGTATTTATGGTTTTCTTGGCCCCAACGGCTGCGGTAAATCGACAACCATTCGTGTGTTAACAGGCCTACTCAGCCCAAGTGAGGGCAATGTTGATGTACTAGGACTCGAGATCCCAAAACAATCGGAATTGCTGCGCCTCAAGATTGGCTACATGACACAAAAGTTTTCCCTCTATGATGACCTGACGGTTCAAGAGAATCTTGAGTTTATTGGACAAATCTTTGGTATGGAAACCAAGGCCCTAAAGGCTCGCATCGAAGAACAACTAGCCACCTACGGTCTCGACCAACTGCGTAAACAGCGCGTCGGAGGAATGAGCGGCGGCCAGAAACAACGCTTGTCTCTCGCCGCAGCCACCATGCATAAACCAGAACTGTTGTTTCTCGATGAACCCACGTCTGCGGTTGACCCAGAGAACCGACGCGATTTCTGGGAGCAGTTGTTTGATCTCTCTGACCAAGGTACGACGATTTTGGTCACAACGCACTACATGGATGAAGCGGAGCGTTGCCATCGTCTGGCTATCATGGAAGCTGGGGAAATCCGCGCCGATGGTGAGCCAGAAGAACTCATGACGCAAATGGGCGTTAACATCGTCGAAGTCAAAGCGGATAACTTACGCGAGCTAAAAGAGAAAGTCATTCGACGCGAAGAAGTCCGTTCTGCCGCACAGCTCGGCATTCGCTTACGCATTTTGATCCACCAGCACATCGAACAACCGATCGAATGGTTAACCCAAACCTTTCCAGAGCTTGAGGGCTGCGAGATGAACATTGCTCGCCCGAGCTTGGAAGATGTGTTTGTCAGTGTTACGGGAGAAGGTCGCCAATGATGAAATCTATTGCCCGTATGAAAGCGGTAATGATCAAAGAGATCCGTCAGCTTTCACGTGACCGCATTACCTTTGGCATGGTCGTGATGATCCCGTTGATTCAGCTCCTGCTGTTCGGCTTTGCCATTAATACCGATATTCGCAACATTCCCGTTGGCGTCGTCGATCAAAGTGGCAGTACTGCCGGGCGCGTGATTACCGAGTCCGTCAAAGTCACACAAGTGGTCGATGTGGTCGAAACCTTCGCTACCGCATCAGAAGCCGAGCAAGCCATTCAAGACGGCTTGGTACGAGCGGCTTTGATTCTGCCTAGCGACTTAACCCAACGTATGGTGCAAGGTCGAGAACTTGGACAGTGGATTGTGGATGGTTCAGACACCATGATCAGCTCTGCGATTCTCTCGCTACAAACCATGCCGTTAACGGATTTTGATTTTGAGATACGCCCTGCCCCAACCAAAACCTTTGAAGTTGCGCTGTATTACAACCCGAGTCGGCGCTCGGCGGTGAACATTGTCCCCGGTTTATTGGGCGTGATTCTGACTATGACGATGATCTTGTTCACTAGTGCAGCCATTGTTCGTGAGCGGGAACGCGGCAATTTAGAGTTACTGATTACTACGCCAATCCACTCCATCGAACTCATGGTGGCGAAGATCATTCCCTACATCTTTGTTGGTCTGATACAGGTGTTTATCATTTTAGGCTTGGGGCACTGGATATTTGGCGTGCCAATAAACGGCGCCATTAGTCAGATACTGTTTGGCACGCTGCTGTTTATCGCCGCGAGTTTAACCTTAGGTTTGGTGATATCCACCATTGCGACGACACAGCTTCAGGCCATGCAGATGACGGTGTTTATTCTTTTGCCATCGATTCTTCTGTCCGGATTTATGTTCCCTTATGAAGGAATGCCCGTCGCGGCACAATGGATCTCAGAAGCCCTGCCTGCCACTCACTTTATGCGCATTATTCGTGGTGTGGTGTTGCGTGGTGCAGATTTAATGGAGCTATGGCGAGATACAGTCTGGTTACTTGGATTCACTGTTATCGGCCTTATTGTCGCTTCATTTCGCTTCAAAAAATCACTCGACTAATCCCACGATATTGCGTTCATTCCTTAAAAACAAAAATAGCCCCAACGAAGGGCTATTTTTTGTTGGTGTATTCATACACTGTGCTATCGAGCTCAACTCTCAGACAATATTAATAGTACTCACCGTAGGAACAATCTCGTAAATCGGAAATATTGTAGTTTTTCAAAGAGTTTATTTTAAAGTTGAACACTACCTGTTTACAGACAACGCCTTCGCGATCCGTGTACGTGATAATACCTTCACTGTACGCTCGCTGACCATCAGAGGATGTCACGTCAGCAACAAGTTCCAAATGGCCCTTATGCGCGTCTACGCGATTCATCATCTCAAACACATCTACCCACTCTTCGCGATTTGCCATTTGTATTAGCATCGATTTCGCCTGTGTTTCCAACTGCTGGGGGTATACATAATAACGGTTGTAACCAAAGTATGCGCACATAAGTAATAAAACGAGTGCAAATGAGGTTGTTCTTGTCATACAAGCTTCCTCTTGTTGTTATAAAAATCTTGCTTCGTTAATTCAGTATAGGAAGCGAGCAAAGTTTAGGTTATAGAACTTGCCCAAATAACAGGGGACAGTCAGAGACAGTCAATTCTATGACAAGCTCAACAACAAACTTTATTGCACTCTCATCATGGGCTTGAACAAAAATACGCCACAGAGACAGCAAGAAGTAAGAAGTAAGAAGTAAGAAAGGAAAACTAACCGGAGCGCGGTGATAACAGAAAAGTAAAAGGAGTTTGAAGAAAAAGACAATCCGAGTGAATGTAGTGAGAGCGGAAATCAAGAGTAGATTATCCGCCCATCAACTAGGCTCAAATTGTCAGTGCCCACAACAACGTGACTCGCCGAATTTAAACGTGTTGGTAACTATCTTCGAGAGACTCTGTCTGCGTTGTCTTTTCGCTCACTTCCACTTTAACCGCAGCGACCTTGAACTCAGGGATCTTCGCATGCGGGTCAGTTGCCGTTGTCGTTAGGCGGTTGACTGGCGATTCAACAAAGTGGAAAGGAATGAACACCACACCTTTTTGAATCCGCTTAGTCACAAAGGCATCAATCTCAATGCTGCCGCGACGTGTAGACACTGTCAGACGCTGACCATTACTGATGCCAAGTGCTTCTGCGTCTTCCACGCTAACCATTGCGCGAGGGCCAGCAAGGTTATCCAACCCTTTGGTTTTGCGCGTCATGGTGCCAGTGTGGAACTGCTCAAGTACGCGACCCGTCGTTAACACAAGTGGGTACTCTTCATCTGGCAGCTCAGCCGCATAACGGAACGGTACGCCCACCATTTGCCCTTTACCACGAGTAAACTGGGTTTGGTGCATGATGCGAGTACCCGCAGGGTTGTTCTTGTTGCTAGGCCATTGCACACCGTTTGGCGTAATGGCATCCCAACGAAGACCCGCGTATTGAGGTGTCACTCGTGCAATTTCATTAGTGATATCAGACACGCAGTGGTAATCCCAATCACTACCCATGGCATTGGCGATCTCTTGGATAATCCACCAATCTTCTTTCGCTTCACCCGGCGCCGTGACAACCGGATTCACGCGCTGAACACGACGCTCCGTATTGGTGAAGTGACCCGCTTTCTCTGCAAACGAGCAAGAAGGCAGAACCACATCCGCGTATTGCGCGGTTTCCGTTAGGAAGATGTCTTGAACTACCAAGAAATCGAGCGCTTCTAAACCTTCAATCACATGCGCTTGGTTCGGGTCACTCAACACTGGGTTCTCACCCATGATGTACATACCACGAACGTCACGATGGCAAGCCGCATCAATGATTTCTGTCAGGGTTAGACCTTGCTCAGAAGGCAGATTTGGTGCGTTCCATTCAATCGCAAACTTCTGACGCACAATTGGGTTGTATACCTTTTGATAGCCCGGGAAGCTGTTTGGCAAAGCGCCCATATCACACGCGCCTTGCACGTTAGATTGACCACGTAGTGGGTTAATACCACCACCTTCAATACCGATGTTGCCACACAGCAATTGCAGGTTAGCGATAGAACGCACGTTGTCATGACCTGTCGTGTGCTGAGTAATACCCATCGAGTAGTAAACAGCCGTACGATCTGCTGTACCGATCATGCGCGCCATTGCTTGAATGTCTTCGGCTTTTACGCCCGTAACCAACTCCACTTTATCGAGGTTATAGGCTGGCGACATCACTTCTTGCAGTAAGGTATCAAAGCCGTCGACACGTTCTTCGATGTACTCTTGATCGTACCAACCGTTCTTGATGATCTGCTGCATGACACCGTTTAGGAGCATCACATCCGTACCCGGACGGTGCGCCATATACAGCTCAGCATGCTCTGCCATATCGACACGTTTCGGGTCAGCCACAATCAAACGAGCGCCGTGGTGACGAATTGCTTGTTTGATATGTGAAGCAATAATCGGGTGCGCCGATGTGGTATCCGAACCAATAATAAAGATCACATCCGAGTGCTTAATGCTTGGAATGTCGTTGGTCATTGCACCACTACCCAGTGACGCTTCAAGACCGGTTACACTCGATGCGTGGCACAAACGCGCACAGTGGTCGACGTTATTGGTGCCCAGTTCACGACGGACAAATTTTTGGAACGCGTAGTTGTCTTCGTTGGTGGTTTTCGCTGAAGAGAAACCCGCCAATGCGTTGCTGCCAAAATCTTGCTTGATGCCAGAGAACTTGCTCGCAATCAGTTGAATCGCCTCTTCCCAACTTGCAGGCTGCAACCAACCGTCTTTACGAATCAATGGCGTGGTAAGACGCTCTTCACTGCCAATGAAATCAAAACCAAAGCGCCCTTTCACACACAGCATGCCTTGGTTCACTGGCGAGTCACCGCCCTTCACGTAACGAATCGTATTGGTTGCTTCATCCACGAACATAGTCAACTTACAGCCCACACCACAGTATGTACAAATGGTGTCGACCGCTTTCAGATCTTCGGTACGACCTTGTGAACGGTCACGACTATCGACCATTGCGCCCGTTGGACACACTTGAACGCACGCGCCACATTGCACGCAGTTCGAATCACCCATTAGGGTTAAGCCATTCTTGTTACTTCCAAAGTGTGGACGATCGTCAGGACGTAATGCAGGACGACCTTGTTTATCGCACACGAAGTTCAGTACACCGTGTACGGCTTTGTCGCGGCACGCTTGGATGCACTGACCACAGCTAATACAGCGGTTAGCATCAAACTCAATAAACTCAGAACTGCGGTCAACTTCGTACTTATGACGCAAGTCTTTCGCACGAAGATCTAGCCAATCTTGGTGTGATTTAATCTGCAAGGAGAAGTCAAAGCTTTGCTCAGCTTCATATTCGGTGGAGTAATCACGCAGCGCACAATCAGTATTTGCCTGACAGCCACATTCTAGACAGCGCGCCGCTTCCTTCATTGCTTCTTCGTTATCAAAGCCCAACTCCACTTCAGCGAAGCTTTGCTCGCGTTGTACTGGAGTCAGCTCAGGCATGATAGATCGAGCAACTTTCTGGATGTTCTCGAAGTGAAGCGGATCGACTTGAGAGAGCTTCTTCTCTTTTCGTGAGTTGAACGCCGCCTTTGGCATATCCGCCATATCACCATTCAAAAATAGGTCTATTGCTTTTGCCGCAACACGACCATCACCCACCGCTTCAACTGCCGTTGCTGGACCACGGCGGAAATCACCAATACTGAAGATGTTACCCGTGCCGGTGTGCATGGTCTTTTCATCGGCATCAGAAGTATTCCAGCGCGTAAGTGGAATCGACAAATCTTCGCCTTCGAGGAAGCTCAGATCTGGCTTTTGCGATACTGCTGCAATCACGGTGTCGAACTCTTCGGTAAAGAACTCGCCAGTTGGTTTAGGGCTGCGACGACCAGATGCATCCGGCTCACCCAACGCCATGCGCTCTAGACGAATCGCATTCACGCGTCCGGTTTCATCGGCAAGGTTTTCTGCAGGATTGGTCAAGAAGTGGAATTTCACCCCTTCGTGTTCCGCTTCAACAATCTCGTAGTCTTCTGCCGGCATTTCGTCACGGGTACGACGGTAAATCAACGTGGTGTCTGCACCAGCACGACGCGCAGTACGAGCACAGTCAATTGCCGTGTTACCACCGCCGATCACCGCGACTTTCTGACCCGTTACATAGTTTTGCTCAGTCACGTAATCTTTGAGGTAATCAACACCTAAGTAGCAACCTTCAAGGTCACTGCCTGTGTAATGCATTTCGACCGCTTGAGACGCGCCGACCGCCAAACACACCGCGTCGTATTCTTCGCTCAATTGAGAAAGCGTGAAATCCACACCTAGCTTTTGATTGGTGTGAACTTGCATACCGTTGCGGCACATCAATTCGATTTCTTTATCGAGAATGTCTTTTGGTAAACGGTATTCAGGAATACCGTAACGCAACCAACCGCCCGCTTTTGGCATGGATTCAAAGACCGTAACGTCGTAGCCTTCATTCGATAAGTAGTAGCCAGCTGTTAGACCACCAGGACCACTGCCCACGACGGCAATGTTCAAACCTTTACTTGGTTTCTTTTCCGGTACGTAGGCTTCATGCGCAGACAAATCCGCATCCGCGGCGTGACGTTTTAGCTGACGAATTGCGATTGGTTCATCGACTAACGAGCGGCGACATTCGCTCTCACAAAATGCTGGGCATACACGGCCAATCGATAGTGGCATAGGAAGCGTACGCTTAATCACTTCAATCGCTTTTTGATGATCGTTCTGTGCAATGTGATAAAGGTACGACTGGATATCCACGCCCGCAGGACACGCGGTTTTACATGGCGCTTCACAATCGGCGTAATGGTCCGTCATGATGCGGTTAAGTGCTTTTCTGCGGTGCTCGCTTAGTTGTTCTGATTGCGTGACCACATTAAGGCCGCGGTAAACTTCGAGTTCACACGCACGCTTAGTACCGCCGCTTTCGACTTCAACCACACACAAGTCACACGGTACTTTTTCATTACTTTTGTTCATTCCGCACAGCGATGGGATCTCGACCCCACACACTTTTGCTGCTTCTAAAAGGGTTAGACCCTCTTCTACAATTCTATATTTTCCATCGATGACAATTTCTATCATGCAACCCCCGCAGCAAAGCAAATCCAAATCTGCACAAGTAAAACCATGCATTCTATAAGGATAATCATTTGTAAGACAAGTTAGTGTGATGTAAAACTTATAAACCACATTTTTCACGTGTCATAAAAAGCGAGGGCTTCTTTCGCTAACTTTCAACACTCGGTGTTTAACAAACGTTTTACTCCCTCGAAAGTGCGAAAACTGTAGGGGTGGACTATTTTGATAATAAGAGTAATAAATGATTGACCTTACCCTTAGGTTAACCTTTAGAATCGAAGGGTTTTCATCATTTTCATCAAACACATGGGAAAAGGTATGCACTTAAAATCGCTGCATACAATCTGGTTAACTCTCTTCACGACGCTAGTACTATTGGTATCTAGTGTGGCGAACAGTGAGCCGTTGATGAATATTCAAATGATGTCTACTGGCATGGCTCATCATCCTTCTATGATGAGTGACAGCGAACACTGCGGTATGCCCGGCATGATGGACGTCTCCATGACAGACGCTTCTATGTCCGAAGATGGCGATGCAAGAGAAACCAGCATGAACTGTGGTGGAGGCTCTGGCATGGTTCATACCTGCTGCACTGCCGCGTGTACGATAGTTTTCGTCCCCCTACCGAATCCTATCAATAGCCCAATGCCCGTCGTCTATCGCGCAACTATTACTCCTGAAGTTGCTTCCCCAGTCGTACACGTCAGCCGCGACCTATACCGACCTCCTATAGCCTAAATCCGTCCTAGCATTCGACCCTGCGCGTGTATCGCAGGTTGTTTTAATGCGCCTGAACGATGAGGTGACAAGGCTTTACTGTTCCCGCAATAAAATCAGCACCTCCATCGATCCGGCGAACACTGGATTTAGATTATGGATATCAAACCATACCGCTTAGCTGCACCTATTTTTATGGTGGCTCTGGTCGCTGCGCCAACCTTGGTTAACGCCGCAGGTAAAGAGACGCACGCAGCGCAAAATTCCGCATCAAGTGAGCGAGCTTCAACGACCAAGCTTGCCCAACTGATCAACGTCGCTTTGAGTAACGATGGCAATCGTAAGCAATACTCAGCGCAATCTGCTGCCATGCGTGAAACGGGCGTCGCGAGTGCGACCTTGATGGACCCAAAACTAAAAGTAGGTTTTGGTGGCTTGCCTGTCGACAGCTTCAAATTCGATGAAGACCCAATGACCAACATCTCCGTTGGTTTAATGCAACAGTTTGAGCGTGGCTCTACGCTTGATTTACAGCAGAAGAAAGCCAATCAACAAGCCGACGGCCTTGGGCTTCAAGTGCATGCTCGTGAGCTTGAGGTAGCCAACAGCATGACTCAACTTTGGTTAGAACTTGGTTACCAGCAACGCGCTGAGCAAATCATGCTTGAGAACCGCAAGTTGATGAAGGAGATGGAAAGCTTTATTCAAACCAACTATTCGATTGGTAAGAGTGAAGCGCAAGATCTGCTTAACGCCCAACTTCAAGTCAGCAAGTTGGATGAGAAACTGCAAGCCAACGCACAAATGCAACGTCGTCTTATCTCTCAACTCTCCGAATGGTTGGGGTCAGATTGGTTGGCAAACGAACAGGCTCTGCACGCGAGCAATCAATTGAACTGGGACACACTGAACAGCAAACTTGCTGCGAGTCAGAATTCTACCAAGCATTATCAACAACTCAGCCAACACCCGATGGTTAAGATGGCCGACGTCAGTATTTCTGCCAATAAAACGCAGGTGGAAATTGCTAAGCAAGCCTACAACCCACAATTTGGCGTCGAAGTAATGTACGCCTACCGCCAAGCCGACAACATGATGGGTGAGCCCGCCTCTGATTTGGTCAGCGCTTACCTCACCATGGACATTCCGCTGTTCACAGGTGACCGCCAAGATCGCAATCTTGCTGCCGCTCAATACCAAGTTGGCGCGGCACAATCGCAAAAAGACACCTTACTAACGCAGATGAATGCCAAGGTGAACACTTTGCTGGTTGATCGCGGCAACTTAACCCAACGCTTAGAACGTTATCAATCCACCTTATTGCCTCAAGCGAAAGCGCGCATTCAAGCCGTTGAGCGAGGTTATCAAAACAACACAGCGCAGTTTAACGATGTGATTTCTGCCACCACAGACGAGTTGGCTCTGCAATTAGAGCAACAACGTCTGCTGACCGATCTCAACATCGCAAACAGCAATTTAGCCACCCTACTCGGTGGTTTCGACTACCAAGTGGCTTCACCGGAAGCTCGCTCTATTTCGACATATTAATTTGTGATTCCCCAAGACAGTTGGGGCTACAGCTAGGCGGCAAACGAGAGAATCCCATGAGCACTTTCCCTAACAAACTAAGGGATCCTCTATGTGATTTGGGTGAACGAGAGCAGGCAACAACGCTGTAGCGTCAAATGTGAAGGGGAAAATAAGGTAAAACAATGAAAACATTAAAAATTGCAACTATCGCGCTGATTGTTGGTGGTGCTTTAGGGTTTGGTGCTAATCATTTTCTTGCGGGCTCGACTCACGACATGAGTGCGATGGGTGGCGAATCTGCTGCAAGCTCTAATGATCCGCTTTACTGGGTTGCCCCAATGGATCCGAATTACAAACGCGACAAGCCGGGTAAATCCCCAATGGGCATGGATTTGATTCCGGTTTACGCAGAAGACCTATCCGGCGAACAGGACGCACCTGGTACGGTGACTATTGACCCTTCAGTAGAAAACAACCTCGGGGTTAAAACCGCAAACGCGACACTGCAACAGCTATCACCACGCATCGAAACGGTTGGCTATATTGCCTTTGATGAAAGTCTGTTATGGCAAACCAACGTTCGTGTGGCGGGTTGGGTAGAAAAACTCTACATCAATGCCGTGGGCGAGAAAGTGAAGAAAGGCGATGTGCTTTTCACGCTTTACTCTCCAGAACTGGTTAAAGCACAAGAAGAATTGCTGAATGCGTACCGCACTGGCCGCAAAGGTCTTGTAAAAGGCGCGACCGAACGCTTGGTAACGCTTGGTGTTGACCGCGCTCAAATCAAATCCATTACTCGTAGTGGTAAAGCATCGCAAACCATTGAAATCAAAGCGCCTGCTGATGGCGTTATCGCGAGCTTAAACGTGCGTGAAGGTGGCTATTTGTCTCCTGCTCAAGCGGTGATCAGTGCAGGTCCTTTGGACAATGTATGGGTTGATGCGGAAGTCTTTGAGCGTCAAGCGCACTGGATGAAAGCGGGTTCTCAAGCCACGATGACCCTTGACGCGATTCCGGGCAATGAATGGCAAGGTGTCGTAGATTACGTGTACCCAATCCTCGATCCGAAAACACGTACGTTGCGTGTGCGCCTTAAATTCCCTAACCCAGATGGCGCATTGAAGCCAAACATGTTCGCCAATATTGCCTTGCAGCCTGTTACTGACCACGCAGTATTAACGATTCCTAAATCATCTGTTATTCGCTCTGGCGGTATGACTCGCGTTGTTCTGGCTGAGGGCGAAGGCAAATACCGCTCAGCTCGAATTGAAGTTGGCCGTGAAGCTGGCGAACAAATCGAAGTATTACAAGGACTTAAACAAGGCGATAAGATCGTTACTTCATCTCACTTCATGCTCGATTCTGAATCAAGCCAGTCGGCGGATCTGTCTCGCATCAATGGTGTAGAAGCAGCGGCAGAAACGGCATGGGCCAAAGGTGAGATCACGGATGTGATGAAAGATCACCGCATGCTGACCATCAACCACCAGCCTGTACCAGAATGGGATTGGCCGGGCATGGTAATGAACTTCACTTTCGCAGATGGCGTTGAAATGGGTGACTTGAAAAAAGGTCAGGCTATCGAATTTGAAATGCAAAAGACGGAGTCCGGTCAGTACCAAATCATCGACTATAAGGCAGACAACAGCGTCATTGCCGCAGAAGTTTGGCTAACTGGTGACATTAGCATGCTGATGACTGATTTTGGCATGATCACCTTAAACCACCTACCGGTTGCAGAATGGAACTGGGATGCTGGCGAGATGAACTTCTCTGTGGGTGAAGATGTTGATCTATCGGGTTTTGAAGAAGGACAGAAAGTTCGGTTTCTAGTTGAAAAACAAGGATCTGACTATGTTCTTAAACAGCTAGTTCCTGCAACAATAGCCGTCGAGGGTTAATTATGATCAATGCAATTATTCGTTGGTCACTGAGCAACCGATTCCTAGTGTTGGTCGCGACCTTAGCCCTTGTATTAGGCGGACTTTACAGTGTAAAGAATACGCCTGTTGATGCGATTCCGGATCTTTCTGATGTGCAAGTGATCATCAAGACAAGCTATCCGGGTCAGGCTCCTCAAGTCGTCGAGGATCAAGTCACTTACCCACTCACCACCGCCATGCTTGCCGTGCCAGGCGCTGAGACAGTTCGTGGCTACTCCTTCTTTGGTGACTCTTACGTTTATATCATTTTCAACGATGATACCGACATGTACTGGGCACGTTCACGCGTGTTGGAGTACTTAAGCCAAGTAGCACCAAAGCTGCCACCGAACGCAAAACCAACGCTAGGTCCTGATGCAACGGGTGTGGGCTGGGTTTACAGCTACGTATTACAGGACAAAACCGGCAAGCATGATTTGGCGGATCTTCGCAGCCTGCAAGACTGGTTCTTGAAATACGAATTGCAAACCGTGGATGGCGTTTCTGAAGTCGCGACCGTGGGCGGTATGGTGAAGCAGTATCAAGTGCAGATTGATCCTGCCAAGCTGCGTGCGTACAACCTCACTTTGCAACAAGTGAACATGGCAATCCAAAACGGCAACCAAGAAACCGGCGCGTCCGTTATCGAAGTTGCGGAAGCCGAACACATGGTTCGTACCACGGGTTACCTAACCAGCATTGAAGACATCAAGTCACTGCCGCTAAAAGTCACTGAGAAAGGCACGCCGTTGCTATTAGGTGATATCGCAGACATTAACCTTGGTCCACAAATGCGCCGTGGTATCTCAGAGCTGAATGGCGAAGGTGAAGCGGTCGGTGGCGTTATCGTGATGCGCTTTGGTGAAAACGCCAGTGAAGTGATTGCGAAAGTCAAAGACAAACTCGCAGACCTACAACGCAGCCTGCCAGAAGGCGTGGAAATTGTGGCAACCTACGACCGCTCTACCCTTATCGATTCAGCGGTAGAAAACCTATGGAAGAAGCTTGCAGAAGAGTTCATCGTCGTTGCGATTGTGTGTGCGTTGTTCCTATTCCACATTCGTTCTTCGTTGGTTATCGCTCTGAGCCTACCGGTTGGTATTCTTAGTGCGTTTATCGTAATGCATTGGCAAGGCATCAATGCCAACATCATGTCTTTGGGTGGTATTGCGATTGCCATCGGTGCCATGGTGGATGGTGCAATCGTGATGATTGAAAACGTTCACAAGCACATTGAACGAACGCCACTGACCGATAAAAACCGCTGGCAAGTGATTGGTAAAGCCGCAGAAGAGGTTGGCGCACCGCTGTTCTTCTCGTTGCTGATCATCACTCTTAGCTTCGTACCGGTGTTCGCCTTAGAAGGCCAAGAAGGCAAGATGTTCTCGCCACTTGCCTTCACTAAGACGTACGCCATGGCAGCGGCAGCAGGTTTGGCAATCACGCTCGTGCCTGTGCTTATGGGCTACTTCATTCGCGGTAAGGTGTTACCGGAGCACAAAAACCCAGTTAACCGTGGCTTGGTCGCATTATACCGTCCGCTGTTGAACACCAGCTTAAAATACCCTAAGACCATGATTGTTATCGCATTAGGTCTGATGGCATCGGCTTACTACCCAACCAGTAAACTGGGTAGCGAGTTCATCCCGCCGCTGGATGAAGGCGACTTGATGTACATGCCAACGACCTATCCGGGTATCTCAATTGGTAAGGCGCGTGAGCTTCTACAGCAAACCAACAAACTGATCAAAACCGTTCCAGAGGTGAAAACCGTATGGGGCAAGATTGGCCGAGCTGAGACCGCAACCGATCCAGCGCCACTCACCATGATTGAAACCGTGATTCAGTTGAAGCCACGCGATCAATGGCGTGAAGGGGTAACAACCGAGTCACTGCGCAAAGAGTTCGACAAGCTGGTTCAGTTCCCTGGTCTTACTAACGCTTGGGTAATGCCGATCAAAACGCGTATCGACATGCTGGCAACGGGCATCAAAACCCCTATCGGCATTAAGATCGCCGGACCTGACCTGAAAGTGATTGAGAAGATCGGTTCTCAGTTGGAGCCAATTCTTAATGGCGTACAAGGCACCGCATCGGTTTACGCTGAGCGTGTAGCAGGTGGTCGTTATGTCACGATCGACATTAAACGTCGTGCCGCAGCGCGTTATGGCTTAAGCATCAAAGACGTTCAGCAAGTGATCTCCACTGCGGTGGGTGGCATGAATGTGGGTGAAACCATTGAAGGCTTGGAGCGTTACCCAATCAACGTTCGTTACCCACAAGACTACCGTGATTCAGTGGTTAAACTGCAAAACCTACCTTTGGTGACACCAAATGGCGCCCGTATTGCGCTGGCTGATGTAGCGGACATTCGTTACGAAGACGGCCCTCCGATGATCAAAACGGAAAACGCGCGTCCAAACGGCTGGGTATTTGTCGACATCGATGGTCGTGACCTTGGCTCTTACGTCGTAGAAGCGCAACAGGTTGTTGCTGATCAATTGGAACTTCCTGCGGGTTACTCGCTGGCTTGGTCTGGTCAATACGAATACATGGAGCGTGCGAAAGACCGCTTGAGTGTCGTGGTACCAATCACCATCGCCATCATTATGCTACTGCTTTACTTCAGCTTCCGTCGCGTTGGCGAAGTGATGATCATCATGCTTACCCTACCGCTCGCTATGGTCGGTGGTTTATGGCTCATGCATATCCTCAACTACAACTTCTCGATTGCCGTTGGGGTCGGCTTTATTGCCCTAGCAGGCGTCGCGGTTGAAATTGGGGTCATCATGCTCGTCTACCTCAACCAAGCATGGCACTACAAAAAGCTGGATGCGGAAGAGAGCCAACAGAAGCTTGAAGCGAAAGACCTAACTGATGCCATTCGTGAAGGTGCAGGCCTGCGTGTTCGCCCAGTAATGATGACGGTACTGACGGTCATTATTGGTCTGATTCCGATCATGTACGGCGAAGGTACAGGATCAGAAGTAATGCAACGTATCGCCGCGCCAATGATTGGCGGTATGGCATCGGCACTGCTGCTGACACTGTTGGTACTTCCAGCCATCTTCAAGCTGTGGAAACAACGCGAGTTGCGCCAAAGCAATGCAACTAATCACCAAGCTGGCACACAAGCTAGTGATGTAAACAACAACGCTTAATCCCTACCTTTCCCTCAAACATGTCGTTTTGAGGGGAAGCAACCAAGTTATTAATGAATTAAAACAAGGATATGAAAATGAAAAAGACACTAATCACGCTTGCTCTAGCTCTAACAACAACGACTGCGTTTGCCCAAATGGATCATTCAAACATGGACCACGCAAACATGGATCATAGCAACATGAAGCATGAAAATATGGACCACGGCAGCATGAAGATGGACCACAGTAAAATGGACCATTCAAATATGATGGATATGCCGGGCATGTCGGCAGTAGGTATGCCAGCGAAAGGGGCAAAGCCAGACAAGGTGGTACACGTAATCTTGGGTGATGACATGACCATCAAGTTCAAGAAAGACGTCAAGATTGAGCCAAACGATGTGGTGCAGTTTGTAGTCATGAACACAGGTAAGATCAACCACGAGTTCACGATTGGTTCTGCCAAAGAGCAGTTAGAACATCGCGAAATGATGAAGACAATGAGCGGCGATCACATGCATGACTCAGGCAACGCAGTTACGGTAGAACCAGGTAAAGCGAAGCAATTACTGTGGCACTTCCACGGTGACAACAAGGTTGAGTTCGCGTGCAACATTCCGGGCCATGCAGAATCGGGCATGGTTAAAAAGATTGAACTGTAAGTAATTATCCAACTAGACAAAGGAGCTGATGATTCAGCTCCTTTTATTTCTCTGGATCAAACTATTCGTTAGCTCATGATAAGAAATTCTGAGCCAGTGTCTCACGCTAAGATATTTTTATGACCGAATCACCGACGTAATATATAAGCCAAACTACAGGCCTTGATAGCAACACTCTTCTCCCCATATTGAGACCGTTTAAGCGTATTGCAAAGAATCCTACATAAAATAGACATAGATTTAACAGTGTTTAGAGTATTGGCTCGTTATAGTTTACGTGACATCGCTACGGTGCGAACTAAAACTAAAATTGAAGAACACGATCCATGAAAAAGTTATTTTTGTTGGCTGGGCTAATGGTTTGCTCAACCCTAAGTTACGCGTCCCAACTGAATGAGGACATTTCTCTCCTCGAGCAACAAACCTCAAGCAGAATTGGGGTGTCAGTTTGGGATACCCAAGCAGACGAGCGTTGGGATTACCGTGGCGATGAACGCTTCCCACTCATGAGCACATTCAAAACCCTAGCTTGTGCCAAAATGCTAAGTGATATGGACAGCGGTAAGCTAAGTAAAAATGCGACCGCAAAAGTCGATGAGCGCAGTATCGTTGTATGGTCTCCAGTGATGGATAAGCTCGCAGGCCAAAACACACGCATAGAGCACGCGTGTGAAGCCGCTATGTTAATGAGTGATAATACTGCAGCCAACTTGGTATTAAATGAAATTGGCGGCCCTAAAGCCGTAACAATGTTTCTGCGAACAATTGGAGATAAAGCAACGCGCCTAGACAGAATAGAACCTCGCTTGAACGAAGCCACACCAGGCGACAGCCGCGATACAACCACACCTAACGCCATACTAAACACTCTGCGAACCTTGATCGAAGGCGAAACGTTGTCTTATGAGTCTCGTGTACAATTAAAAATCTGGATGCAAGACAACAAAGTTTCAGACTCGTTAATGCGTTCTGTATTACCAACAGGTTGGTCTATTGCAGACCGTTCTGGTGCGGGTGGTCATGGTTCGCGTGGCATTAACGCGATTATATGGAAGGAAAATCATCGACCTGTTTACATTAGTATTTATGTCACAGAAACCGAGCTCTCACTTCAAGCTAGGGACCAGCTCGTTGCGCAGATAAGTCAGTTGATTTTACAAAAGTACAAAGACAATTAAGTCTCTACTCACCTGACCCCATTTGTATCCTTTTCTAGCCCTTCTCTTCCAGAAGGGCTCATTCTGTACTTCCATCTTAAAAACATCACTTATTGAGTAATGACTTACTTATAAATAGGTATAAGATTTACTTATTTAGGGTGAGTTAACGCCCACATTAAGCAACCAAATGCACACAAACGGCGATAATTAAACCATACTCTTACCAAGAAGCACATTTTCTACAAAATAGCTTCACGTAATTTATTGTTGGTATTTGCAACATTGCCAAGGAGATGTCTATTGAGACTTGAAAGAACTTTTAACCCTGATGACTTATCGATGCAAAACATGGAAAGTCCGATATGTATGCCGATAGGGTTTGTTCACTTTTTAGCTCAATCGGAAACACTACAGCAAGTACTTGATACGGTGGCAGAATGGATAAATCGTATATTTAATTCTGACCGTGCGAGTATCACACTTTATGAAAACAATGATCATCTAAAGGTCTACTCTTTCTCTGGTAGTAAAGCGATTCCCGCTGAATTTTTAGTGCCCATTCATCAAGCGTTTGTTGGCCGAGTGTTCAAAAAGCAACAACTGATGATCTGCGATGATGTTACGCAATCTGATGAGATCGATTGTATGATGCTCGCATCCAATGGTATGGGTACGTGTATGGACGCGCCTTTAATGCACGGTAAAGTCTGCCTAGGAACGCTTAATGTTGCGCATCATCAAACGCACATTTACACAAACGAACAAGCGGCACAGCTTCAGTGCATCGCTAATTGGATTGCTTTAAACATTGCCCTTCATATACAGATTATGAAGATGGAGCACCTCGCCACGACGGATGATCTAACAGGTATTCCAAACCGCAGAGAGTTCATGCGACAAATCGAAAGCCGCCTAAATGAATACCGAACCCAGGGCATTGACTTCCATGTTGCTATTTTAGATCTCGACAATTTTAAAAGCCTCAATGACCGATTTGGTCATGACGCAGGCGATAAATCACTGATCCATGCAGTTAATACTATTAAAAGTCATCTACTTGATTGTGACTTACTTGCCAGAGTTGGCGGTGAAGAGTTTGCCATCGTATTAAGAAGTCGCTCATCACAGCAAGCTCTAGACACATTAGAAACGATTCGTAATGCACTAGAAACGACGACCGTTCAACATTCAGGTTGTGATATGAGCTTCACCGCGAGTATTGGGGTAACTCAAGTCTGTCGTCTCGACGACTCATTTGAACCATTAGTTAAACGCGCCGACTTAGCACTTTACAAGGCAAAAGAAACTGGAAGAAATCGCGTTGAGTTTCATATTGGTGAAGAAAGGTAGAAAAAATAAAAAAAGGTAGCGACTCATTGCGCTACCTTTTATCGATTCTAACCCGCTTAAAATAACTAATACGAACTTTAAGCCAGTTAAAAATAAGAATGAGCAAATTTAATTATGCTTTCTTAAGATCTTTAGCTGGGTAAGTTAGTGTTTTTTCGCCTGCTTTTACATGTGTGTAAAAACCGCCACTGCTTAAACCTGTAACAACCATTTCGCCAAGATCGATACCTTTAGTCGCTACTACTACGTCACCGATTGAAAACATATTGAATACCTTGTTTGTTTAGATTAAGACACTAAGTCGTTGCGCGGTATTTAATACGATATTAGGCAAAGCACCTAATCGAGTTTTTTATCGTAAAGATTAATTTATATTTGTCGTGAACTCTAAGTTTCCACATTGAAAATCACAGGATATTTTCCAAAAAAAGATGCGCTATTCTTGTGAAATAAGGTAATATTTTCTAGCATCAAGTGCGGAGGTATTCTCCGCCCTCATTGGAGAAAAATGATGAAGAAAGGCCTAAAAATGCGTGCATTAGAGCGTTCTGATTTGCGCTTTATTCATGAACTGAATAACAACCGAAATATCATGGCCTACTGGTTCGAAGAACCTTACGAGTCTTATGACGAGCTCGAAGAACTTTATCGAAAACATATACATGATGACGCTGAAAGGCGTTTTGTCGTCGAAGATGAAGACGGCATCGTAATTGGCTTAGTTGAGCTGATCGAGATTAACTACATTCACCGCAGCGCGGAATTTCAGATAATCATCGCCCCAGAGCATCAAGGCCGAGGTTATGCGACAGAGATGATTAATCGTGCGTTAGATTACTCATTCTCAATTCTTAATCTACGTAAAATCTACTTATTAGTCGCAGTGGATAACGAAGTCGCTATTCACTTATACAAAAAGTGCGGCTTTATCGAAGAAGGTCACCTTGTAGAAGAATACTTTATTAACGGCGCTTACAGCGATGTTAAGCGCATGTATATATTAAAACACCAGTACCAGAAAAAGATCGAAGAAAACAACTCAATTCACTAGTTCATTCTATCAAAGTAAAAACGCAGCTATTTGGGCTGCGTTTTTATTTATTCAAATTGATATTGATATGATAACACGATGCGCTTGTCTGCTTCATCCAAATAGGTGTTGTTGTCCATGACAAACGTCATTACGTTAAAAGAGTGGCGTTTGCTCACGAGGTAACCAAGACCAATACCACCAAAGAAGCCTTTGTAGTTCTCTCCTTCACTGTTTTCTGAGCCGTAAGTGCCTGCTGCGAAGCTGATTAACGTCAGCTCTTTGGTAAACAATTTCAGCGCAAATGCACCAACGTAACCGCTACTGCCTGAAGAGCTCATCATGTTGAAGCCATTCTCTGCACTTGGCGTCCCCGTAAAGTTAGGCTCGCTACAGAGACTACTTTCTGCACCGTCACAAACAGGAACATCACCAGTGTTGTACGTATAGCCTGCCATTGGGAAAATTTGGAAGCCTGCTGGCTCAATCCCGAAATAACTTAGCGGCATAAAGGTACCAACGCTGTAGTTGGTTTGATCCGCGCCGTTTACGTATTCATTTTTACCGAAGTTGAAGTTCACGATACCGACCGGAAACAACCACGAGCCACCAATACGCCACTCGCTCGCATCATCATTGATACGCAGGTTAATTTTGCGCGCTTGGTCAAGCGCAAGTGAGCCCGAGAATGAGATGTTTTGATCATCAAAATCGTAGTTGTTTGCGTACGACGCGCCAAATTTCGTGATGACTTTTGTTGGGTCATCCGCCAACTTGTTTTTATTGTCTTTTACTCGATGCTCGGCACCATGAGCCAGCGTACTAACCAACAAAGTCGTACACACTAACGCTAGTTTATTTTTCATTTTTTAGTCCTTTGAGATGTTGAATACCCGCACTTAGCTGCGCAGATACTTTTTGAATCATCACTCACTGGATGTGACAGAAGCGCCCTAACTACCTTAGATGGTGTGACAGCATCCAGTGCAGGTAGTTAGGGTAGAATGGCCTGTAAGGAAGGCGTTTTAGCGATTAGGAATGATTAGTTTTTCCAGTTGTAGCTCATGCTCATGAAGTACAGCGCAGGCTCATCAAAACCAGCTTGTAAGCGTGGCGTTTTTGACGATTCCATCAAGATCGCTTCAAACGCGAAACCAATTGAGTTTTCTGAATCCAATTTGTAATCAATGCCTGTACCAATGCGGTACGCCTTGCCAGTAGGAACGGTAATGTCACCGTTTGATTGACTTTCATACATGCTGGTATCGAATGCAAAACCTGCATTCCACATCATTTTTTCATTCAGTTTGTACTGAGTACCCAATGCGATTTGGTAAGTGTCTTGTGTCTCTACGTTCAGCGTGGTTGTGTATTCGCTCCAGTCTTGCCAGTTCACGTTCCACATCACCGCTAGGTCATCATTCACTTCGTGGTAAGCACTGAAGATCAGTTGTTGCGGAGCAATGGAGTTACTATTGTCGAATTCAAATTCGGTTTCAGAAGAGTAAGACAGACCAAGACGCGTGCCTGGTGTTGCTTCATAAAGCACACCTACTCGGCCGTTGAGCTGAGTATCTTGGTCTTCGTCATTGAAGTTCAAGGCTCCCTTCGTTTCCACTTCATACATACCGTACTGAATGCCAAGCGCCGCACCCACAGACCAGTGATCATTGATGCGGTAAGAAGCGGAAGGTTGAATGGTCAACGCTTGTGTCGTTGCTGTAGGAATATCTAAATGATTATCCAAAAGACCTTCGTACTCTAGGCCAAGACCGTAGTTGCCATACAGACCAATACCCAGCGTCCATTTGTCGTTCACTTGTTGGCTGTAAAATGCCGACGCCATAGGAACAAAACCAATCACGTTGCCCGCATCGCCAGTCATCGTGTCTAGTTGCGCGTCACCGTAAAGGCCAATCAGGTTACCAGAGAAAGATTTACCAGAAACATTCGCCAGACCAGCCGGGTTTGCTGCCATTACTGAGGCATCTTGCGCACGAGCCGCCATACCAGCGGATGCCAAACCAATATCCGATGCTGTAGTTTCGTAAAGGTATAACCCACCCGCTTGCGCAGCAGCACAAGTCAGTAGAGAGCTCGCTACGACGATTTTTGAAAGATTTTTCATGTTAAAACCTATTATTGTTAGGGGAACCCACGCTGCGACGGTGGTTGTATATCAATGAAAGGCATTGGCCAATCGCACACAGCGTGGGGGTGTTGTGGAGTCAGTCAGTTGAAATCAGCGTTATTGCTCGCTCACCTCAAGTTCAGTGGGTTTCTTTCGCTTAAACTTCTCGCGCAGAGATTGCATCATCACGAAGAACACTGGCGTCAGTAACGTGCCAACAAACGTAGAGAGAATCATGCCGCCGAATACCGCAAAGCCCAGTGAGTGACGAGATGCCGCACCGGCACCCGATGCAATCACCAACGGGAATACCCCCCAGATGAAGGCAAATGCGGTCATCTGTACTGCTCGGAAACGGATTCGAGCAGCTTCTTTGGCAGCATCAATGATGGATAAGCCCTTTTCTTCTCGCAGAACTTTGGCAAATTCCACGATAAGAATCGCCACTTTGGCGGACATACCGATCAAGATGACCACACCAATCTGCACATACAAATCGAACGGTTGTCCCACCAGCAGTAGCGTGCCCATTGCGCCGAGAATCGCGACTGGAACCGCCATCATTACCGCAGCAGGAATGGTCCAACTTTCGTACTGAGCCACCAAGAACAAGTAGGTGAACAGCAAAGACAATGCGAACGCGATTGGTGCCATGTTGCCTGCTTTCATCTCTTGGTAAGTCATGCCTGACCACTCGTACGAGTAACCACTTGGCAAAGATTCTGCAGCCAGTTTTTCAATGGCTTTTACAACATCACCCGAGCTGTAGCCTGGCGCTGGCGCACCGTTCACGGTTGCAGAACTGAACATGTTGTAGTTCGACAAGGTATCAGGGCCGAAGATCGGCTTCACTTTCACTAGCGTTGCCAGTGACACCATTTTTCCAGAGCTAGAACGAACAAACAGATGGTCGATGTCGTCGATGTTGTCACGATATTGCTCTTCTGCTTGCACTTTCACTTGGTACGAACGACCAAACAAGTTGAAGTCAGAAATGTAGGCACCGCCCAACTGCGCTTGCAGTGTGCTGAAGATTTCATTCAACGGTACGCCCATCGAAATCGCTTTATCGCGGTCAATATCGATGTAACGTTGCGGAATGTTGGCACGGAAAATCGAGAACGCACGCGCCACTTCAGGCAGTTGGTTGATTTGGGCAACAAAATCAGCGGTTGTTTTTGCCAACTCTTGTGGAGAACGGCCCAAGTTGTCTTGCAGCACAAGGTTGAAACCATCTACCGCACCCATACCTTTGATTGCCGGCGTCGCGAAAACGAACGAAGCGGCATCTGGTGTTGAGTTCAGCATTTGGTTAACTTTATTCATCAATGCGCGTTGGTGTAGCTCAGGGTCTTTACGTTTGCTCCAGTTATCCAGTTTGATGATCAACATGCCCGAGTTTGGAATCGACGCCATGTTAATTACCGAGAAGCCCGCAACCGAAACCACGTTCTCCACACCTTCCATCTGTTTTAGTTCATCAACGTACTTCTTCATTAATGGTGCAGTACGCTGCAATGCTGCTGCGTCTGGCAAACGCATTTCGACCATGAACACGCCTTTGTCTTCGTTCGGTACGAAAGAGGAAGGTACGGTCATGAACGCAAATGCCAGCACCGCAATAAGCGCGCCATACACACCGATACTCAGCACAATACGACGGCTCAAGAAGCCAACTAAACCTTGGTATTTGCGCGTTATTGCTTCAAAACCTCGATTAAACGCACGCAAAGGCGCAATAGGTTGCGAGTGAGTTGATTTCAACATCAACGCACAAAGCGCTGGCGTTAACGTTAATGCGTTGATCGCAGAGATCAGCACCGACACACAGATGGTGACTGCGAACTGGTTGAACATTCGACCGGAAATACCCGGCAATAGCGCAACCGGTACGAATACCGCCAACAAAATAAGCGTTGTTGCCAATACTGGCCCCGTCACTTCTTTCATAGCTTGGATCGTGGCCGGAATCGAGTCTAAATGCTCTTCATGGATAACCCGCTCCACGTTCTCTACCACGATGATCGCATCGTCCACCACGATACCGATGGCGAGGATCAAGCCAAACAACGAGATCGTGTTAATGGTCATGCCAATCACGCCCATGATTGCGAACGTCGCAATGATGGAAACCGGAATCGCAAAGGTTGGAATGATGGTCGCTCGCCAGTTCTGCAAGAAAACATACACAACGAAGGTGACAAGAAGTACCGCAATCACCAACGTCTCGTACACTTCATCAATCGATGTCTCTACGTATTCGGTAGAGTCATAAGCGATGTCGTAAACCAAATCATCTGGGAACGATTTCTCGTACTCTTTCATTGCCTCTTTCACGCGTTCCATCACGTCTAGCGCGTTCGCTGTCGGCAACTGGTACAATGCCAGAACGGCGGCTGGTTCGTTATTCATACGACCATCAGCTTCGTAACCTTGTGCGCCAACTTCCACACGAGCCACATCTTTCAAGCGAATCAAAGAACCTTTCTTGCTCGCGCGGATGATGATGTTCTCGAACTCTTCCGCAGAAGTAAGGCGGCCTTTGGTTTGCAAAACATATTGATATTGCTGGTCACCCGGAGCTGGCATACCACCGATCTTACCCGCCGCCACTTGGATGTTTTGCGTTTTAATTGCGCCAATAACATCGCTAGCAGAAAGCTTCAAGGTAGCCAGTTTATTTGGGTTCAACCAAATACGCATTGAGTAGTCTTTCTTACCCAGCAGCGTAATGTCACTCATACCTTCGATACGTTTTAGACGCTCGACAATATTGAGATCCGCGTAGTTAGAAAGGTAGATACTGTCGTGAGACTGTTTCGGAGAACGCAGTGTGATAACGCCCAGCATGTCGGAAGATTTCTTCTTAACCGTCACACCGATTTGGTTTACTTCTTGTGGTAGAGACGACGTCGCCTGTGCCACCAAGTTGTTCACACGAACCTGCGCCATATCGCCATCTGCGCCCACTCGGAAGTAAATACGCAATGTGTATGAGCCATCGTTACCAATCACAGAAGACATGTAAATCATGTCTTCAACGCCGTTGACTTTGGCTTCTATCGGTTGTGCTACGGTCTTTTTAACCACGTCCGCGTTTGCCCCCGGATACATGGTGCTCACCGTAATTACCGTTGGAGAGATTTGAGGATACTCAGAAATTGGCAAGACTTTCAGGGCGATCATGCCCATCAATGTCATAGCCAGTGAGATCACCAAAGCAAACTTCGGCCGGTGAATGAAAAATTTACTTAACATCAGTACTCACTCAGCCTTGTTCACTCTGTAGCTCAACGTCTTTCACCGTTGCACCCGGACGCACTTTTTGTAGACCATTGACGATGACTTTTTCGTTAGCCGCCAAACCAGTCAGCACAGCACGTTTCACACCGTAGGTCTGACCGAGTTCAACGTTACGACGAGACACCACGTGATCATCACCAACCACCATGACGTAGTCACCCGCTTGGTCTTGTTGAACAGCCGCCGATGGGATAAGCAAACCATCAATGGTTTTGTTGCGCAGCTTGATGGTCAAGTTGCCATATTCACCCGGCATAAGCGCGTAAGTTGGGTTATCGAATTGTGCTTCTGCTCGAATTGAGCCTGTTTCTAAATCGATCTTGTTGCCAACGGCGTAGATCTTGCCATCAAGTGGATACAATGAGCCGTCTGAAAGCGTCAGTGTTAAATCAACATCCAGTTTGTCATCGTTACGATGAGCCACATCAATGGCACTTCTTACTCGGCGGTAGAGCTTCTCATCCACATCAAAGCCAAAGCGAATTGGGTCGATTTGAGTGATCGAAACAAGAGGAACGAGTTGAATTTTCGAAATACGGTCACCCACTCGGAAGTTGCTGAAACCCACGCGGCCAGAGAAAGGAGCACGCACAGAGCTAAACTCAAGATCGAGCCTTGCTGAAACCAGCGTCGCTTTCGCCTCTTCTACCGAAGCAATCGCTGCGGCGTGCGCGGCAATGGCGTCATCGTATTGCTGCTCACTGATGCTTTTATCTTTGATGAGTTTCTTCACACGTTCTGCATCACGCGTAGTTTGAACGAGTTGTGCTTTTGCTTTTTGCAACGACGCTTTTGCATACGCCAGTGCCGCTTTGTAAGGACGGTCGTCGATTTCAAACAGCAATTGGCCTTTTTCGACCATATCGCCATCTTTAAAATGAATCGCGGTTAATTCGCCACCGACTCGAGGCATAATATCAACGTCATTTACCGCTTCAGTTCGACCGATAAAAGTATGATAAGGAGTGATTTTTGTTTCGGTTAGGGTAACGGTTTCAACAGAGGGTGCTTGGGCTGTTTTCGTTGCGATATCGCCAGTTTTGCATCCTGATAGTAATGCAGAAGATATAGCAATAGATACCAACGCAAATTTATATTTGGCTTTCATGATAAACCTACTTTATTTAGAAAGTGCCCTAGCCTAAATATTTAAATATATGGATAAACACACTTTCTATTCTGGAAATAAACGAGGGAGTTAGAATTGGTAGTTAAATTCGATACGGTGATCACCATCACCGAAATTAACGTGCTCATTCCAGTTTGCAAAGTAACGAATATTTGCGCGAGGATTAATTTGATAAGACAACGCAAACTCATGAGTCAAGATATTATCTTCACCCGCGTAATAAGTATCTTTATATTGACTAGACCCTGACAACGTATGCATATACATTGGGTTGTAGTTAATCCAGATTTTATCGGTTAATTCAATTTTTGAGTACATACCCACAACAGTGAAAGTACCTGGAATTTCATAACCTTTGTCATCACCACTAAAATCATTAGCAATAGTGACACCCGCACCAGCTAAAGGAAATAGCTGCAACATACCAAACTTAGGTAGACCTTGAATAAAGCTATAAGATGCATCTAATTTATCGTTATCAACGTCGTAGTTTACATCTAATTGACGGCCTAGACCTTTTGCGACTTCTACTTGGAAATTACGTAGTCGGAAAGAGTCAATGCTGTCATCAACGTTGGCATATATTGGATCGTCATTGTCGCGAATGCCAAATAGCTCACCACCAATGCCTTTCATTTCAATGATGTTCATCGCCATGGTACCAGGCTGGCTAGATTGGTAAGTTTGACCGATTTTGATGTTCGCGCCTTTATCAGTAATACCAAAGCCAGCTTGGGTGTATACCGCAAGTGGGTCAGACATATCTTGTAGTTCTTCGCTATTGTTTGTTTGCGCATAGGCAGAAGACGCGAGTTGTAGGGCTGCAACCACAATGGCAACAGACGGTTTCACTAAATTCATAAAACTGTATCCATTTTAATGATTATAAAATTATTCACGTCATGAGGTCATCATAAATAGCAAGCAACACAACTCGCTTTGGATAACATAAATTATCAAAGCAAATTCAATAATGACGAAACATTCGACGTTTTAATTAAAATAAAATAAAGCATCGTAAAAGTTCAATCACCGCTACTTATATCTTATATAACTTGAAATTTGGTAATACTAATGAAGAAGGAAATATTAAAAATTATGAAAATTCAATTATCATTAGAACAAATGATTAATTAATTTTACCATATAAATAGAGAGTGCAATGGATTTAGGTGATCGCGATCAATGTTTCATTTCGATCGTACCACACTCTTCAGATTAATTAGAACATTATAATAATGTAAAAAACCTTAGTTTGATTAGCCTAGCATCAGATTAGAATAGTAGGCCTATAATAAATAAAAAGGAATCACTCTCTGTGATTCCCTTTTATTATCGAGCGATAAAGCGCCGATGCGTTTCGATAACTAAAACGCAAACAATTCGCACTATTGCAGTTTCTCTATTCCCATATTGAACAGTGCAAAACTATAAATATCTGCATTTGTCTCAATTATTTTACGCGTTGGTGTGCCTGCACCATGTCCTGCATTGGTTTCGATGCGAATTAAAGTCGGATTTGAACCCGCTTGCTTCGATTGCAACTCAGCAGCAAATTTGTATGAGTGAGCAGGAACAACACGGTCATCATGATCACCGGTTGTAATCAATGTTGCTGGGTATTCCACCCCCGCTTTTACATTGTGCACTGGCGAATAACCTTTCAGATATTGGAACATCTCTTTACTTTGCTCTGCCGTACCGTAGTCATACGCCCAACCAGCACCTGCGGTAAAAGTATGGTAACGCAGCATATCCAGTACGCCGACTGCTGGCAGCGCCACTTTAAACAGATCTGGACGTTGCGTCATAACTGCCCCCACTAACAAGCCACCATTCGATCCACCGTTAATGGCTAACTTGTTTGATGACGTTACCTTTTCATCCATTAGGAATTCAGCCGCCGCAATAAAGTCATCAAACACATTTTGCTTTTGCATTTGAATGCCAGCGTTGTGCCACTCTTTACCATACTCCCCACCGCCACGAATGTTCGCTACCGCGTAAACACCACCAAGCTCCAACCAAGCTGCACGTGTCGGGCTAAAAGATGGTGTGAGGCTAATGTTGAAACCGCCATAACCATATAGGATGGTTGGTGCACTGCCGTCCATCGGTGTCCCTTTTTTATAGGTGATGATCATCGGCACTTTTGTTCCGTCTTTTGAGGTGTAAAACACCTGGCGAGAGTCATACAAAGCTGGATCAAATGGCGCTTTAGATTTGTAGTACACCTCGCTATCACCATCTTTGATGTTCAGACGATACGTAGTGCTTGGCATCTTGTAGTTGGTGAAAGAATAGTAGACTTCGGTTTCTTCTTTTTTACCCGAGAAACCGTATGCACTGCCAATATCAGGCAATTTGATTTCTCGGATGAGTTTGCCGTTCATGTCGTATTGCTTCACCATCGAGATCGCATCAACAATATAACTCGCAAACAAATTGCCACCCGCGGTAGAAACGCGTAACACATTCTTTGTTTCAGGGATCAAATCTTTCCAGTTTTTGGGCTGCGGCTGACTCGCATCCACCGTCACGACGCGTTTGTTCGGCGCGTTAAGGTTCGTAACCAAGTACAGCTTCGTGCCTTGGTTGTCTATTACCCAAGTATCAGAACTGGTGTTATCTAAAATGGTTTTAAGTGGGCTGTTTGGCTTACTCAGATCTTTAAAGAACAGTTTGTTACCCGATGTCGATACGCTGGCTGAGATAAACAAGTAGCGTTCATCATCCGACGTATAGCCGCCAACATAACGGTATTTCTCTTCCTCAAACCCGCCGAAAATCAGTTGGTCTTCACTTTGTTTCGTCCCAAGCTTATGAAAGTAGAGCTTGTGTTGATCTGTCTTCGCGGAGAGTTCACTCCCCTGTGGCTTGTCATAACTTGAGTAATAGAAACCTTGATTGCCGAGCCAACTGATGCCGCTGAACTTAATATCCACCAGCGTTTCACCGACTGGCTTTTTGGTTTCTGTGTCTAACACAATGACTTTGCGCCAATCGCTACCGCCTTCCGAAATGCTGTATGCAACCAAAGATCCATCTCGTGAAAAGCTCACTCCCGCTAACGATGTGGTGCCATCTTCACTAAAAGTATTTGGATCGAGGAAAATTTCTGCTTCGCCATCACCTAACTGCCGATAAAGCACATCTTGGTTTTGTAGCCCGTCATTTTTGTAGAAATAAGTGAACTTACCCTCTTTGAACGGTTGGCTTTGCTTTTCGTAGTCCATGAGCTTAGTGATGCGCTCTTCAATCTGCTCGCGGTAAGGGATTTTCGACAGATAATCAAACGTCACTGCATTTTGTGCCTTAACCCATTCTGCGGTTTCTGGGCTGAGATCGTCTTCCAACCAGCGATAAGGATCACTCACTTTTGTACCAAAGTAGTCATCGACAACATCCACTTTTTGTGTGGTTGGATACGTGATGGCTTTGGGGCTTACCTGTTCAACCGACGATTGCGCCGCTTCATTTGCATACGCCACAGACAACACACTTCCGAGTACGAGAGCCGTTGTGAGTGCTAGGGTATTCTTTTTCATGAAATTCCTTTTTATTTTTCTGTTGTCTTTTTGTGCAATACATCAGAACTCTACTATATATCGACAAAATGAATCTAATTTCATTAAACGAGTTGTGAAAGCCATCCTAACTCCCTCATTTCCTTCCAGTTCTACAAACTAGTAAGTGGCGGTGTAGAACTTGGGAACAATACTGAAGAGCTACGATGGCGTTTACTCTCTTTCGTCTAAGTCAGCTCGATTTGGCGCAAAACCCCAGACTCAGAAGCGAAATCTTGGTCGTGACTGATCAGAACAAATCCACCTTTGTATGTATTTAACGCCTGACTAAGCATTATTTTTGACTCGAGGTCGAGATGGTTATCTGGTTCATCAAGCAGCAGCAAAGGCTGAGAATTTTGGTGGCTGACTATCAGCATCGCGAGCTTCATCTTCTCGCCACCGCTCAGTAGGCGCCCCAATCGAAACACTGCATCTCGACGAAAACCGATCCCGGCCAATAAGGTCCTCGCTTCACTTTCCGTCATCTCTTGGCAGCTCTCCATTACGTTCTCAAGTAACGAAAGATTTGGATTCACTGCACCAAAATGTTGGTCGAGATAATACAAAGGCGTATTCACTTTCAGCTCACCACTCTGCAACGATAACTCGCCAAGCAACGTCTTTAACAAGGTTGATTTTCCGCAGCCATTTTTCCCTTTGAGATGGACTTTGTCGTTCGCAAAAATCTGCAACGTGATAGGTGTAGAATTCCCAAAAGGTAATATACCTTCTTGTATCGACAATACTTTTCGCGAACGGTTCGGATTATCTGTAAGATAAAGCTTTTGCGCCTTGAGTTGCTCATGTCGCAATTGCAACGCCTGTTCTTTGGCTTGTAAATGCGCTTGTCTGAGTTGCTCATTCTTATTGCGATTTGAGGCGCTGGCGGTCGCACTATCCTTTTTTCCATCAAGCAAAATTTTGGGCTGACTGCCTTCTTTGCGCAGTTTGTTCCCTTGCGCGGCGCGTTGGTCTGCTTTTTCGCGATTTTTCTGGGCTTGCTCGGCTAACCGTTTTTTCTGTTTATCGACTTGCGCTAACTGCCTCTCGATCGCTTGCAGTTCAGTGCGTTTTTTCTCGGCGTACACATCGTAATTTCCACCAAAAACTTGTAAGCCTAGGCCCGAGAGTTCCCAAATTTCCTCCATCTCTCGCAGCAGCTCACGATCGTGACTGATGAGTAAAATCGCGCCGCTGAAATGCGTCATAGACTCTATCAGCCATTGTTTCGCCTGGGTATCGAGGTGATTGGATGGTTCATCGAGAATCAAAAGCTCCGTTTCGTTTTCAAACAACTGCCATAGCTGCAAACGTGCCAACTGACCACCACTGAGCCGAGCACAAGAGAAATCAGGGTCTTGCGGTAATCCCATCGCAGCGAGCTGCTGTTTGAGTTTTAATTCAATATCCCACTGCTCACCAACCAGTTCGAACCAATGTTCAGAAACATCACCTTGTTCAATCTGCTTTAAAGCATGCAAGACCGCATCTTTGCCCAGAAACTGGGCGATCGATTGCTGACCTGATAGCAGATCAGACGGCTGCTGGCGATACATCATGAAAGAAGAGGGAGCAGTCACAACACCGCTGGCAGGCTGAGTTTCTCCCGCTAAAATGGAAGCCAAAAGCGACTTGCCGATGCCATTGCGCCCAACCAAACCAACACGTCGTTTAGTCATGGAACAAGAAATAGACTGGAATAGCGTATCGCCATTATCAAACTGATGGCTAACATTAAAAGCTTGTAAAACTGGCATAATTTGCCTCCTGTATGACAGGGACAACAGCCGTAGCTATGATTTGAAATGGCAACAAAACGCGTGCACAAACGCATTAAGCTCTATGTAAAGCTCGACGATATACGTCAAATCAAAAAGTCGTCTTGTTGCAAAGAAATATCGGAAAGTGAGCTACGCCTACTAACCCTGCAGATCCAAAAAATAAGTAAAAATATGGATGACAGGTTTAGTTCTTCATGTTGGCGTAATCTCCTAGAGAAATGATGCACAGAGTGTAGCCGCTTTTTTGTTCAAAAAGCAAGCTTTCTAACCAAATGTGAACAAAAAGAAAGTTTCACAGTAAGTTGTTATATCACATTAACTTTTTAACAAGTCTTTGAACAATTTCGAGATCTTAGCAACACAATTTTTATCCAAGCCATACTATGCTTAGGGTAAAGATAATCCACATAAGGGCGTGGTTATGAAATACAAACATATCCTTGTTGCACTCGAACTGTCAGATGAAAGCACCGTGCTTATCGACAGAGCGGTATCAATGGCAAACTATCTCGACTCCGATATCTCCTTTATTCATATTGATGGTACGCACGGAGAAATCTATCGTGAGCTTGTAGACATTAAAGAAAACCCGGATCAAAGGCCGTTGAATGAGCATTCAATGGAATGTTTAAAAACATTTAGTGATTACATGGATTACCCACTTAAACATTTCTTCGTAGGTACTGGCGACTTAGCTGATAAATTAGAGGTCACCATTAAAGAGCAAGAAGTGGATCTTCTGATTTGTGGCCACCACCAAGATTTCTGGAGCAAGATTATTTCTTACTCCAGACACTTAATTAACAAGTCACCGGTGGATATTCTAGTCGTCCCTATTCATGATTAGTAAAACGTAACACTTCCCAAAACCACCAATTTATTTGGTGGTTTTTTATTGATATTGAAACAGCTTAAACAGTTTTCCAAACTAGCTTGGCGATCATTTATGAGTTACATTTTCTAACCAACCCGCGCTCCTACTGGGCATGGTTATTTAGATAGCAAGGATCCCTATGGCAAATAAAAAAGTACTCATTCTCTTTGCTCATCCTTCCCAGCATCGTTCAGAAGTGAATACTCCACTTTTCAAAGAAGCTCAAAAAATTGAAGGCGTGACATGTGTTGATCTCTATGGCGAATACCCTCGTTTCGATATTAATATCGACCGTGAGCAGCAACGCTTACGTGAGCATGACGTGGTGATTTTCCAATTCCCACTATATTGGTATTCAACGCCTGCGATTTTAAAAGAGTGGCAAGATCTGGTTTTGGAATATGGCTTTGCTTACGGTACAGATGGCACAGCACTGCAAGGCAAGACCATGCTTTGTGTGCTGTCTGCAGGGGGCAAAGAAGAAGCTTATAAGGCAGAGGGCTACAACCACTTTACGATTCGTCAACTGCTTGCGCCTATTGAACAAATGTCCGCACTGACCGGCATGAACTACATTGCCCCTCTCGCGATGTTTGGCGCACGTACAGCAGATGAAGAAGGGCGAATCCCTCGTCATGTTGAGCGGTACAAGAGCCTGCTAACAGCTTTAGTCGAAGATAGGTTGGATGTTGAAGCTGCGGCGTCATTAATCAAGCTTAACAGCGCATTGCCAGAGCTCATTAAGGAGGCTTCATGACAGGGATATTCTTACAAGCCTTCGTATATTTGATTGCTGCTGTAATTGCAGTCCCACTTGCTAAGCGTTTGGGACTTGGGTCCGTTTTAGGCTATCTCATCGCAGGTGTGGTCATTGGCCCAATTATCGGTTTAGTCGGTGAAGAAACAACAACAATACAGCACTTTGCCGAGTTTGGCGTGGTGATGATGCTGTTTCTCGTCGGTTTAGAGCTCGAACCCAAAATGTTGTGGGCGATGCGCAATCGCTTAATGGGTTTAGGAGGTCTGCAAGTCGGTGGTACCGTCGCGGCGATTATGGGTATTGCCTTGTACTTTGACCAGCCTTGGACCATAGCCTTAGCCATAGGTTTGATCTTCGCCCTCTCTTCTACTGCGATTGTTTTGCAAACTTTTAGCGAAAAAGGATTAACGAAGACGGAAGGTGGACAAAACGCTTTCTCCGTGTTGCTTTTTCAAGATATTGCAGTGATACCAATGTTGGCGTTCATTCCTCTATTGGCCTTACCTGAATTAATTGAACAGGCACAGTCCGCGGCTCAAACAGCCGCAGCGCACCATGAAGAATTAAGCCTCGTTGCGGGGTTGCCCGGCTGGGCATACGGCATCGTAATCACAGCATCGATTGCAATCGTCGTCGTTGGTGGACACTTTTTAAGTCGACCTCTGCTCAATTATGTGGCTAGCTCTGGTTTGCGAGAAATCTTTACCGCAACTGCACTAATGCTGGTCATTGGTATCGCTGCGCTGATGAGCTTAGTGGGCTTATCTCCTGCCTTAGGAACCTTCTTGGCTGGCGTTGTATTGGCGAACAGTGAATTCCGCCACGAGTTAGAATCCAACATCGAACCATTTAAAGGCTTATTGTTAGGTCTGTTCTTTATTACCGTTGGCGCAGGGATCAACTTCTCGGTCCTTTTTGGTGATTTCTGGTTGGTCATGGCATTGACCATTGGCGTGATGGTTTTGAAAGCCTTGGTGCTGTTTATTCTTGCACTGATATTTAGGGTGAAAGGCAGCAACCGCTGGCTGTTTACCCTAAGCTTGGCTCAAGCAGGTGAATTCGGCTTTGTGCTTCTAAGCTTTTCAGTGCAAAACCACGTCATCCCATTTGAACTTTCACAAACTCTTGCGTTAGTGGTTGCGATTTCGATGTTCCTGACACCAGGTTTGTTTATTCTGTTTGATAGAGTGATTCTGCCGCGCTTTGAAAGCCAGTCAAATGAACGCGAAAGCGATACGATTGAGGAAACAGGCACGGTGATCATCGCCGGCATCGGCCGCTTTGGACAAATAGTGAATCGCCTATTGGTATCAAACGGCGTGACTACCGTGGTACTTGACCATCAATCTGACCAAGTCGATAACATGCGCCAGATTGGCACTCGCGCCTATTTTGGCGACGCGACTCGACCAGATATGCTACATACAGCCGGCATTGAGCACGCCGCTGCGTTGGTTGTGGCGATTGATAACCAAGAATCGAGTGTAGAACTGGTGAAGTACGTTAAGCACACGTACCCAAAAGTAACAGTGATTGCACGTGCCTTTGACCGTGGACATGGCTATCTTTTGCGTCAAGCGGGAGCTGATATTATTGAATCAGAGACCTACCATTCTGCATTGGAGATGGGCGGTCACACAATGAAAGCACTTGGCATTCACCCCTTCTTTGTTGAACAACAGAAGGCGACATATAAGCGTGTTGAAGCACGTAAGTCAGAAATACTCTACAAAGCTTGGGAAGATGATTCTGAAGGTGAACGCTATGACAACAATTTCCGACAACTGTTTATTCAGTTAGAGGAGAAAATGGCGGAAGAGATGCAAAAAGATCGTCATGACAAACTATCGCGGTCAGAACGAGGTTGGACACCGCCACCTAAAGGTTACGCCGATGACTTTAATGAAGATAATGTCCAAGAGCTAACACCACCAAGAGAAGAGCCTATCCAACGATAACGCACTCCATATTAAAAACCTCCCACTTGGGAGGTTTTTATTTTTTCAGTACAGAGCCACACGCCGTGCAGGATAAAATGATCTTCTCGATATTACATAAGATCATTCATTAAAATCTCATACTCTTCGTTTGCTTCTTCCACTAAATGAGAAAGCTCTAACGCATCAGTAACTGCAAGATTGAACTGCCACGGAGTTGTGTCTTCTTTACCACAGATTCGAGTTTCACACCCACGACTCTCAAAAGACAAATCATCAAACTCTGTGGTGTGGCGCTCTTGAAGTTCAACAATCTCAACTTCTAATTTACCGACAGGATTGACTTTAACGTGGGCATGTAACTCCGAACTGTTAGACAAACAATAATCTCTATGAACCGCAATCATGGCCGCCTCCTTGGTCTGCCAACTGACAACTCAACATTGAGTGTAGACGAGGGATTTTGAACGTGGCGTGAAATAATAATGAAGATTGATCTGTCTCATTAGAACAGACAATTGTTGTCATGAAGGCAGAGCCAGTATGAATCTCATCTGATTTAAATTGTTCTGAGATCGTAATAGTTGGCATTTACCGAGACTTTCCCTATTATCGAAACAAAATTACTGTGGTCATTCTTTAGAGGTCAGTATGGAGCTTGAAGCCGTTGCTAAAGCACTAAAAGAGTTAGGGCATCCGACTCGTTTAAGTATTTACAAAGAAGTCGTCAAAGCGGGATACAAAGGTATCGCGGTAGGCGGCGTACAAGAAAAGCTTGGCATTCCAGCATCCACTCTCTCTCATCATATCTCGAGCCTTGCTTCAGCTGGTCTTCTCACCCAGCGCCGCGAGGGTAGAACCCTTTTTTGTGTTGCAGAGTATCAGTGCTTAGATGACGTAATTGGTTTTTTAAAAGCAGAATGTTGCGTTAACGAGTGCTCATAAATTTCTAGCAAAAACGAGAGAGTTTGAGTTTCTATTGAACTTCAGCAGAACGTGAATGACGATGAAAAACATACACACCGAAGTTGCTAAGCTCGGTGTGTACATCTTCTAGTTCGCGACAAGTAACATCGACGACTTAGATGGTACGATTAACTTACCGTCAGTTGGAATGATTTGTTCTGTCATCAAATCAACCCAATTGCCATCCGTTTTTAATGTCAAAGACTGTTGACGCTGTGATTTATTAAGCACCACAATACCTTTGTCACCTCGCTTAAGTACGAGCATGCCATCGTTACCTTCAAGAACACTCATCGGCTCGCCATGCGTCATATTATGGAACTGGATCATTTTTGCCATTCTCGGATCGCTCCATGCACCTTGCCACCTTGGCTGACCATTTTTACCTTTAATACCGCTGGTGTTTAAGTCGGTATAAATCAACGGCACACCGCCATCTCGGCCTAGAATATAGGCATAAGCTAACCATTCGTTTTCCTCGTCCATGATGAGATCAAGAAAGACATCATTGTTAGGAATATCATGTGTGATAGCAAATGTAATCGCACGACCGGGGGACAAAGCCTGACCAAAACAATAGGGATCAATCAGAGACTTGAAGCTGCCCTTTTTAGCAAACGCCTTAAACATGGTTGAGAACAAAGGGAAATCGTACGCACCTAGGCGAGTTTCCTGTAGATACGGCTCAAGAAACAGCTGATACTCTTCTTCCGTCGCACCGCCATCGGTAATAATTTCACCAAATATATGCACATCCCGCGTGATGTCGTCTGTCCAAACACGCTTAAGATGCTCTAACGTCATGTGTTTCGCAGCGTCAATACGAAAACCTTTCACACCAATAGCTTTCAGCGCCTTTAGGTACGCTCGCTGCTGCTCAACGACATGGTCACAAACACGAAGAGTTGGCAAGCCAGGATCGGTTGGCCCACCTGTGATACGTCCGTTTTGAACCTGCCACTTATCTTTCCAGTCTTTGATGCCGAATGCTTCAACAAAGTCCTCTTCATCAAAAAGTGGTTGAGATAGATCGCCAAACAACGCTAGCGACTGATATTTCTGTTTGTTGTTCTGGTATTCCTCCAAGACCTCTTGTCTTGGGTACTGAAGGTCTCTGCGAAGGTGGGCCTCATTTGCCATATGGTTAAACACTACGTCGGCATAAACCCACACACCAACTTGCTCCAGTTCACGAACCATATGAATAAAATCTTTGGTATCACCCAAAGCATTATCGATAACACGATAATCTTGTGGTTGATAACGCTGCCACCAGCGCTCATCGTGTGCGCTTTTCATTGGTGGCGAAACCAACACAGAGCCATAACCAAGCTCGCGGATTTCTTTTGCTCGTTGGGCAATGTCAGCATACTTCCAATCAAACGCATGTAAGATAACGTTTGCACCGAATGATTGTGTTTCCTGTGAGCCACTCATGTTGTTCTCCTGCTCGTTTCCACTCACGATTACTTGTTTGCATTTTTTTGTGAGTGAATTCAATAATCGAAATTATAAAAGCTATTCATCAGAGGCACTCACCCTTTTAGCACTAACTCAAGGCTGAAATCGAAGGCGTAGCGACTCATCCATTGCACAGCGATAAATCGTTCTGAGTGAATAACGGGCACACGACATACAACCCGAACAGACCAACATAAAACTAAGGCATTGTTTTGATTAACAAAAACTTAAATTTAAAAAGATAGAACATAAGACCTATGTACGCCCTAAAATAGGCCCAAAGGATAAAAATAGCCAAGCCAACCCGTTGAGTAATCAATTGTTAATAAAACGAAACTGGCAGATGGATCACGTTTGGCGCGTTTCAAAAATCCAGTAAATCACCATACCTAGCGTTAAAAGACTAAAGATTTCTGTTTGTATCTGTCCCGAAATGACTTCAAAATGCGAAACTTAGCTTATCTCTATGGGGTATGCTCTACCTTGGAGGATAATAATGAATATCAAAGAATTTTCTGACCTCGTCGGGCTATCTGCTCATACACTTCGATACTATGAAAAAATCGGTTTACTTAAACATGTCCATAGAAACGCGAGTGGACATCGAATGTATAGTTCGAAAGATCTAAACTGGATAAGCTTTGTTAAGCGTTTAAAAGAAACTGCAATGCCACTTGAAGAGATTCTAGAGTATGCCAAATTAAGGGAAGTCGGCTCTCAATCTGTACCACAACGTCAAGCCCTGTTAGAACAACACCAAGAAAACCTCAAACGCCACATTGAGCAACAGAAAAAGCACTTATCGGCTCTAGAAGAAAAAATTGCCTTGTATACAAGTGGAAAAGTTCGTTGACTTAGAGTTAACTCTAACGATTAAGGTGTGTTTACATTTATTCACTAGGAACATACCGATGGAACAATCGCGCTTTAACAAAGGATTAGAACTACTCTCTCAAATTGATGGCGACGCTGGTCATAATGTCATCGAAAGCTTACAAGATATTTGTCCAGATTTAGCTCAGTACACCATTGAGTATCCGTTTGGCGATATTTATGCTCGCCCGGGCTTAGACCTAAAATCGAGAGAAATCGCAACCGTCGCCGCGCTAACGGCAATGGGGAATTGCGCGCCGCAACTAAAAGTGCACTTAAATGCAGCGCTGAATGTAGGCTGTAGCGAGGATGAGATTAAAGAGATCATTTTGCAGATGTCCGTCTACGCAGGGTTTCCCACGGCATTAAACGGCATGTTTGCATTCAAAGAAGTGCTAGCGGAAAGAGCAGAGTAATAACAACGTTGAAATCAATTTAACCGCAATTAAAAACGGCCCTTGGGGATCGGGCCGTGATTAAAACAACGAGTGAATTAGCGCTCAGGAGTTTCAAGCAGTTTAACTGCGCAATCTACCGCGTTGTTAATGCCTTGACTGCTCTCCAACTTACCTGAACTTGCAGGACCAAGGGCACAAGAATACAAAGCCAGCTGCTTATCGAACGGCAGATCCAACTGTTCATAGAGATTTTGTCGGATTCTTGCATGTTGTTCTGGTTCTTGGTTAGCAAGGCTAATCAACGTTTCATAAATAAGCGTTTTCATGTCTTTCCCTTTTCACTTTATTGCACGGGGTGCATATATATTGTATCCATTTGGGAAGCACAAATCAGAAGCTAGGTCACAGAACGCGTCGCTAAAAAAGTTTATGTACGCGGTAAATTGCAATACAAACCTAAAGCCGTTTAGAAAAAGGGCAACTGATAACTCGATAAACCAGCCGATTAACTAGCATTCGCCGCTGTTTGTTCATAATCGTGTCCGATATAAACAAAAACGCCGCTGTATCAGCGACGTTTTATCTCGACTTTAGTTAATCGAATTTTTAGTTGAAGTGCACTAGCATTTCAACGTCATCGCCTTGCTCTGGAGCCTGAAGAGCGAAGTGCACGTACCCTACTTCAGTAACAGGAATCGCAAGGTATTCATTGCTGCCTGCATAGTTGGACGCATACTCGTGCTGCTCTACTGTAGGCCAATGCTCCCTACTCGCGTATAGATCGACATTACCAGTTTGAGAGTGGGCCGTTAGCCATACACGAACCTCTTCAACACCTTCAGGCACATAAACTGCTGCATAACGCTGCTTGTGAACGGTAAGCATTTTGGCTTCACCAGACTCTAATACCACAGGTGCTAAATCATCTTGCACTTGGGTTGGCGGTGTTTGCGCTTCCACTTCTAACGCAGCCACAAGATTCACTGAGTCATAGCTATCACGTCCAGTTAAGCTGATGTAGTAACGACCCGCTTTAACGTAACCATCTTGCTCTGGTTCAAACACAATCTCTTCATTGCTGCCATCAGCATATTGACTCATTTCGAAATCATAGTAATGCGCGACTTTGTTGTAGCTCATGTAAAGATCCGCATCACCCGCACCCTCAATAGATACATTGAAGTTAACGGTGTTGGCTGGAACATCAACGTAGAACAGTTTTTCGCTGTATGCTTCGCCACTGAGCTGAAGGCTTTGGTTCGCCGTCAATTCAGTCACTTGTGCTTCAGGGCTTGTTGGTTCTGTTGGCTCCTCTGGGTCTGTATCAGGTTGCTCAGGTTCCACTTTTAATGTGTCCAACCAACGTTCAAACTCAGCATCGTATTGTTGACCTAAAGACGTCACCTGCTGTGCCCATTGTTCGAACTGGCCAGAGCGCGACAATGCCAACAAGCTTTCGACGTCTTGTGGATGATTTTCTAACATGAATCGAACAGCTAGATAACCCCAACGATAGATACGATTGGTATCGTGAGAGTACGTGGTATCAAACACAGTGGAAAGGCTCAGTTTACCATCTGCAATCAGCTCAATCGCAGCTTGGTAACCTTGCTTGTAATGCATATATTCAGCAAAACCTTCTAGCCACCAAACAATATGACCATGAGCCAAGTTATCGCTGAACGAACCGTATTGGTTAAATCGTGCATCTAAATAGTGCGTGTATTCATGTTCTAGGTTCAAGATAGAGAGATCTTCATCATTCGCGTAGCGATAAGCGACGAAACGGGCAGTATTGTCCGCTTTTGAAGGGTCACCTTCTAGGTACTGACCACCGTTGTCCGTTGTATTACCAAATAGGAATGAAGAGTAATCAACGTAACTAGCGTTACTCGCGAATACCGCCACTTCAACACGATCATTCAAATCATCAGCGACAGGTTGATTACCCGTATTCGCAACTCGATGGAAGTCGGCTTCTTTTGCCGCTAGCACTTCACACGCTTTCGCTGCTTGAGCATCAGTCAGATCTTCAGAGCGAATAATGGCAGGTCCCTGACATTCAAAACGATTTGGCATTACACGTGCAGCTAAATCTTGCTTGGCTTGCTCAATATTCAGACCATTTAGGCCTTCTGGTGCGTAGTAGCTCATCATTTCAACGGCAGCAAGCCATAGTTTGTCATGCTCACTACCCAGTGGATAACGCTGCATCACCTGTTGCATTACTGCCAATGCTTTGCGTTTGGTCTCCTGATCTGGGCTCGCGAGCAAACGACCAGTTTCACGTAATGCATTGAAAACGATAAAGCTTGCATCCGTATCTAATGCCCAAGCATTATCAGATGCGAATTTCACCAACGTATCAATATGGTGTGTATTGTTTGCCATGTATCGGTAGAACGCATCGTTCGCCGCATGGCCTGCCATAGAGCGGAACAAGTTGTTTAAACCATCGACCCATTGCGTGTCCTGCGCGGTTTCACGATTAAAGTGCATCAACGCGGCCATCATGCTATCCATGGTCAGCGGCAACTGCTTAACGTTATCAACCATCAAAGTCAGGCTCTTCATTGCACCAACTTGTTCACGACCTTGATCCAAAGCATGAGGGTTGTTTAGGAATAGGTTCGTCGACTGAGCAAAACGCTGACTCAACGCTTGCGAAAACTCAGGTGTACCAGTACCAGCGTTGTAGCGAACGTAGTAGGCCGCTCGAATAAATTCGCCTAGGTTCTCTAGAATACGAGCTTGATCTGCTTCACCACGATAGCGAGCGATTTCTTGATCCAGCGCGACTTGGATACGGCTTAGGCTCGCTTCACTATAGATATCATTCAGCGTTTCTGAAGGTGCTGAAAACCAAGCGTGGTAGCAATCATACTCAGCACCAGAAACGGCAGTAGCCAGATCTCGCGATTGTTGTAAATCAGCAACAGCACACTGATTTTGTGCAAAAGAGAAGCCAGACACACTCGCTAGCATACAAGCAAGCGCCAAACGATGGCGCGGGAAAAAACGGATATGAGACATAACAACACTCATTGATTATTAACATACATTGAGTGGGGGTTTATATTCTTTACAGCTCAAACAGTGAAATCAGTGTCATAAAATTTATGAAACCGCTCCCAAAAATAGGTCTTTTACTCTAATTAAATGGGAGCAATCCCACTCCCCAAAAACTCACAATTATCAATAAAAACATTAATTTACCTTTTTCTAAATAACGACTTTATGAGGAAAATTGCCCTTAAACGCCCCCCTTAACTCTTCCAGATAGAGTTCACGACAATCAAAGGTTCTAAATTAAATTTTGATGCTTGATACCATCTATTTTTATTTGTGACTCATTCCCAATAAGTCATCGAGTGCATATCAAAAGGTTGGCATTAATGGTAAATTCTCCGCCAAATCAAACACATTTACTCCTCGAGTCATTGATGAGTGAATAAAGCAGATATTTGGCTAGGGATAATACATGTCACTTTGGGGATTTTTGGGAACGGGGATTGCCTACTTCATGACAACGTTTGCCTTTGTTTTTGGCGGCATTTTTTGGTTATGTTCTGAAGGTAATACATTAAGAGAAACAAAGCGCCAATCATCAATAATGTCCGGGGTTATTGCTTGTACTATTGGAACTTGGGTGCTTGCTTTTGGTGTTTACGTTTACGGTTACTTTTGGGATAACTCTTCTCACTATTATTTTTATTTGCTCGCTCCATGGGGACTTGCCATTTTTGGGGTAAAACTTCGTAACCGCTGGGTTAAGCAATACGCGCGTGTAAAACACGCAAAAGAAGAACAGTGGCAAAAGCACTGGCGAGAATTATTAGGGGAAGATACTGAAGAGCTTCCACCATATACACATGATTACGAGCTCTACTCGGGCATTTGGCAAGCCAATGAAGCGCTCCAAGAACAGTGTTTTGCAGCCCTTCCTCACGGGAAAGCAGTCTACGAGAGAGTGAAAGCCTTCCAAACGATGGCCTCCCCCGCTGGTGACATAAACAATCAAGTTTTGCTGAGTAAACTCGATCAACTAGAGGATGAAATCATTCAAGTTCTTGAGCAACACTCACAAAAGAAAGTAAGCATTGAAACTGGCGCAGGTACTTTACGCAAAGAGTCAAAACGCAATGTTTATCACCATGAGAATGGCCCAACAGAAGAGCAACTGTACGACTCAATCAACCTCCAACATGATTTGGATCGAGAGCTACGCTACATTATCTATGATCGGCTCGGTTACGATGGCGAAGATGAGTACTTTTTCCTCCAAGCGCCACTCGAAGAGCTTACCGAGAATGAAACCGCAATCAACTGGATGCTCTGGGGGTTAGTAAGCGACCATTTTGCTGTTGACCCATACCAAACGGCGTTGGATCTCAGCCTAATGAATGCGGAACCAAGATGGGAGCAAAATGAACGGTTTGTAATGATTACGGCTCAATAAACGCAAGTACTAAGTCTAACTTTAATACAACCTATTCTGAGACCACCCTCGCGTTGGTTAACTTAGCCAGTAAGCGGCCAACGCGATCGCGCATTTCACGTCTATCGACAATCATATCTAGCGCACCATGCGCTAGTAAAAATTCACTTCGCTGAAACTCGTCTGGTAGCTTTTCACGTACCGTTTGCTCAATGACCCGTCTTCCCGCAAAGCCAATACTTGCTTTAGGTTCACCAATATTGATGTCTCCTAACATCGCTAAACTCGCCGAGACGCCACCATAAGTTTGGTCCGTCAATACTGAGATATAGGGTAATCTGTGCTCAGATAAGTGGTTTAACGCGGCGCTGGTTTTTGACATTTGCATGAGTGCCACCAAAGACTCTTGCATGCGCGCCCCTCCGCAAGCGGAAAAACATACTAACCCAGATTTTGTATTAATTGCGCTTTCAACTGCTCGGACAAACTTCTCGCCAACCACTGCGCCCATCGAGCCTGCCATGAAAGAGAATTCGAATGCACACGCAACAACAGGCAGCCCCAATAACTTGCCCTCCATCACCACCAACGCATCTTTTTCTCCAGTCGTTTTCTGTGCTAAAGCAATTCGCTCTTTATATCGCTTTAAGTCTTTAAAACCCAAAATATCTTGTGGCTCCAACTCACTTGCCAACTCTTGTTGTGTTCCATGGTCCAGAAAAGAGATCAACCTTTGACGCGCAGCCATTCTCATGTGATATGAGCATTTAGGGCATACTTCCAAATTTTCTTTTAACGCGGCACGATAAAGTATTTGTTCACACTCAGGACACTTTGTCCAAACGCCCTCAGGGATAGACGCTTTGCGCGAACCTATTATATTTTTATTCTCAAATAACCGTTCTAACCAGCTCATAAATTCACCACTATTGATTACGTTCTAGCGCGATATCTCGTTGTTTGTTCGCTTAAACTTGTAAATAAAATTGTATGTAACTTAGTACAGGGATAAAGTGCGATATGCTGGCTTGATAATCCAATAAAGTGGGATAATGAAATGTTTGATAACGTTGACCAAATCTGGTTAAAAAGTTTTCACTGTGTTTATGAGAACAACAGCTTTAAGCGAGCCGCTGAGTGTTTGAACATACCAACATCAAATGTCAGCCGACACATTGCCCTGCTTGAAGAAAAGTTAAACATTAGGTTGTTCAATAGAACAACAAGGCGAATGACGCCTACCGAGGCTGGAGAAGAGCTCTATAGCAGCACTCGTCCGTTATTGGAGCAACTCAACGCCGCACTAGAAACTGTAACGCGCCACTCGCACACGGTAACAGGGGAACTGCGAATTCTTATGCCAGACACACCTGTACTGGCAAAAGCTATTGTTTCCTTTTGCAATCAATATCCAGCAATCTCTTTGCATTGTGATACAACGCTCGCCCCTAAAGGCGATGCTATCGATGGCTTTGATATAATATTGAGTTTTCACAGAGGTACTTTGTCAGACAGTAACTGGGTGGCGAGAGAGATAAAACGCTGGCCCAGTGCCATTTTAGCCGCGCCTCAACTAATTGAGAAATACGCCCCCCCTTACAAAATTACGGATCTAAGTCATGTTCCCTGCATCACGACGCTTACCGCAGTAAATGGTGCACCATGGGTATTCAGAAACCCTGCTGGGGGCCATATTACTCAAACTGTGCAATCTTCATTCAAAGTAAACAGCGGTCATCTCGCCAGATATGGCGCGTTATCAGGGCTTGGATACGCAATATTGCCAATTGAGTCATGCCAAAATGAGATCAAAAATGGTGAGCTAGAAATCGTCACTCTAGAGTACGAACCTGAGGATTTAGTACTTTACGCCTTTTACTCGTCAAGAAAACATGTAGCTAAGAAAATATCTATGTTTGTTGAACATTTAAAGCAAAACGCAAAACTTAACGCCTAGCTAAGCTTTACTCAACTAATTTATCGTACTCTGTTTTATCGTCTAGAAAGGACAAACACCGCTAAGCGATTTGAGACTCGATTTTTTCAAATAAAAAAGCCAGCAATTAACATTTACTGGCTTTTATTAAAGAGGGTCAGTTGGCGTTTAGATTCTAAACGCTCCTACGTGACGATCGAGTGTTCGCGATAGCTCCGCGAGTTGTTGACTTGATTCTTCTAGTTGCTCACTCGCCGTTAGCGCACTTTTCACTGAGTGGCTGACGGTATCCATGTTCATATTAATTTCGTTTGCTACCGTTGATTGCTGTTCTGTTGCGGTTGCTACTTGAGTATTGATATCTGAAATAGTCGTCACTTGTGCAGCTATTGCTTCTAAAGCCTGTCGAGCTAACTCGGTTTCTGCCGTTCCTTCTTCAATAAGAGCCTTACTATTGCTCATTGAATTCACCGCACTTTGAGCTTCAGTTTGTAGCTGGTGAATCATGTTGTCAATTTCATCGGTAGAATGAGCCGTTTTAGTCGCTAGGTTGCGAACTTCATCAGCTACGACTGCAAAACCTCGGCCGGCATCACCAGCGCGTGCCGCTTCGATAGCCGCATTGAGAGCCAATAGATTGGTTTGCTCCGAAATACCTCTAATCACCTCTAGAATACTACCAATCGACTGAGTATTTTCAGCAAGACTCACGATAATGTTGGAAGTGCTGTTCATCTCGTTTTCAAGATTAGTCATCGCCGTTTTGGTTCTTTCTAGCGTCGTGTAGCCATCTTGCGCTTCATTACTTGCTGCACTCGCAGCATTTGCCGCTCCAGCAGCATTGGAGGCAATTTCATTGACCGTCGCAATCATTTCGTTCATGGATGTGACAACCAGCATGGTTTGCTCGTTCTGCTCTTGCCCTCTTGTGAGCGCTTGTTGAGATTGCCCACGCAAAGCGACAGCTGAACTATTAAGCTCCACACCAGTATTTACAACTTGTGTAATAATCTCATGTACTTTCCCAACAAAAACGTTGAAAGCAGAAGAAATTTGCGCGACTTCGTCATTACCTTTCGCTGGCAAACGAACGGTTAAGTCTCCGTCTCCTTTTGAGATGTCTTGTAGAGCGTCTTTAAGCGCAGAAAGCGGTCTCATCAGTTTATTTAGCAGAAGTGACAGAATCAAAACACACATAACGAAGATCGCCACCATAGAGATCAACTGGTAAGTAATAATTCCATTCGTCGCTTGGCTCACTTCGGTAATAGGAATACCAATATCAAAAGTACCGTATAACTGACCATCCACATAAATTGGTGCCATGATGTCAAACACCCATACTTTCTGGACATCGGCATACCACTTTGAGTACTGTTGAACACCTCTCGTCGCGCCTTCAACAGTATATTCATCGTTATAGGTTTTGTTCAGCTTGTGCTTATCACTGTGGGCTACTGCCGTTACGTTACGGTCAATTACAACGGCATAACTCACGTCTGAACGTTGTTTCAGCCCCTCAACAAGCGATTGTAAATCTTGCATTGGATTGGCTGAGTTCTCCAAAATATAACTCGCATTTCCCGCTAGAAACTCAGCTTGAACTTGGGATTTGTTTAAGATGATGTCATCGATTTTCTGACTCGAAATTAGGTACGTTGATGCCATACTCGCCACGACAGCAATACCAAACATGGCGCAGACTGCTAATAAGATGATTCTTTTCATTATAATTGTCTCAATACAATTCAATTGATGCTCATTAATCGAGCGCTAAGCCTTTCTTCTCCAAAACCAACCAAACTGCATTTTGGGTCTGTTTGGCAGAGCAAGACATAACTTTATAACTATGTATCTGCTTGGTTCCCGATTACTTTAGACAGAAGGAAAAAAGTCTTCAAAACGTCACATTTCTACGAGGTTTGGCGAAGGGACGAGTACGCAAAAAGGAAACGTTTACATAGTTAAATTTAACTATGCGACCAAATTGGTATCGAACATTAAAGAAAAGACTTCTAATTAGCGTTTTGACCGTCGGGAGCGCTGTGGTCAGTGCTCCCGTTTTATCATTTAGTATCTCAGATTCAGATATTAGAGCCACAATCGCAGCGGTTGTAATCCGAGATGCTTGGTGAAGCGAGAATGACTTGGTTTGTAGATATGGCAGCGATGTCAGATCGAGTGATTCTCAATCAAGAATCGGTAGCAAAATATGCAAACCAAGGCATTAAGCCATTACCCATACAAAAAGAAAGGAAAAAATCTTTACCACAGAGTTTAACTCGTCAGCGATATGTATCCATGCATACCCATGTATAAACCAACTGCACTGATCAAGACGCCCGATAAGTAGGGAGCTCGACGTGCAACATCATTCAAACCGCTCCATTTAGATGTCGCTTTTTGCACGCCCACTGCTGCCACAACGCCAACAGCAACCAGAGTCAAGGCTAAGCCAATACTGAATGACACAACTAAAGTCGCACCAAGAGTCATTGCCTTAAGCTGCAAACAGATAAGCAAAACCGTTACCGCAGCAGGGCATGGAATCAAACCGCCCGTTAATCCAAACAGCAGAATTTGCCCATTCGTCACGTCTCGATTCTCAAAGCGCTTTTGAATGTCTAAAGCGTGAGCGCGCTCGTGAGCATCTTGATATTCCTTATCTTCGCTTTCTAAATGAGAACCAGGACGGAAATGTACATCAAAGTCATGGGTATGATCATGGTGCCCGATGATCAAAGTGACAGAAAGTCCATTAGAGACTTCAATGCAAGACGCCGATTCCAAGTATCCATCACGCTCTATAAAGTGATAAATATCAGCAGGTTGATAACCATCACTCGATACCGAAACCTTGATACCTTCAGCAGTTAAAGGTTTACCGCTGAGTGTTCGCAACTGGAAACGGTGATGGTCCCCTTCCTGTGTAATCGAAAGCGAAACATGCCCATGTCCTGTATCCACAACTTGTGTCGTCCAGTCGCGAGCATGATCCTGAGCTTTGTTCCAAGCTCGCTCATCGCTCCATGTCCGCCAAAACATCCATACGCCGGTTGTCACGATAATGACTCCAGAGATAAGTTGCATCCATGGTTCAGCCGCTTCAGCGGTGAATTTCTGGCTAATATACATCCCACCAACAGCGATTAACCATACAATTACAGTGTGAGAAAGTGTGGCAGCTAAACCCAGCATCACGGCTTGTTTGACCGTTCCTTTCACCGCGACAATGAACGCCGCCATCATCGTTTTAGAGTGCCCAGGTTCTAAACCATGCAAGGCGCCAAGCAAAATGGCACTGGGAATAAAGAACCACCCATTACCTTGTTGTAGTAACGCGACAAAATCCATTGTTGTTCTCTGTTGTTGATTCTAATTTATCGCAAACTATACTCCCCCCTAGTATTAAATACTACCCCCCAGTATAAATTGAGTGCTACATTATCAGTTAGAATAACTCGGCCCGTAACTTAAAGAAGATAAGACATGTCGCATACAACCAGAGATCAAAAGAAGCTCAACACTCGAGTCAGTAAAATACAGGGTCAGGTGAATGGACTTAAAAAAATGCTGGAAGAAGAGCATGAATGCCAAGATGTATTGCAGCAGATTGCCGCTATTCGGGGAGCAGTAAATGGTTTGATGCGAGAAGTAATTAAAGGTCACTTACTTGAGCACGTTGTACTTGAGGAAGACAAAACTCAACGTGAAAAAGATATGGAAGTCGTATTAAAAGTACTGGACTCTTATATAAAGTAACCCTAATTCGCTAGAGTAAAGTCACTAGGGTTAAACTCGAATAGATCCTTTATAGGTAATCGCTTACTAAGCGGGAAATAACAATTCCATTTCATATTGATTAAGTTGAAAACGGAACCTATATCGGTTCAATTTAAATAGTTTATTTATAAGAACTAAAACGGCCCAAACATAGGGCCGTTCATATTATTAAAAAACTCTAAACTATCTGATAAAAATACATATTGTGATAGGTTTTTACTTTATGGAAGAGTACAAGTAAACCTTTATACCTCTTGTAATTCGACGTGCTTAGCGCTGTAAGATTTTGTAAATGCAACACACCCCAAAAGTACAGCAAGTGGTAACACAGGATCAAAGATTGAACCATGAGATCCGAAGAATAAGTTAAGAATCATGACTAATGAACCACCAATAGCCCAAGCAATTGTTGTTGGAATAGTCCAAATAATGAGTTGTTTCTTAACCTCAGTCACCCCCATTAGTCGATTAACAATATGGAATAGCGAGTCATTAAAGTAGCCAGCAAATAGAGATCCCATCGTAGCTGCCGTCGCTGCGAATAAAAGGTTAACGTCAGGAATATTTACTAAAACTGGGGCAGATATAGAAGCAGCGGTTATCATGGAGACTGTACCAGAGCCCTGAATAATACGAACTAACGTCGCAATAATAAATGGAATCATAACCGCAGAAATAGGAAGCCCTGCAACTTGGTTAGCAATCTCTGCGCCCGCACCCGTTTCACGCAATACGGCACCTAACGCGCCACCAGCTCCTGTTACTAACAAAATGATGCCACAAGTGGAGATTCCTTGTTCCATCTTTTCATTCGCTTCTTCTTTGGTAAGGTTATTACCCAAAGTGTAAACCGCTAATAACGTCGCTATTGATAGTGCAATAGTAGGGCTGCCGATAAAAGCGATAAATTGACCAAATGTTGTTGCAGTCAGCCCTTCGAAACCGAAAGTCCCCTCTAATAAACCCATCACTGATTTCGCAAGTATAAGTAAAATAGGGATAATAATTGGAGCGATAGATTTACTTAAAGATGGTAGGTCTTTCGCTTCTTTACTTGCAATGTACTCTTTGTGATCATTAATCAGTTGCTCACTAGACTTCGAGAAATGTTCGGTTGGAATGAATTCAGGAAACTGTTTTTCTAACCATCTTGCATACCAAACAATACCCATGACACAAGGCGCTGCGATCATCAAACCAAAACCTAACATGCTGGCAAGATCGACACCAAAGATACCAGCAACTCCCAAAGGCCCTGGAGTCGGCGGAATAGCGTGATGCGCTACGACCAAGCCGCCCGCCAGAGCAACCGTAAGCGTTAAAATCGAGCGATTAGACGTTTTTGACAAAGACTTCGCTATTGGATAAAGAATGATAAGCGCGCTATCCACAAAGATTGGGATGCTAACAATATAGCCAGTTACAGCAAGAGCGGCCTCTTCTTTCTTTTTTCCTAACCACTTTATAAAATTATAGGCAATACTTTCTCCTGCTCCAGAAGCCTCTAAAATAGCCCCCATCATAACGCCGAGACCGATGACAATCCCTATACCGCCTAATGTTCCACCAAATCCTTTGCTAACGGTCGCAATCGTGTCGTCAACACTTAACCCACCAATAATACCTGCGATACATGCCGCAATTAACATCGCAATTAACACATGTACTTTTGTACGTAATACAAGAAAAACAAGGACTGATACGGCTACTATTAGTCCAATTACTGAGGTTGGTAACATTAGACAATCTCCATATTGTTAACAGAAATAAATTGTTGTAATACATCCTTGAAATTACTGTCTGCTTTAAATCCAAGCTCCAGTTCTTTAGTACAATCAATTTTTTGTGGCCAACTACTCACAATACGATCAATACCCGCATCATGCTCATAGGTAATATAATTAGAAAGTTGTTTACCCATTAGAGTGTCCATTGTTTGAATCATCTCAGCTGGTGTAGTTTGAATACCAGGTAAATTAAGCGTTCTATAGGACAGATTATTTAACTGCTCATAAGGCATTAGCCCTGCATATTGAATATTGTCCACCACTCTAGACGGGCTCGATATCCAAAGTTTTAGCGTAGGGTCTACAGGACAATTTGATTCTTGAGCATTCAAAGGCTCACGAATAATTCCGCTTACGAAAGAACTAGCGGCAAGGTTTGGTTTCCCAGGGCGAATACAAATAGTCGGTAAACGTACGGATACAGCTTTAACAAAGCCTTTACGGGCATAGTCGTTAACCAATAATTCACCTATGGCTTTTTGCGTCCCGTAGGATGACTGAGGATGAAGAGCTGTTATTGGTGTAATCGTTTCCGGAAGATCACCACCAAATACAGCTAAAGATGAAGCAAACGTAAAACGAATATTAGGGTTTACTTTACGGCAACGCTCAAGCAATAACTGTGTGGTCGTCAGGTTTACAGCTACGCCTAAATCAAAATCTTGCTCAGCATGGCTCGATACAATTGCCGCTAAATGAAAAATGTGTGTCGTTTCGGCAGTAATAACTTGGTCTATATTTTCTCGCTTTGTCATATCCATGACTAAAGAAACGACTCGGTCATCAATGCCCTCTAAGCGCGACTTTTGAATGTCGACAATAGTAATACTTTCAGCTTTGTTTTCTTTTAGTAGTGATTTGGCAAGTAGGGTTCCGAGAAAACCCGCCCCTCCAGTTATGATAATATTCATAGTCACGACCCTTTGTTTTTGTAATTGGTTTCAAGTTATTTATGGATAGAAATTAAAATTGTTATAGGTATGGTTTAACCCAACTAAGGCCCAGCTGCGTGCTATGCCTTGGGTTGTATTCACAACCGATCCAGCCTTGGTAACCAGAGTCATCCAAAACATTGAATAGGTGTGGGTAATTCAGTTCGCCTTCCGATGGTTCGTGCCTTTCAGGCACAGAAGCAATTTGAATATGGCCTGTGTATGGCGCCACATCGCGAATCAACGTACTCAGATCACCGTCCATAATTTGTGCGTGATAGAGATCGATCTGCAATTTCACGTTTGGACGAGCCACTTGTTTGATGAGTTCCACCGCTTCACGTTGATGTGCAACAAAGTAGTTCGGTACATCGCGATTGTTGAGTGGCTCAATCATCAGCTCAACACCTTGTTCGGCAAACTTATCCGCTGCATAACGAATGTTTGAGATAAAGGTTTCAATATGCTGATCACGAGTGAAGCGTGAATCAACAATGCCAGGCATAGCGTGAACCTTTTTACAGTTCAGTGCCTTGGCGTACATCAGCGCAGTCTCGACGCTCGTTTTAAATTCATCCTCACGCCCCGGAATAGCTGCAAAACCTCGTTCACCTGCATCCCAATCACCTGGAGGCATGTTGAATAACGCTTGCTCAAAACCAAACTGCTGTATCTTGCTTGCTAGTTCTTGCGCTTCGAATGCGTATGGGAAAAGGTATTCCACCGCTTTGAAGCCCGCTTGGTGTGCTTTTTCGAAACGATCTAGAAAAGGAACTTCTGTGAATAACATTGTCAGATTTGCCGCGAATTTAGCCATTACTTACCTCTCCCTTTTAGGTCTTGAATCTCAGTATCCGTTAAGTAGCGGATGTTGCTGTCTTTAAGAATGAACGCTAGCTTCGCTGTCTCTTCTAGCTCTTCTGCGTTATCCACTGCATCTTCAAAGTCCGTACCCGTGATCACTGGACCATGGTTCGCCAGGAGGAAAGCTCTGTAGTCACTAGCCCGCTGCGCAAGTTCTTCAGCAATCTGAGGGTCGCCCGGGCGCAGGTACGGAATCACTGGCAGTTCGCCAATGCGCATTACAAAGTAAGGTGTGAAAGCTTTGATGGCATTCTCGCGGTCTAGACCTTCAAGACAAGAAAGCGCCGTCAAGTAAGTAGAATGCAGATGCACAATCGCATTACACTTTGAGTTATTTCGATAAATCGCCAGATGAAAAGCCACTTCTTTTGATGGCTTTTCACCAGAGATATGGTTGCCATCAATATCCACAACCGAAAGCTCTTCAGCAATCAAGCGGCCGAACGAAGAACCAGTTGGCGTTGCCAGAAAGTGTCCATTAGGCAGTTTTAGAGAAAGGTTGCCAGCGCCGCCAGTCGCATAGCCACGTTCAAACATAGAGCGCGCCATAGTGACCATTTGCTCTCGCAGTTGTTGTTCTGTCATCAATTCTTTATTCATCACAACCTCACCTATTCAAAAAACGACTGTGCTTTGGCAAAGAAGTGTTCATCGCCGAAGTTGCCCGATTTCAGAGCCAAAGAAAGCTCGCCTTCAAGTGACTTCACCCAAGGTACACCTGGTGCGATTTGAGGACCAATATGAAAACCTTTTACGGCTAGGCTTTGGGTTACAACCCCTGAGGTTTCCCCACCCGCAACGATGAAATTTTTCACACCGTGCTGCTGAAGTTTGATTGCAAGTTGGCTAAAGAATTGTTCAACCGCGTGACTTGAAGCATGCGCGCCAAACTCTTGTTGAATCGCTTTTAACGCCGCTGCATCTGCGGTTGCGTAAACCAGTGGTGCGAACTCGCTTTCGATGTTGGTCATGACCCAATCAAACACTTGATTTGAGTAGTCTTCTTCCGTCAGACACGCCTTCACATCAATAGCAAAGTGTGGCGCTTTTTCTTTGTAAACAGCGACCTGTTGGTTGGTCATGACAGAACAAGATCCAGATAACACAACGGTTGGTGCCTTTTTAGGGTTCCCCTCTTGCTTCGCATCACTTTGATCTTCAAGGCTCTCTATCCAGTTCTTAGCAATACCCGCAGCCAAACCAGAACCACCAGTTACCAGTTTTAGAGACTTCGCCGCTTGGCCAAGTGTGACAAGATGCTCTGCATTGAATGCATCAACCACTGCGTAGCGGTTGCCTTGTACTTTTAGCTCTTCAAAGCGCTCAATTACCGCTTTTGGACCTTGTTCAATTATTTGGAAGTTCACCAGGCCAGATTTGCCTTGAGATTGAGCATCCATCATACGAACTAGGCTTGAATCAGTCATTGGTGTCACAGGGTGATTACGCATACCTGAGTCGCTTAGCAAGTCTTGGAATACAAATAGATGGCCGTTGAAAACTGTGCGACCATTCACTGGTAATGATGGGCAGACAATGGTGAACGCTTCACCTAGCTCTGCAAGCAGTGCATCCGTTACAGGACCAATGTTACCTTCTGCTGTGCTGTCAAACGTTGAGCAGTACTTGAAGTAAAACTGCTGACAGCCATTTGCTTGCAGCCACTTAAGCGCCGCTACTGAATCCTCGATTGCCTCATCTACAGGACAAGAGCGAGATTTAAGACTGATCACGACCGCATCTGCGTTTACATCAATCTCTTCTTTTGGAATACCGTTAAGCTGAACTGTGCGCATGCCGTTTTCTACAAGAAAACCTGCGATGTCTGTTGCGCCAGTAAAGTCGTCTGCGATAACGCCTAATAACATCATTTTTTCTCCGTTTTACGTGCGCTTATTTCTGTTTGTTTTCTACACCTGGAAGCTCAATACCATCAAAAATCTTGATAACGGCACTGTCGTCCTCCTGGCCAAAACCAGCATTGCTTGCACTCAAAAACATGTTTAGTGCTGTGCTTGATAGAGGAAGTGGAAATTTGAGATCTTTTGCTGTGTCCGATACGAGGTTTAAATCTTTCACAAAGATGTCGACCATAGATTTAGGGGAGTAATCACCATCAACTACATGCTTCATGCGGTTCTCAAACATCCAAGAGTTACCCGCTGCATTCGTCACCACGTCGTACATCAGGTCAAGAGGAATGTTTGCACGTGCCGCTAATGCCATTGCTTCAGCACCAGCTGCGATATGAACACCTGCTAGCAATTGGTGGATAATCTTCACAGTTGCGCCTAGGCCAATCGCTTCACCGATGTTGTAGACTTTAGCTGCCGTTGCGTTGAGTACTGGTTCAAGTGCATCAAATGTGCTTTGCGCTCCCGACGCCATAATAGTCATCTCACCTAATTCTGCTTTTGCAGCACCACCAGATACCGGTGCATCAAGCATCACAAGATTGTGTTCTGCCAATTTCGCTTCAATTTGTTTTGCGTCTTCTGCTGAGATGGTTGCTGAAACCATTACTGGCGTATTCGGCTTAAGCGCTGTAGCAAGACCGGTCTTGAACAAGACCGTGTTAACTTGAGCTGCGTTCACAACAAGAACTAGAACCGAATCAAGCTTATCTGCAAACTCAACTGCATTTGTAGAAACAGCTTTTGCACCGAATGAACCTAACTCTTCAAGCGCTTGAGAATTTAAATCGAAACCATAGACATCTAGGCCTGCACGCACACATGACTTTGCGGCGCCCATTCCCATAGAGCCTAAACCGATAACACCTACAGATTGAACTTCACTCATAAAAACAATGCCTTCTGGTCTATTAAACTTTGTTAATTCTTGTTTGGTTGGTGTGATTATATGTGAAGATTAATACTAAGACCTCGCTTTGAATCACATTTTTTCACACAAATTAACAATGTCGTGATATATACCTCTTTATGGGCAGAGATATTCCGAGCAGTTAACACAAGCGAAGGCTGTTCTTACAACGTTGAGAACATAATTCACAGATATTCACAACAAATGAAAAGATTGGTAGGATACTGAAAAACAAGAATATAGAAGTGAAACTATGATCCCAGCAGAACGTCAAAGAACCATATTATCCCTGTTATCACATCAAGAAGTGTTAAGCATTTCAGATTTAACCGACCACCTTGGCGTATCACATATGACCATTCGTCGTGATATCGTGAAGCTTGAATCCTCAGGTAAAGTCGTTTCTGTTTCTGGTGGAGTGCAACTCGCTCAAGCTCTACATTCCGAACTTTCCCATGATGCGAAGGTCGAGCAACAAGCGGATGAAAAAATTCAAATTGGTAAGCTGGCGGCTACGTTAATTGGTCAAGACGCTACGATTTACTTGGATGCGGGAACAACCTCTCTAGAAATCGCCCATCAAATAGCAAATCGTAATGATCTTTTAGTGATCACCAATGACTTCTCTATTGCTGCTTTCCTTATGGCGCACAGTGAATGTGAGCTTTACCACACTGGGGGAAAAATTGACCGCGAGAACCAATCCACCATTGGTGGAAAAGTCGCAGAGTTCTTGAATGGGCTAAATATTGATATCGCCTTTATTTCGACTTCATCTTGGAGCTTGAAAGGCTTATCAACACCTAATGAAAATAAAGTTCTCGTTAAAAAAGCAATCATCAAGGCGGCACAAACCAATTATCTGATCTCAGACTCAACTAAATACGGTCAGATAGCGAGCTTTCATGCATTAGACATCGAGCAATTGGACGGAATTATTACCGATCGAAACCTATCCGAAGTGGTCACTCAAGAATTAACGGATAAAGGATTACGTGTGTATAAAGAGTAACACTACCTAAACATCTGAGTTCGCGTAACTTTTATACTCGTTAATTTATAGGTGCTTCCAATATACATAGACCGTGCTGTGTACTTTCTGGCAGAAAACACATCCTTTTGTTTTCTAAATTACCAAATTACTTATTACATCTGGATATGGAAGCTCACTTCGCTTTATCGCTGCTCGTCATTTGTCATCAAAAATCAAATTCACCGCAATTGCCATCAAAACTAAACCTGAGATTGGCAGTAAGACACCTAATGGTGAGCGCTCGATATAAGGCAGATTCTCTGCAATCAGTAAGCCCCACTCAGGTTCTGGCGGCTTAACGCCAAGTCCGATAAAACTCAGAGACGTCAGGCTGAGCGTAATGTATGGCAAACGTAGAAACGCGTGACGAATCAATGGCGGCAGTACGTAAGGCAACAAGTAGTAACGGAGTACTTGCCACTGACTGGTTCCCCAAATGGGCGCAAGATGCGTATAAGGCTGCGCTTTGGCTTCCATCAACAAGCTCGCACAGTGCGCCGCTAATGGTGCCCACGACACCATAACAATCGCAATCAAAGCACTGTTTGGGTTCATCCCCGTTAGACCAGCAATCAGCAGACCCGCCACAATGTATGGCACACCTTTGGTGATCTCAATTAAGCCTTGGCTATAACGAGTCACGAAGCCGAGCAGCAAACCAATCACCAAACTTAGGAACGTTGCGATGATGCCCATTTTGATTGTCGACATCATACCGCCGCCAACGCGAGCAAGCAGATCTCGCCCGACCGCATCTGCACCAAACGGGGCAGCTAAGCTTGGCGATTCAAGGCGGGTAAATTGGATGGTGTAAGGATCGCGCATTAACGCCCATCCAGCACAACCAATCAGCAAGACAAAGATTGTGGCACTGACGATACGTTTGGTGGTGCTTTGGGTAAAACGGAACGTGCTGTGACTGCTGATCAACTTGCCACTTGTGACACTGTGCCCGAGTAACCAACGTTGCAATAAGATGCTCGCACTGCTGATTAACATCGAGAACACCAACAACACCAACAAGCCGCCTTGCAGCATCGGCAGATCTTGTGACTTCGCTGCACCTAAGATTAGTCGTCCGATGCCCGGAATGGAAAACACTTGTTCCACAGCAACCGCGCCGCCGGTTAAACCAATCACCGTCATTGCGATTTGAGGAATCAAGTTACTAACGGCACGCCACAAGGCAAAGCGTAAGATTTGAAACTTACTGACGTTTGCCGATAGCCAAGTGATCACCCAAGGCTCATCCAATACACGCTTGAGGCTGTCATTGAGCAAGCGCCCGAACAAACCAGCAGCAGGCAATGCCATTGCCAAACTTGGTAGCCAGAGGTTTTGCACGCCTTGCCAACCATAAGGCGGGAACCAGCCCAACCAAATGGAAAACACCATGATCAGCAACGAAGCAATCACGTATTCAGGCAGTGAGACCAACACCGAACTGAGCGTGTCATGATGTTTGTCTAAACGATTCTGTTGCCAACGACGCACAGTGTAAAGGACGCTCGCCATACACATTACAAATGCCATGCCTAGCGCTGTAAGCATCAGTAATAGCGACGTTTTTGCGGTTTGTTGAACGCTCTCCATCACGGATGCGCCACTCACCCAAGAGACACCTAAGTCACCTTGCATGGCAAGCGTCAACCAATCCCACAGTCGCTCAGCAGCGCTGCGGTCAAGTTGAAGATCTTCTCGAATTGCTTGCAGAGCTTCCGCCGTCAGCAATTGTTGAGCACCCGCACGGGCACGGAGGATTGATTGGCTTGGATCGATACCGGCAATATCCGGCATCAAACCCACCATCACAACTACTACCCCGAGAGACAGGAAGCGCGACAAAAAACGCGTAAACCATTCAGGCATACAAGCGCTCCAACGAGAGCGCATGTTGGCAACAGACGACATCGAGTTAGTTCACCTCAGTAAACTGGTCGATCAGGCGACGCTCACGTGGGTCGCGTTGTGCATTCTTCACGCGGTCACTCTCACCTTGGATTACACGCTCGTGAAGCAGTGGAATCACAGCGTATTGCTCAAGGATTTTGCTTTCTGCTTCGATGATCGCTTGTTGGCGTTTCTCACCCAACGGCTGACGATCAGCGTGTTTCAATGCTGCGTCCACTTCTTCAGAGCAGAACTGACCTAGGTTGTAAGAACCTTTACAGCTAAAGTCACTTTGCATGTACGCCACTGGATCACCAGAATCCAACACTGTTGCACGTGACAACAAGAACGCATCGAACTTACCTGCTAGTGCATCGTTTTCGATTTGTGCGTATTCACGAACGTCTAGTTCAACCACAAAGCCAGCCGCTTCAAGTTGTTGCTTTAATAGCACCGCTACTTCTGGCAACTCAGCACGGTCGGTAAATGTACCGATGGTGATCTTCTCACCGTTCGCGTGGCGCATTTCCATGGTTTCCATACGAGGGTTCGCGTCACGAATTGGTTGAGCCCATGCCAATGCAGGACCTAACAAACCTTTTGCTGAATCGGCGTGGTTCTCGTAAACCGTTTTGATGATTTGCTCACGGTTAACCGCTTGAGCTGCTGCTTTACGCAAACCGAACTGGCTAAACACATCTGATTTGTTGTTTAGGTAAAGCGTGTTGGTACGTGGCATTGCGACTTCATGCAACTGTGAAGATTCCATCATCGCGATTTGCGATACAGGAACCGCTTCAACGACATCCGCCTCACCGGTACGCAGTGCAGCAGCACGAGCAAAACCGTTTGGTACGTATTCAGCAAAGATACTGTCTACTTTTGCTTTTTCACCCCAGTAACCGTCAAAACGCTTCAGTTTTGCGCTGGTTGTCCCGTTGATTTCTGTCAGAACGAATGGACCCGTACCCGCATTGATTGGCACAACACGACCGTTTTCTTGATATGCAGCACCAGAAAGGATCGCTAGCTGTGGGCTAGATAGACGGCTTGGCAACAATGGATCGTTAAAGGTCGTTTTGATTTCAACAGTGAAGTCGTCCAATGCGCGAACTTGCCATTCGATACCATCCAAAATGCGTGGCTTAGGTGCGGCATCTAATGCTTTTTGTAGAGAGTTCACAACCGCGTTGGCGTCAAGGTCAGAACCATCGTGGAATTTAACGCCCTTACGTACTGTAAATTGCCACGTCATCGGATCAACTTGTTCCCATTCCGTTGCCAGCATAGGCTCTGCTACCGACTGATCGTTTAGGTTCACTAGCGTTTCTGCTGTGCTCCAACGTGACAGTTTGAACGCGTCATCTGAAAGTGGTGACAAACCTGTGCGTGGTGGTTGCATCATGGCAACGCGAATTTCCGTTGCTTGCGGTGCAGCTGCTTTTTCCGCTTCTGGCTTGCTTTCGCCAGAGTCAAAACAACCCGTCAGCAATGCGCTTAAAGCCAGCGACAAAGCTAACTTGGGAGTACTAAGGTGCATAAGAAACCTCTCCAATGGTTTTTGTGAATTCATTACTTTTGTGTTGAGCGCTCATCAAGGCTCTCGTGATCAAGTGCGATGGGTTATTTGTCACGTTTTGTGCCGTGCCGTGCTCGACAACGCGTCCTTTGTCTAACACTAGGATTTCATCGCATAGGGTTTGTGCCGCATCGAGGTCATGTGTCACCAAAATCAGGCGCATCTGACGACTCTTTTGAATGCCTGCCAACAATTCGAGAATCTGTTTACGACTGACGGGGTCTAGGCTGCTGGTTGGCTCATCGGCAACCAACACACAAGGCTCGACAATCAAAGCTCTAGCGATAGCCACGCGTTGGGCTTGCCCAACTGATAATTGCTGCGGGTTACGATCCAACAATGTGAGATCCAAACCGACATCCGCTAAGACCTTTTCCACCTTCTCGTTAAGCTCTTGCGTCAAACCAATGTTGCTTAGCGGCTCCAGTAAGATCTGGCGAACGGTGTAGTACGGATTCAAGCTCGATTGCGGCTCTTGTGGGATCAGCTGAATGTGCTGACACAACTCTTGTCGCTGCTTAGCCGAGCTACGCGATAACGGATAACCACACACATACACTTCACCAGATGTGGGTTTACGAAGACCAAACAGAAGTTCAATCAAGGTCGATTTACCCGCACCAGACGGACCAACAATCGCAATGTTCTTTGTGTCGATGGCAAGATCCAATTGTTCGAGCGCTTTGAACGGTTTGCCCCCTAACCAACTTGGTTTGGAGTAATAGTGAACACTGGCTTGCTCAAAGCGAACTTCCGCCGATTTAGGCTGCGTGTGCCCGCTCAAGTTGTGCTTAGTCAAAATAGGCTCCAGAGATGAGGTTAAGGCAGCAGTTGCGCAAGTTGTTGGCAGAAAGGATGCGAACTTTGCTGAATGGCTTGCCATGGTGCGCCATAAGCCACCATGGTGTTGTCCGCAATCACCAAGACTTTGTCACACGCCAAAGCCGCAGACAGATCGTGCGTGATCAACAAACCACTGATGTTGCGTTGCTGAACACTGCTGCGGAACAACTCAAGGATCTCCGCTTCGGTGATTGGATCGAGCGCACTGGTGGGCTCATCAGCGATGATCAAGTTGGCACTACCAAGCAATGCAATGGCAATACAAATACGCTGGCGCTGACCACCAGATAGCTGACTTGGATGCTGCGCCAATGCTGCTTTTGGATCCGCAAATCCGAGTTGAGACAACAAGGTCGTCACCGTGTCTCGGTTTGCTGAAGACAAGCGCGTTTTGTTGCCCGTCAATGCCAAACACAGTTGTTGTTCGACAGAGGCCAATGGATTCAGTGCTTTGAGTGCATCTTGGAAAATGACCGCGGGACGCTGCGACTGACTGCGTTGCAGCATGACAGTTTGTGCGACTTCACTGCTGTTAAGCTGGATACTTCCGTCTACCCAAATATCAGACGGCAAAAAACCTGCGACGGCTTTCGACAACATGGATTTACCAATGCCGGAAGGTCCCATAATGGCAAGAACTTCACCTTGAAACAGCTCAAAAGAAATGTCTTTGAAGAGTGTGCGCTCTGAGTCTGTAAGGCTGAGATTATTAACGGAGAGTATTGGTCGAGAAATCACGGCATCAAAATAAATGTAATAATATAACATCACAAATAATATCATGCGGGTTAAAGCAAGGAAACCAGTCGGAGGGGTTATTTCATCACCTTTTTCAGATTTATCAACAAGGGCAGATGGCTCCACCCTTGTTATAAGAACATCTAAATTAGGTCGTTTGTGACAGTGTGAATTACTGACACTTTTGTTTGACTTGTTCGAGGTATGGGAACAAGAAGACAAAGCGCCCAACGTAGAACAGAGTGAATGCCAGCCATAAACCGTGGTTGCCCCAATATTGCACCGCAATAAATTGAGTCACTAAGAACAACACCATGGTTAGAAAGGTAGAGTTACGCACTGGTCGCGTCGTCCCTGTACCGGTAAAGATGCCGTAAAACGTAAGACCAAAACCAGCAACCAACGGGAATGCCAATAACCAAGGGCTCATGTCTAGATACAGTTCAACAAGGTTTGGCAAGGTGGTAAACAACATCACCACTTGGTGTTTGAACAGCACTAACAGCAAGGTCAAGACAACAACGAACGCCGCGGTCCATTGCGTGTTTAGCTTAATCACGTTATCAAGCAATGTCGTATTCTTCTGGCCTACCGCTTTACCTGCAAAGACGCTCGACGCGTTCGCTACACCGTCGAACATGTAGCTGACGATAAAGGTCACTTGCATCATGATTGCGTTCGCAGCAAGCACATCAGAACCAAGCTGAGAGCCTACACGCGCCATCATGTTGAAGAACACCAATAGACACACAGTACGAAGCAGCAGATCCATATTGGAAGACGCAATGACTTTGAGAGCTTTACGCGTCATTTTTGCGGTCTGAATGTGATCAAACAGCGGGAAGCGACAGGTTTTCAACACCAGCACCGCACCAATAACAAACGTCGAGATTTGCGCGATAAGTGTCGCCACCGCAACACCAGCAATGCCCATATCAAAGTACAACACAAATACGATATCCAGCACGATGTTCAGAACATTACCAAACACTTGCGTGAACAAGGTTTCTTTGGCTTTCGCCTGCCCCATCAACCAACCAATCACGGTGTAGTTCAGCAGTACAAACGGCGCACCAAAGATCATGATATCGAAGTAAGTCTTAGCGTTTTCGGCCACGACTGCATCAGGGGAGATAATCAGCTCTGCCCCCATCCAAATCACGGACTGCAACGCAATGAAAATCAAGCCAAGGCAGAGCGAAAGCACGAAAGGACGCAATAAGCTACTCGCTTGATCCTCTGGGCTATTTTTACCTAATGCGATTGCACTTTGCCCGGTAGTACTGACGCGGAAGAAGCCAAACAGCCAATACAAGGTATTCATGATGACGGTGCCGATCGCTACACCACCAATCATCTCAGCCACACCGAGTTTACCGATCACCGCGGTGTCCACCGCCCCCAACAATGGTTGGGTAACAGTAGAAACAATGAAAGGAAATGCGATTTTAAAATAGTCTTTATGAGTCAGGGACATCTTAAATTATGAACGGGGTTAATTTTTATAAGGTCGCTATCATATGCGAATGGCGCCCGAACATGAACCAAAGTTCGCCAGCAAGGAATAGCATTGATAATTGATACAACCAGCAAACGTATTCTCATACCAAAGCTTGAAATAGGATAACGACTTATGAGAAAAGCCAAGTTAACTGCATATAAATGAGTTTCTAGTTTGGAAAGATTAGCGTTTGGTGGGGCATGGCAGATCAGAATGTATCTGCCATGTCATAACGGTAGTGATTGGTTAAAAGAGACCGTGCAGATGATATTTAATGCTTGTGGGTTTCATCTGACAATGTTTAGGTCGATACCAAGCCTTATGTTCTGTAAAGCACCTTTACAACATGCCAACCGAACTTGGTTTTAACTAGATGCGGCGTTAACACTTCGCCAGAAAAGCACACTTTGTCGAATTGAGGTACCATTTGACCACGGCGGAATTCACCAAGGTCACCACCGCGTTTGCCTGACGGGCAAGTTGAATACTTCTTCGCTAATGTCTGAAACTTTGCGCCTTTTTTCAGTTGCTTGATTATGTCTTCCGCTTGCTCTTTGTGCTTCACAAGAATATGTAATGCGGCTGCTGTATTTGCCATTGATCTATCTCTCACTATTCTGGTCGCGCAAGTGTACCCAATCCTTTTTAACAGACCAAACATTTCTTAATAATAGCTCAGCGGTAAAGGCCCAAATACACGAGGAATATAAAATCGTCTACATAATGAGTTTAAAATACAAACAAGTTTTGCTCAGTTAATCACTATTCTCTAAAAGATTGTCTAAAAAGCTCACATTTGTCTCTCCGATGGTTGAAGCCTTCGTCTGATAAGATTAGATTAGACACAATTCGGTGGTATTTATAAGGTTATTTTC